>CAZPZZ010000009.1:0-25463 GCA_964591245.1 uncultured Vicinamibacteraceae bacterium | reverse complement strand
TCGTACTTCACGAGTGTCTCGACGCTCGACATCTCGATATCGAGACTGTCTGAATCTGTCTCCATCTGCACGACACCGTCTTGAGCAAGCCCGGCCAACGTCATACCTGGACGCCTCAGTACCTGGGTCGCAGCGACCGTTCTCCCACGCTCCCGCACCTTCGCACTCCGAATACGCTGGACATTGCGTTCAAACCGCGCACGCCGGGCCATAAACCGTGCCCACCGCTCCTCCTTGACCAATCCAATTTCCCGACCACGTGCCGTCAATCGTAGATCCGCGTTGTCGATGCGAAGGAGTAGCCGATGCTCAGCCCGGGAGGTAAACATCCGATAGGGCTCAAGACAACCCTGCGTCGTCAGGTCATCAACCATTACCCCTATGTACGCCTCGCTACGGTCGAGCAGCCACGGACTCAAACGACGCACCCGCCGGGCCGCGTTTACACCTGCGACAAGGCCCTGCCCGGCGGCCTCCTCGTAGCCGGAGGTGCCATTGATCTGACCAGCAAGGAATAACCCTTCTACTCTCTTCGTCTCCAAGGTGTGCCGCAGTTCGGTGGGCTGGATGAAGTCATACTCCACAGCATAGCCGGGGCGTATCATCACGGCCCGCTCGAGGCCAGGAAGAGACTCAATGACCTGTCTCTGCACATCGGCCGGTAGACTCATCGAACACCCGCTGACATAGATTTCGGGAACATCCAGCCCTTCTGGCTCCAGAAACAATTGATGTCGCTCGCGGTCAGGAAATCGCATCACCTTGTCTTCAAGGGAGGGACAATATCGAGGTCCAACACCAGTGATTTGGCCGTTGTAAAGCGGTGATTGGTTCTGGTTACGGCGTACCAGCTCATGAACCGCTTCATTTGTATGGACGATATGGCAACAAATCTGGGGTCGGTCGACCGCACCCGTCATGAAGGAGAACGGCACAGGGGGTACATCCCCAAGTTCCTCTTCAAATTGACTGAAATCAATGCTCTTCCGATCCAATCGAGGCGGCGTCCCCGTCTTGAGACGCCCCCAGACGAGATCCAACCGTTTGAGCGACTCGCCAAGATGATGCGATGCCGGCTCACCCCTGCGACCGGCCGAGTGCTGATCAGATCCGACATGGACGAGGCCGTTCAGAAATGTCCCGGTTGTCACAACAAGCGTGCGGCAGCGATACCGTGTCCCGTCTTCGAGTTCGACGCCGGTCACGCGCCCAGCTTCGACAAGCACCTCGCCAACCCGCCCAATAATCCAACCAATAAGAGGCTCCTCCTCGAGCCGTGTACGCATCCACTGGCTGTATTGCTGTTTATCCGCCTGCGCTCGCGGCGACCAGACCGCAGGCCCACGACTTCGGTTCAGTAACTTGAACTGAATGGCCGTTGCATCAATAGCCTGGCCCATCACACCGCCAAGAGCGTCAATCTCGCGTACGAGATGCCCCTTCGCGGTACCTCCGACGGCCGGATTGCACGGCATCTGCCCGACAGTCTCGCGAGACAAAGTACTCAGACCAACCGTGCAGCCGAGCCGCGCCGCCGCATGCGCCGCCTCAATCCCGGCGTGTCCTGCCCCAATGACGATCACGTCATAGTCTTCTGACATGGCGCTCCCGGTGTCCTCCCCTCACTTGCCAATGCAAAACCGCTCAAAGATGTGCTGCAGCACATCGTCCGGAGTCCGCTTCCCCGTCAACTCTTCAAGCGCTGCACGTGCAACCTGAAGATCGGCAAGCACGAATTCCTCGGTGGCTCCACCCCGGGCAGCATCACTGGCCGCATCAAGCGCGCCCACCGCCCGCTGAAGCAAATCGATATGTCGCGTGTTTGCGACGATTGGATCGTCGCGCAGGGACGTCGTACCCACTAACAATGCCCCGAGTTGCTCACGCAACCTTTCCATCCCTTTACCCGTACGTGCCGACACTTCCACCGAGATCTCCGCCGTGCCGACGGGCACCTCGACCGGGCTCCAACGAGCCGGCCGATCTTCTTTGTTGAGAACCACTAGCCGTGGTGTGTCTGTGGTCTCGTTCAGTACATCCCGGTCCTCTGCTGCCAGTGGTTCCGAACGATCTAGGACGACCATCGCGGCACTGGCCACCCCCAAAGCTTGCCGAGCTCGCGACACCCCTTCCGCTTCTACGGGATCATCCGCGGGCCGAATACCAGCCGCGTCGACCAAACGCACGGCCAGTCCATTGAGATCCACAACTTCGGTGACAAGGTCCCGCGTGGTACCGGCAACCTCGGTCACGATGGCTCTCTCTGAACCAATTAAATAATTGAAAACACTTGACTTACCAACATTTGGCCTTCCAATAATTACAACCTGACAACCTTCGCGTATCAATCGGCCCTGCGTTGCCCCAGAGAGAAGAGACCGGATCTGTTTGCCCAGTTGTTCGATGCCAACAACCAGCTCATCCGCGTCGATAAAATGGTATCCCTCCTCTGGAAAATCTAGAGAGGCTTCGAGCCGGGCAATAAGGTGAAAGAGCTGCCGATCCACGTCTCCAATGTGCTCAGTAATAGTTCCCTCAAGCTGGTCGAATGCTTGACGGGCCTGTAGTGGAGTAACGGCATCAATGAGATCAGCAACGGCCTCGGCCTGCACAAGGTCAATCCGGCCATTCAAAAATGCCCGAAATGTAAACTCACCGGGCTCGGCGAGACGCGCTCCGGCCGAACAGGCCAACTTCAGAATCCTCTCAAGCAATACCGGGCTACCATGGGCAGAAACCTCCACCACATGCTCTCCCGTATACGATTGGGGGCGCGGAAAAAGTGTGACCACCACCTGATCGATCGCGGTCACCCGCGTACCGGTGGATCGGTCTACCAATGTGGTAAATGTGGCTTCGCGCGCCGGCAACGGCGCGTTCCGCCGCAACAAGGTCTGAACAATGGACTCTGCGCGAGGACCACTGAGACGCACCACACCCAGACCAGCCCGACCGGGGGGCGTCGCTATCGCAACGATGGTGTCATCAGGAGAAAACACGCCCTGACTCCGTGAAACGGAGACTACCCCGAAGCAGGGTGCACCACGGAACGCCTAGGACACGCTACGCACTCGCGGAAATCAATACTGTCTTCAAGAACGCGTCACCGATACTTTCCGAGGACACCCCCAGCTCTTCCGCGATAGCCAAGTGGACAATCCGCCGCGCGTATGGATTCAACGGACCTATTTCCTGAGTCTCCCCAGTCGTACGCACACGCTCCGCAAGAAGCTGGGCTGTCTGCCTCAGCTCTTCGTCCTTGCTCTTACGATAGTCGAAACAATCAACAACAATATGCCCGGCGGTATGCTCACTTCGGAACGCTGCATTCACGATGTGCTGAAGCGCATCAAGCCCCGCACCTTTTCGCCTCAAAAACAGCTCCCCACCATCACCATCGATCGTGATGCGCGTTCCATCCTCAATCGCCGTGCATGCGACGCTGAGTGACAATCCCATCGCGTTCGTCACTGCTTCGACAAATGCCACCATACGGGCTTCAAGTGCTGGCACCATGACTCACTCCTACTTGTTCTTGCTTCGAGCGCGGCGAGAACCCTTGCCCTGCCGAGGCTGCTTCGAGGACCGCACGGATTTACCTGCAGTGAACTTTTCGCCGGATGGGTTGGTCGTAAATTTATCACCCGACGGATTCTCTGGATCGGTAGCGCCGGCAACGGCTCGAGTGACCCGCCGCTCTGCGGGCGGTCTCACCTGCCGAGTGGGGAGAGGCCCGGCCATCCGGTTGAACATCACTTGCTGTCCGATTCCGATCACATTACTCGTCAACCAATAAATCACCAAACCACTCGGTGCCCACAGAAACATGAAGGTAAACATGATCGGCATGAACATCATGACTTTCTGTTGCATGGGGTCTGCCTGCGATGGCTGCAGCTTCTGCTGGAAGACCATCGAGGCACCCATCACAACAGGCGTCACGTAGAGCGGATCCTGAACCGAGAGATCTGTAATCCAGAACATGAACGGGGCCCCACGTAGTTCAACAGCCATCGACAAGAGTCGATAAAACGCAATCAAGATGGGCATGGTGAGGAGCATTGGCAAACACCCACTCGCCGGGTTGGCCCCGTGCCGGCGATAGAGCTCCATCACTTCCTGATTCATCTTCTGTTTTTCCGGGTCGGTCGCCTTGAGATTGGCATACCGAGCCTGGATCGCTTTCATCTCCGGTTGTAATTCCTGCATTTTCCGCATCGACGCCACGCTTTTCTGGCGAAGCGGAAAAATCACAATGTTGATGAGCACGGTCAAAAAAATGATCGACCAGCCCCAATTGCCGACAAACCCAAAGATCCATTTCAGCGATCGATGCAACGGCACCACAAGGACTGACAACCATCCGAAATCAATCGCCCGCACAAGATCAGGGTGCACCTCACCCAGGAGATCGAAATCTTTTGGACCGATAAAAAACGAAAATGCACCGGAGTCAGGTGTCGTCGTAAGGGCAAAGTCCACCAAATCGTGCGGCAAATTGCCTACGGCAACCGGGCGATAGTCAACACGGCTCTCCGCGGTGTTGCCGAGACCCACCACGAGAAAGTAGTGATTGTCGACACCAGCAAACGCAAATTGGCCTTCATAGACCGAGGTTGGGCCGAGGTCACTCGGAAGAGCTCGATGCACATCGGCTTCTCCGTACGCACCATTCTCTAAAGCTCGACCGTAGAGCACCGCACCTGGCAACTGCTGAAATACAAGCCGAGAGGTCTCCCTTCGCACCCCTCCCAAGGCCGGCCCCCACCGTAGCGTGACTGGCTGAGCGCCCGCACTTGTTACCACGCTGGCCTCGACAACCACTACATAGGGCTGCTCCGGCGTCGGTTGAAACGTAAAGCTCTTACGTACACGTAACCCGGTATCATCCTCGTACAGAAAGACGAGCGTGCCTGGATCCGACGCCACGACCAATCCATCAACAGAAGGGCGAAACAACACCTCTGCCAGACGGGCTGTCAACGCCGCGTCATCAGGAATTTCGAGCGTAAACGGTAACGCCTGCCCCGGCGCAACACCCGGCAACACCAACTCGACGGGCCCGCCGTCCTCATCGGTGTAGCCTTTGAGTTGCCAACTCACCAATGTGGCACCGCGATTCGCAAAAACGGCCCGCAGGCGTTCCGTCTCCACCACAATGTCCCGTGGCTGATCATCGGCTACTGACGGCGTTGCGACCGACACAGGTGCGGTCTCGGCGTTTTCCTGGACCTGCCCGGTCGGCGCAACGGCACCAGTTCCAATGCCGTCACTCTCTACTCGCTCCTCTCGACCATCCGCGACTGTCGGACGTTCCACGGGAAGCGCCCCACCGTCAACTGGACCCGGGGGTGGTCCTATCCACCGCTGGTACAAGACGAGTACCAGAAACGAAAGACACACGGCCAACAGCACTCGACGTTCCATAGAGAGACTCAGCGATAGACTATCGACCTAGGATAAATATTTCCTGCGCGAACGAGCCGCTTGGACAGGACTCACGGGAATCGGGTCGTAACCGCCCGGGTTAAACGGGTGGCATCGAGCTAATCGAGTCACCGTCAACCAGAAGCCACGCCCCACTCCATACTGGCGCACGGCCTGTTCAGAATAATGAGAGCAAGTCGGATGAAAGCGACAGGCCCCGACAAAGAGAGGACGTAAAACCACACGATAACCGCGCAAGGCTGCGATCCAGGCCCAGACAAGCGACCGACTGACACGCTCGAATATCATGACGGAGCGCCAATGGCTCGAAGCTGGCGGCGGAGCACCCGGGAGTAATCCTCCTCTAGGCTCGAGAAGGATACTTTGCCCAACTCTGGCCGAGGCAAGACAACCACGTCGAGAGCAACCGGAGGTTTGCAATGACGAAACAATTCTCGAACACGGCGCTTCATCCGATTTCGCTGAACCGCATTTCCTAGACGTCGTGGCGCCACAATACCGAGCCGGCTAATTCCCTGCCCACTCGCCCTACAGACAAGTGTCATATAGCGCCCTCTGGCCCGGAGACCACGACGCTGAATGCTCAGAAAATCTGGGCGAGAACGGAGACACTCGGCCCTGGTGAGCGTTCGGACTGCATTCTCATCGGCCATCTCTACAGTCCCTGCCGAGCTTACAAGAAGAGGAAACAATGACGTGTTAAAGACACAGGGGCCGAAGGCTAACCTGACACCGTGAGACGGTGACGGCCTTTGGCACGACGACGACTGAGCACCCGACGACCGGCCGGTGTACTCATCCGGGTGCGAAATCCGTGCGTCTTACGGCGATGACGACGATTAGGCTGGAACGTACGCTTCATCTATACTACGTCTCCTTTGGAACAATGGTAACTCTCGAAGGTACATATTTTAACTACAAATTGTCAAGACCTATTATCAGCCCTAGGACGTTATACGGTGTGAAATACTGTGCAATTGCGACACCGCCCAAGACCATGCTAGAATCTCTAAAATTCGATTTTGATTAATTAAAACCATTTAAATTTCGGCGAGTTTTCCACAGGTGTGGAAAATTTTGTGGAAATTTTAACATTTATGTAATTTTGTTGGTTCTACTCTACTAGACCAACGACCGTCATCGCCTTTCTATGGCGCCGAACACAGCCTGATGTCAGAAAACGTATGGGAGCAAATCCTTGCCCGCATCGAGAGCAAGGTCAACAGGCACAGTTATCATACGTGGTTCAGACCGACTAGATTTCTCGAGGATACCGGTCAGACCGTCACTGTGCAGGTCCCCAATGAATTATTCCGCAATTGGCTGACCAAGCACTACGCTGGAATCATTGGAGAGGCTACCGGCGAGCTTCAGCGCCAGGGTACAAAGATTGCTTTTGTGACAGAGAATCCCTCACCGAGCAAGACGGCTCCAGACACAGCCTCGGCCGGTAACACACCAAGCCCCCAATCGCACAACGTAGCTCGGTTAAATCAGCGCTACACCTTTGACAGATTTGTCGTGGGTCCATCCAATCAATTCGCACATGCTGCCGCACGCGCTGTCGCTGAGGCCCCTTCTCGGTCTTACAATCCGCTTTTTATCTACGGCGGTGTTGGTCTGGGGAAAACCCATCTCATGCATGCGATTGGACAGTATTTGAAGACCCGCACCCCGGATCTCGCGCTAACTTACGTCTCCTCAGAACGTTTCATGAACGAGATGATCAACGCCGTCCGCTACGATCGCATCCTCGACTTCCGAGAGCGTTACCGCAGCATGGACATCCTACTTGTTGACGATATTCAGTTTCTTGCCGGCAAAGAGGGAACCCAGACCGAGTTTTTCCACACGTTTAACTCGCTGTACGACTCACAGAGACAGATCGTCATCAGTAGTGATTGTCCGCCCCACGAAATTCCATCTCTTGAAGAGCGGCTGCGCTCGAGATTCGAATGGGGATTGATTGCCGACATCCAGCCGCCAGATCTTGAGACAAAAGTAGCCATCCTCAAGAAAAAAGCAGAAACGGAGACCATACCTCTCCCTGACAACGTGGCCCTGTATATAGCCGGCAAGATCAAGTCAAATGTACGCGAACTTGAGGGATCTTTGATCCGGCTCATTGCCTACGCTTCATTGACAGGGAGCCAAATCTCACTCCCACTTGCTCAAGACGTCCTTCGCGATATTCTCGATCGAGACGATCCGAAGGTCACGATCGAGATGATCCAAAAATACATTGCAAACTATTACTCGTTGAAAATAAGTGACTTAAAGTCAAGAAACAACTCAAAACTAGTCGCGCTCCCGCGCCAAATAGGTATGTATTTGTCAAAAACCTTGACAGGTGCATCGCTACCTCAAATAGGCAAAAGCTTCGGGGGGAAACACCATTCCACCGTCCTGTACTCCATCCGAAAAGTGGAAGGGGCCCGCAAGAGCGATAGCTCCTTCAACGGGCTTATCGAGAATTTTCTTGCCGCATTTAACTGAAAGTCTGATTTTTTCCACAACCTCCGCGCCAAAAAGCCTGTTGAGCAACTGTTGAATATTCCCTCCTCTTTATCGCCAGCATTGATCGCGCACAAAAGGCTCTGGTTGTTAGGTTTTTTTTAACAATTTAAATAATTGAATAAAAAAGACTTAAACATTTTTCATTGCTTTTCAACAGACATACAATTCCCTGATATAATTAAGCTATATCTCTGGTACTCGATGTACCGCTGATGGAACCGTCACTCTCCCGAGGTCCCTCCAGCTCATGGAACTCAGTGTCCACAAGACCGAACTGCTCAGAGAACTACAGCTTTTTCAGGGCATCATCGAACGAAAAAATACCATCCCCATTCTTGCCAACATTCTGATTGAGGCTGAAGACAAGGGAGAGGTCATTCGACTTACAGCCACTGATCTGGAAGTTGGGCTGCGGAGTCAATGCCCAGCGACGGTCACAACTGGTGGCTCTCTGACGCTTCCAGCGAAGAAACTTTTCGAGATAGTGAAGGCGCTGCCGGAAACTGAGGTCTCGATCTCCGAATCGGGAAAAGACACCGTGAGAGTGTCAGCCGAGCGATTTAATTCTCGGATGCAGACACTGCCGCGTGACGATTTTCCCTCCCTGCCTGTGCAGGAGGAGGAGTCTGGTCAGGATCTGTCGTCCTCGGTGCTCCGCGAAATGGTCAGCAAGACGCAGTTTGCCATAACCGGTGAAGATACGCGGTATTTCCTCAATGGGGCTCTTTTCTTGCTCACACCATCGTCAATGAGTCTGGTTGCGACGGATGGGCACCGATTGGCGCTGGCGTCGGCGCCACGGTCAGGGGACAGTTCCGCGGCTGGTTTAGAAACTGACGATGCAGAGGAGGCCGAGGAGCGGATTATCCTGCCCAAGAAGACCTTGTGGGAATTAGCCAGACTTCTCCAGGATGGTGACGAAACGGTGGTCTACGCGCGTGGGGAGAACCACCTGTTCTTTAATATCGGTCGGCGTCAACTCGTGTCTCGCATGATTGACGCGCAGTTTCCCGCCCACGAACGGGTAATTCCGAAAGGTAATGACAAACGGGTTGAGTTCGAGCGCGATCGGCTGACAAATGCGATTAAACGTGTAGCCCTTTTGTCCAGTGAGCGGTCCCGCGCGGTTAAATTCCAGGTGGATACAGGCAAGGTGGAAATCTCGTCCAATAGTCCAGAGGTGGGTGAGGCGTCAGAAGTCATCTCGGTCGAGTACGAGGCAGAAGCGAAGGCGATCTGCTTTAACGCGCAATATGTACTGGACTTTCTTGGGGTGGCCGATTCAGAGAGTGTTGCTCTTGAGTTCAAGGACGAGTTGAGCCAGGCAGTCCTGTCACCACTTGCGTCCGGTGGGTGTAATTACACGTACGTCATCATGCCGATGCGTGTTTAGACGCTGTTTCTGCCCACGCGGTGTCGAAATCAGATTCGCACGTGATTTCCTCGCCCTCATTACAACGGCGCTCGACAACCCGACAGAGAGGAAATGACGGAGTTGGAACATAAGGAATCTGACGCGCCGCCACTGGCGGTAAACCCCGAGATCACCCCACCAGATTCGGCCGACTATACCGGTGAAAACATTACGGTGCTGGAGGGGCTCGAAGCCGTCAGAGTACGCCCGGCGATGTACATCGGATCTACCGGGACGACGGGGTTGCACCACCTTGTGTACGAGGTCGTTGACAACTCAATTGATGAAGCGCTCGCCGGATTCTGTACGTCGATCGCGGTTACGGTCCATATCGACAATTCGGTCACGGTGCTGGATAACGGGCGTGGAATTCCCGTTGATCGGCATGAAAGTGGCCCAACAGCAGCGGAAGTCGTGATGACGGTGCTGCACGCTGGTGGTAAGTTCGACAATGATACCTACAAGGTTTCTGGTGGGTTGCATGGCGTCGGCGTTTCGGTCGTAAACGCCCTCTCGCGAAACGTATCGTTGGAAATCTGGCGTAACGGGAAGGTATACCAACAAAGCTACACGCGTGGTGAACGCGATGGTGATCTGGAAGAGACCGGAACGACCGAACGAAGAGGTACGAAAGTAACGTTCAGACCGGATGCCGACATTTTCGAAACAACCGTATTTAGTTTCGATACGCTGGCACATCGCCTGCGGGAACTTGCGTTCCTTAATGCTGGCGTCAGAATTACGCTCAACGATGAGCGTGATGGCAAGGAACACGATTTCCGGTATGAAGGCGGGATTAACGAGTTCGTACAACATCTAAATAAGAATCGGACAGCGGTTAACGCCGATCCTATCTATATGCGTGGCGTGAAGGATGGGATTGAAGCAGAGATCTCTCTTCAGTGGAACGACAGTTACGCTGAGGTCTTGCACGCTTTTGCCAACAATATCAATACCCAAGAAGGAGGCACGCATGTCTCCGGATTTCGTGCGGCGCTTACCCGAACCGTGAATGCCTATGCGACTCGTCAGAACCTCGCGAAGGATCTCAAGGAAAGCATTAGCGGGGATGACATTCGCGAAGGGCTTACTGCCGTCATCAGTGTAAAGATTCCAGACCCGCAATTCGAAGGACAGACAAAAACAAAACTCGGTAATACCGAGGTAAAGGGCATTGTCGAGGCGATCCTGAACGATGCGCTTGGAGCATTCCTCGAGGAAAATCCCGCGATTGCGAAGCGTATCGTTAATAAAACGATCGACGCTGCACGAGCGCGGGAGGCGGCACGGAAGGCCCGTGAGCTTGTTCGTCGTAAGGGCGCCCTCGATAACAGCAGCCTTCCCGGAAAGCTCGCAGATTGCCAGGAGCGAAATCCTGAGAAATGCGAGCTCTATATTGTCGAGGGAGAATCGGCGGGCGGTTCTGCGAAACAAGGTCGAGACCGACAATTCCAGGCAATCTTGCCGATTAAAGGCAAGATTTTGAATGTCGAGAAGGCCAGATTCGACAAGATGCTTGGCAGTGACGAGATTCGTACGATGATTGCTGCCTTGGGCTGTGGCATTGGCAAAGAGGATTTCAATCCAGAGAACCTACGGTATCACCGCATCATCATCATGACGGATGCTGATGTGGATGGATCGCACATCAGGACTCTTCTGCTGACTTTCTTTTATCGTCAGATGCGGATGCTCATCGAGCGCGGCTATATTCACATCGCACAGCCACCGCTGTATCGTGTGAAACGAGGCCGTAACGAGACCTATATCAAAGATGATCGGGCGCTGAACTCCTGGCTCTTTGAACGGGCGGCCAAGACTCGCATCCTTTCGTTCGACCAGCAAAAGGTCGGTGGAGAAGAGCTGGAGAGATTACTGCATGACATCGTGACATTTCAGCGGTATCTCGGGATTGTGGAACGTCGTGGCCATGATCTCGAGATCGTGAAGAGCCTTCTTGTCGGCGGTGCAGCGGATAAGAATTTCTTCGCCAACCAGGTGGCCCTGGAGTCGCATGCCAGTCAATTAACAACATCACTGCGTACGGTCTCAGTCGTCACCGACGCTGAACACAATAGTTTTGCGTTGGCCATCGAAGATCGTAGTGCGGGCTTCGCACGTCGGGAAATGCTCGGAATTGAATTTATTCAAGCAGCGGAGTATCAGGCGCTCTGGGTCAGCTACCAACCGATACGGGACATCAGTGTGCCCGTTTCCGTGTCCAATGTGGTGCAGGGAGATACAGTAAATCACTCCACTGAAGATGGAGCGGCAGAACAAAGTGGGAGTTCCGATGAAGCGGCGGCAGAAGTAGTCGAAAACGGAAAATCAGAGGATTGTGTCATCGGAACATTGGATGAACTGGTTGAACATTTCCTAGCGGCCGGTAAACGAGGCGTGGCGATCAATCGTTACAAGGGTCTCGGCGAGATGAATCCGGAACAGTTGTGGACCACCACAATGGACCCTAACAATCGAACCTTGCTCCAGGTCCATGCCGAAGACGATACCGAAGCGGATCTCATGTTCACGACCCTGATGGGTGATCAGGTCGAGCCCCGACGGCGTTTCATTGAAGAAAACGCCCTTGATGTGAAGAACCTCGACGTATAGACCGGAAGATTTCTTCCTGTTCGCACTTCTTCGAGTTCACACCTTTTAGAGAATTTTATCCATGTCAGACGCGCCAGAGACGCGGTCGCCGGTCAATATCGAAGACGAAATGCGGCGGTCCTATATGGACTACGCCATGAGCGTCATCATTGGTCGAGCGCTGCCTGACGTACGCGATGGGCTAAAGCCTGCCCATAGGCGTGTCGTCTACGGAATGCGTTTGATGGGGTTGGCCTCGAACCGAACCTATCGGAAGTGCGCAAAGATCGTGGGCGAGGTGATGGGGAATTTCCATCCCCATGGAGATGCCTCGATCTACGACACGCTCGTTCGACTCGCGCAAGGGTTCAACATGCGGTACCCGCTGGTCGACGGCCAGGGGAATTTCGGGTCAGTGGACGGCGATCCGCCGGCCGCCATGCGCTACACCGAGGCAAAACTTCAGCCACTGGCCGACGACCTGATGGCCGATCTCGACAAGGAGACGGTCGACTTTATTCCTAACTACGACGAAACCACAGATGAGCCCTCGGTGCTGCCCACGCCGTTTCCAAATTTGCTTGTCAATGGTTCGGCAGGAATCGCCGTTGGCATGGCGACGAACATTCCTCCTCACAACCTCAGAGAGGTCATCGACGGCATCATTTGGACCGTTGAGCACCGCGACCTACCGGAGGACGAGAAACGCCTGGGCCTGCGAGAGCGAGTCGAGGGGCCTGATTTCCCCACCGGTGGGTTCATCGTAGGCCGCGCTGGAATTGACGCCGCGTATCTGAACGGGCGTGGCGCGTTGACCGTCCGAGGGCGAACATCAATCGAGGACATCGGTAAGGGAGATCGCCAGGCGATCATCATCACCGAGATTCCGTATCAACTGAACAAGACGAGGCTCATTGAGAAAATTGCGGAGCTGGTACGAGACAAGTCGCTCGAGGGTATCAGTGACTTGCGAGACGAATCCGATCGTCGGGGTATGCGCGTTGTCATCGAGCTAAAACGAGGTGAGGTGGCAGAGGTTGTCCTGAATAACCTCTACAAGCAGACCCCGCTACAGACCACATTTGGCGTCATCATGCTGGCCATAGTCGGCGGCCGCCCAAGAGTTCTGGGTCTGCTGGATCTCATCGAGTACTTCATCGAATTTCGTCGCGAGGTCGTTCGGCGCCGTACCGAGTATCAGCTGCGGAAGGCTGAAGCCAGGGCCCACATTCTCGAGGGCATCAAGATCGCCCTCGATCATCTGGACGCAGTCATCGCGCTCATCAGAGGGGCTCGTAATCCCGCCGAAGCGCGAACAGGCCTGATGGAGCAGTTCGAACTCTCCCAAATCCAGGCGCAAGCGATTCTCGACATGCAGCTTCAACGGCTCACCGGGCTTGAGCGCCAGAAAGTGCTTGATGAGCTCGCTGAGTTGCAGATTCTCATCGAACGGCTCCGAAAGATTCTCGGCAGCGAGACGTTGTTGATGGAAATCGTGGTCGATGAGCTTCGTGAGGTGCAAAACAAGTACGGCGATGAGCGTCGCACGGAGATCATCAACGATCCAGGGGAGTTACGGATAGAAGACTTGATCGCCGAGGAGGACATGGCGATCACGGTCAGCAATACCGGATACGTCAAGCGAACGGCGCTCACGGAGTACCGGAGCCAGCGTCGCGGTGGGAAGGGACGCATCGGTATGCGGACGCGAGGAGAGGATTTTCTGACTCATCTCTTTGTTGCGTCAACGCACGCCTACATCCTCATTTTCTCTGATAGAGGTCGTGTGTACTGGCTCAAGGTGCACGCGATCCCTGATGTCGGACCGAGTGGTCGCGGGAAGGCTATTGCCAATCTCGTGTCCATGCGTGCAGACGAAAAGATTGCCGCGTTACTGGCGGTCCGGGAATGGCCAGAGAATGAGGGCGAACGCTACATCGTGACCGGAACCCGGCGAGGGACGATCAAGAAGACAGATCTTCGCATGTTCAGCAACCCGCGCCAGGGTGGGATTATCGGGGCGGGCGTAGCCGACGACGATGCGCTCATTGCGGCCGAAATAACTGATGGAACTGGACAAATCTTCTTGGGTACGCGCCGGGGACAAGCCATCCGTTTTGCGGAGTCGAATGTGCGCGCCATGGGTCGCACGGCCCACGGCGTCCGGGGCATCATGCTCCGGGGGCAGGACGAGGTGGTCGCGATGGCGAACGTCCGGCCCGACGGTGCGGTGCTGACTGTGACGGCGAACGGCTACGGAAAGCGAACCGACCTCGGCGAATACCGCGTGCAATCACGCGGGGGAGTCGGTATTATTAACATTCAAACGACGGCTCGTAATGGGCGTGTAGCCGGAATCGCCTATGTGGAGGATGAAGATGAGCTTATGCTCATTACCCAGCAGGGAAAAGTACTCCGCATGAATACAGAAGGCGTACGCCCTATCGGACGAGCAACACAGGGGGTACGGCTGATTGAGATCGATGAGCAGGACCAGGTAGTCTCTTTGGTAAGACTGACGGGAGACCGCGACCTCATCGTTGATGGCGTGGAGGAAGGGGCAGACGAAGATGCTGGTCCGGTCGTGCCTCTTGAAGACGGCGACGGATAGATCAAGCAGGTTGGCCGGGTGATTCGGAAAATTCACGTGTATGCAGGGGGTGGGATAAGCCCCTGCCTTAAGACCAAGCGAGAGGAGGCGGTGAAAATGTCTCGATCCAGGATGACGGCACTCATGCTCGCGCTGTTGGTGGCACCGCTGGCAGTTCTAGCGTCCGGGTGCGGTGGGGGCGGAGAGGAACAGACGTTGATCCGCGCCTATTTTCGGGCTGCCAATGTAGGCGACCGTGGGTCGCTCGCAAACATTGCCATGTTTGCGTGGAACCCAAGGGAACAGGGGACGGTGTCAAGCCCCAGCGTTGAGAATGTCACAGAAGAGCAGTCTCGACCGCTCCGTATTCGAGAACTGAATACGGCATTCATTGAGGCGCAAGAAGCGCAGACGACGTTCGACGAAGAAAAGGTCGCGTACCAGGACGAGAACTTCGACGCCATCAACCGCGTGCTTGAGGCTGAACGTGAGGGCGACGATGTTGGGCGACGTGACCGTGAAGTGCAAGAGGCGTGGACCGATTGGCGTGACCGGACGATGGAGCTCGCCAAGATGGTGTCTGACGCTCAGCAGGAGTTGTCTGCGGAAAACACTGAGGCGTTCTTGAGCCTAGCCGATCCGAACAATCCCTTGGATCTGACCCAGTACGACGGTCAGCTCTTTACGAAAGAGGTTCAGATCACGGCTACTTTGGAAGTCGATGGTGCGGAATCCGAGCAGCAGTTGACCGTTGTCTTGCAGCGCGCAATTCTCGACGGTGGGGAAGAGCCTATCGAGGGCCGCTGGGTTGTGCGGAGTATCGACTAGTTACGCTGGTGTTCGCGAACCACGTGGGATTACGTCAGTGATGTAGATTGGATCGGCCGTGCCCACGGGGACGATCGGTCCAGTCAAGATCGGAATGTGAAGGCTCGGGCTGTCATTCGTGACAGGTCGGGCCTTTTTACTGTACGGCAGCCAGGCGCGGCCAATCGTCCGGGACACCCTGATCCCCTTGCTACAGGTGACCTACGACGGAGTCCAGCAAATTCATCATGGGTCGTGGAAAGATTCCTAGCCAGATGGAGACTGCCGCAACGACGAAGAGCGGTACGGTCATGGTCCACGGCGGGTCCTGCAGTTCCATTGTCTGAAGTTCAGGCGTCAGAGGGCCAAAGAAGATAGTCCGGGCCGCGCCGAACGTGTAAGCCACGGTAAGGAGGATGGCCGTGAGCCCCATGATGGCAATGGTCAGTCCAAATGCGCCAGTCAATGCACCTCTCTCGAAGATGCCAGTGAACATGATCCATTCGGCGGTGAAGCTCGAGAAGGGGGGAAATCCAGATAGCATCAGGCAGCCGAGTACCCAGAGGGTGGCCGTAAGTGGCATCTTGCGAGCAAGCCCCCCTAGGGCCCGCATGTCCCGGATGCCGGTTGTGTAGACGACGATGCCGGCCGTGGAGAAGAAGACCGTTTTCCCCATGATGTGACTGAGGAAAAAGAACAGCCCACCTTCAACACTCGACGCTGTCAGGGCACCCAATCCGAGCACGGAATACGCGATCTGACTGATGGTGGAACAGGCAGCCAGACGCTTGATGTCTGTCTGTGCCAGGGTCAGCAGCGAACCGTACACCATCGTGATCAGGGCGAGCACCATGAGCGGCGTGCCGAGGGGAGCGAAGTCGACGCCCATTGGTAGTACGGCCACGCGAATCAAAACATAGACAGCCAAATTGGCGTAGACGGCAAGTAACCCCGCGATGCAAGTCGGGTGTTCAGCATGGACGGACGGCATCCACACATGAAATGGCATGATGGCCAACTTCAGCATCAAGCTGACGGTGAAGAGTGTCACGATGACGGTCGCGACAGGGCTGCCAGCGAGAGTCGGGAGGTCGGCGATGGCGAGACTTCCTAGCTCGGTATAGATCAACAAGGCAGCCACCAAAAAGAGCAACGCCCCCATGATGCCCCAGGCGAGGCTAATGAAGGCGACTCGCACGCGTTCCCGGTACCCGTAGTACGCCATCAGGAAAAAGAGCGTCAGGGTCAGCACTTCCATGAAGAAGTACACCGTCACGAGATTGGTGCTGAGAATCGTGCCGATGAACCCGAGCGGAAACAGCGGGAGCAGCGCAAAAAACCGCACATAGTAACCGGTTTGGACATCGACCGATTCGTCCGCGTACAGGACCTCTATCCGGTGTGCGAGATATCGTATGGAGTACGTCGCCAGGGCGGTACAGAGGAGCAGTACTACCGCAAGAGTGGGAGCGCTGAGGCCATCGGCCAAGAATCCCAGAACAATGCCCGGTGCTACGATGAAGTAGTCCTGGGTGATGGGGCCCTCCTCTGCGACGTCGAGCGCCACCATGACCGCTCGAAGCGTTGCAAAGAGTAGAGCCACCACGACGATCCAACCGACCTGCCGGCCGAGTCGGCGCCCGAGTAACCAGACGGTCAGTGAGGCGAAGAGTGGGGTCAGAAGAATCTCGAGCACTCGTTATCCCCCGGCGGCGCCCAGAAATAAGTACACCAGCAGCGTGCCCAAGAGGATGAGCACATACGACACGTTGTAGAGCATCTCTTCGGTGTCGGCGCGCAAGTGCTCGACCACCCGCTGAATCTGTCTCGTGAAGGCCCAGGGGAGGCGATGATGCACCAGACGATCGAGACGAGCTTCGCAGTCTGTTGCGATCCAGCGGGCGCAGCGCTGTGGGCCGGTCACAAACGCCGTCATGAAGGCATGATCCATCCCCCATCGGTTCCAGAAAAACATCTGGAGACGACGGGTTATCGCGTTCCAGTCGAAGAGGGCTTGTGGTGTGCTATGTCTTTTCAGGTACAGCACATAGGCGGGTGCCGCACCGATGAGTACGACGAGTACTGAAAGCCAGGGTACCGCGGAGTGTACTGCGGTGCCGCCATGGGCGGCGCTCTGCACCGCCCATTGGAGTGCGTCGTCGAATCCGCTGACCTCGAATGCGTGGTGAAGAAAATGTTCCAGTGCCCGGCCTCCAAGGCCGGCAACCACGAGCGCCATGGCCAAAAGTGCGATTGCAAATCGCATCGTCGCGGGCCCGTCGTCGAGGTGGCTCGCCGTTCCCTCGTCTTTTGTAAGGTGAGTGATGTGAGTACTCGGTGCACCGTGAAAGACGAGGCCGAAGCAACGGACCGTATAGAAGGCCGTGATTGCGGCTGTCACCAGCGCCAGTCCGAAAAGCGCCCAACTTCCATCCAGAGCTGAAAGCAGAACCGCGTCTTTACTCCAGAACCCAGGAAATGGTGGAAGGCCCATGAGCGATGCGGAAGCGATCAGCATACAGATCCAGGTCCATGGCAAATATCGGCGGGTCGCCCCCATGTCGGTGAGATAGAACGAATGAACCGCATGAATCACCGTGCCTGCACACAGAAAGAGGCAGGCCTTGAACAGGGCATGGCTGACGAGGTGAAACAGTCCGGCGGTGTAGCCGTTCAGGAGTAACCCGGGCGAGAGTCCGGCCACGCCGAGGGCCAGCAACATGTAGCCGATCTGACTCACCGTTGAATACGCCAGCACTTTCTTGAGTTCTAGTGCGACCAGGCCCTGGGTGGCGGCGAGAAATGCCGTGAACGCTCCGACCCAGGCAGTGATAGTGAAGAACCAGCGCGCATCGTCATGGCCCGCGACCCAGTAGCCGTAGAAAAATATCGGTGCGAGGCGAGCGACAAGATACACCCCGCTCTTGACCATCGTTGCGGCATGGATCAGTGCCGACACCGGGCCGGGTCCGGCCATGGCTTCCGGAAGCCACTCGTGAAACGGGAACTGTGCAGATTTGCCGAGTGGGCCGGCCAGCAGGAGGAGCGTCATCAGGATGACCAAGCCAGGGGCTTCTGCCAGATGCGCAAACCAGGTCGGCGCGGTGGCGTACAGCTCTAGAAAGTTCAGCGTTCCAGCGTAGAAATACAGGAGCAGGATGCCCCCAAGCATGAGCATGTCCCCAAGCCCGGTCACCACAAGGGCTTTGAGACAGGCCTCGGAGGGTTTGACGAAGGCAGTGGGCTCAGGGCCGCCGATCCAATACTTGCGTTGATCCTGGTAGTAAAAACCGATCAGTCCGTAGCTGCAAACGCCCACCAATTTCCAACCGACAAACATGAAGAGCAGGTTGCTCGAGAGCACAAGTAACAGCATGCTGCCAATGAATCCGTTCATCCACATCCAAAAACGGGTCAAGGCAGCGTCGCCATGCATGTAGCCGACGCAGTAGATCATGATGATGCTACTGATCACGGCGACAACGTTGGCCAGCACAACACTCAGGGGATCGACCAGAACGCCGAACTCGACGGGGAACGGTCGCTCAAGCCAGCGCATGGTGTGTTCCACCGGAAGCTGCTCCGGGTGAAACAAGGTCGGTATCAGGCTCAGCGCCGCGGCCGCTGAGACGAGCGAACAACCGACCGCGGCCAGGTCCCTGAGTCGGGGGTGGATGCGCGCCAGGAGCGGCGTCGTTGCAGCACCGAGACAAGGGGCGACGATGGCGATCCAGGCGGCCAGTATGGTCACGGGGCTAACCTGCCCAGTCCGGCTGGTACAGCCGGATCGATGAAGTGTCCCACCAGGTCACCATTGAAAATCCCCAGTAGCACGATGCTGACAGTGATCAGGAGCATCGGGCCGAGCATCGTCCATGGCACGTCATGCCGCTCGACGTCCGTTGCAATGGACGCACGGTCTGACGGGAGGTAAATGTAGCGGAGGACTTTCATCATATAGGCAAGCGCGAGCATGCTGCTCAGCACGATCACGCTCACGAATATCCAGTTGCCCGCTTCGATGGCACCGACTATCAGATACAACTTGCTAAAAAATCCACCAGTTGGAGGAATGCCGATCATTGCGAATGCACAGACAGTGAACACCGCGGCAGTGGCTGGCATCTTGACCGATAACCCCTGAAATTCGTGGATGTGGCGCAGGCCGGTGCGGTAGACAATCGCACCGGCGACGAGAAACAGTCCGCCTTTCATGAACGCATGGTTCACGAGATGCAGAATGCCCCCGGTAAACCCGGCCGGGTTCGCCAGGCCAATGCCCAGCATGATGTACCCGATCTGGGCCACCGAAGAATACGCAAGCAGCCGTTTGAAGTCGGTTTGAGCAATTGCGATGACGGATCCCACAATCATGGCCACTGCTCCCATCCAACTCAAGAGCGGAGCGACCGGAATTCGCTCGATCGAGAACTCCGGCTCAAACACGAAAAACATGACTCGAATCAGCACATACGCGGCGACTTTGGTCGTGGTGGCGGCAATCAGGGCACTGACGGCCGACGGTGAGTCCGAATAGGCCCCGGGCAACCATGCATGCATCGGGAAGAGCGCCATCTTGATCGACATCCCGATCACGAAGAACGCGAACCCGACCAGGATGGCCGTTGAATCAACCAGGGCAGGCAGCCGTTCAGCAAGGTCCGCCATGTTGAGCGTTCCCGTCATGCTGTAAAAATAGCCGACCGCGAGTAGATAAAATGCCGCTCCAACAGTCCCGAGAATGACATAGCGGAACGCCGAGACGACGGCTCTCTTCCCACCGAGTGAGACCAGGGCGTAACTGGTCAGCGAGGTGATTTCGAGAAAGACGTAGAGGTTAAACATGTCCGCCGTGGCGACCAATCCGGTCAAACCCGTCACCAACAACAGATACACGCTGTAAAAGGGCACCTCCTTCGTCGGGATTTCCTTCAGCACGCTGCGTTTGGAATAGAGGCCAATGAGCAACGTGATGACGGTAACCAGCAGGAGCATCAAGGCGCTGAGGGTATCGACCTGGAGCTCAATTCCCCATGGCGGCGGCCAACCTCCTAGATGGTAGACAATGGGCCCGTGGCTGAGCACCTGCTGAGCGGTGAATACCGCCGCTCCGCATCCGGTTCCAAGAGCCGCGAGGGCGAGTGGAAAGACAGCCACTCGGCACCATTGACCAAGCAGGGGAAGGACGAAGGCGGTGAGCAGCGGTGCGAGCAGAACGATGATCGGGCCCACCGATTGTTGTTCGCTCATCCGGGGGAAACCCGAAGACGTTCCAGCAGCTCGTCTTCCTCGAGCGTGCCGTAGTGTCGGTGAATGCGGAGGAGCAACGCGAGTGCGACGCCCGTGATGGCAACTCCTACGACGATCGCGGTGAGCATCAAGACCTGCGGCAGCGGATTCACGTAGTGGGCGGCATCGAGTGCCGGCGCGAGCTCCGAGCCGTGTGGCGTGGGCACGATGGGAATAGTGGCGTCACGTTTCGCCGAGAGCGAGACAATAAAGAGGATGATGGACCACTGAAAGATATTCAATCCAACGAGTTTCTTGACGAGATTCGTTTTCCCGGTCATGGCATAGAAGCCGATCATCATCAACGTGATGTAGGCCATGTTGTTGAAGTTCCCGACCACGAACTCCAAGATTCCGGTCATCATTTCAGACGTTCCTGTCAGTACTGCAATAGGTCACGAAAGATGGACACCAGTGCTGCCATCACCGTGATGCCCACGCCGATTTCGATAATAAGCATCCCGACGCTTCTGGGTTCAGCGAAGGGCAAGACCGCGTAGTCGAGATAGTTGGCACCGAGCGCGAGACAGAGGACGCCGAGACTCGCATAAATGAGTACGCCTGCGCTGGTACAGCCGGTGAGCGCACGCCAGGAGAAACGACGGCCGATTGTCGCTGGTCCTTCGGCTACGGCAAGCATGATGAAACTGGCGGCCAAGATGGCACCACCCTGAAATCCGCCTCCGGGGCTACTGTGTCCGTGCATGATGACGTAGAGCCCAAAAAGCTGAACAAATGGTGCGAGTCTTCGGCATACCGTCGTGATAACGATGTCGTCCGATTTGGTGCTCATGGGCGATCATCTTCCCCGTCGGTTCGCAGAATGAGCAGTACGGCGAGTGCACCAACAAAAATGACTGTAACTTCCCCAAGTGTGTCGAAGGCCCGGTAATCTGCGAGGACCGCGGTCACAATATTAGGCACAGCCGTTTCTTCATATCCTGTCTCCAGGTAGCGAGGTGAGACATGGGTGGATGGAGGAGATGCTGGATCCCCCGTATCCGCCATGTCGAGCGAGCCCAACATGAGGAATACGCCTGTCACGACGGTAATCAGCAGGTGAATTGACTTCAATCTTTGCTCATCCGTTCGGTCTTGTAGACCGTGATGACGAAGAAAACAGTTGTGATACCGGCTCCCACAGCAGCTTCGGTGAACGCGACGTCCACGGCACCGAGCTCGAGCCAGAGCAAGCACATGAACAAGCTAAACGCGCTGAGCAGCACGACGGAAGCCAGCAGGTCGGTGACCCGAATGGCCACGACGGCGCAGATAACGGACAAGCAGAGGAGCACGATATCCAGCTGCCAGATCACCGTTGGTCTCCCGTGGTCCACCAGGCGATATCGTTGCGCTTCGCAGCCCTGGCGATGGCGTGGGTGGCTGTGGGACTCGTGATCAGAATGAAAAGCGCGACCATCACAATTTTGAGACTGGCCAACGTGAGGCCACCGATGCATGCCAGCCCGGTCAACACGAGGAATCCTCCCAGGGTGTCGCATTTTCCGGCCGCGTGCATTCTCGTGTACAAGTCAGGAAACCGGATCAGGCCGACCGCGCCGGTGAGGAAGAAGAATACGCCACAGGCAATGAGCCCGGACCCCAGTGCGGTCATCCGGTCACCTGCTTCCGCTCGGCCAATACGCCCTTACGCTCGAAGTAGCGTGCCAGCGCGAGTGTGCCGATGAAGTTGATCAGCGCATAGAGCAGCGCGACGTCGATGAAAAACTCCACCCGCTCGAATAGCTGTCCGGTCAGGACGATAACGGTAATGGTCTTGGTCCCAATGACATTGGCCCCGATGATTCGGTCAATGATGGTAGGACCAGAAATCACGCGGTACAGGGAGAGAAGTACCGCGAACAAGATAGCCAGTGCCGCGGCGAGGAGGAACATGGGAGACATGATTCATACGGTTCCTGGACCGGCCGGCCCTGACGGTCTCACGTTGTGTCCTGTCTCCATGAAGACGTATCCCACCCGGTGTTCCATCTCGCCTGTGGCGAGACTCTGCGCGGCCTGATCGCTGACCGCGTGCACGGTGAATGTGTCGCCGTCGACGTCCAATGTGACGGTGCCAGGCGTCAACGTGATCGAGTTACCAAGAGTCGTCTTTGCCAGATCGCTGCAGAGCTCCGTTTGAAAATGCACGATCTGCGGACGCATTTTGCTGGGGTTCCACACAAGATACACCATGTGGAGGTTGGCGACCACAATCTCGTAGAAGAGCCAGGGCACGTAGCGGAGGAGCCGGCCGATGACGCCAGGGGTGCGACTAGACAACGGAGCTGGAATCAGGAGATCCGTGGACAGTACCGCGACCAGTGCTGAGCACAGCATCCCGTACCCGATGTGGGCCGTGTCGAAGTGGCCTGACCAGACGAGCCAGACGCTAAATAAAACGAGAAAAGCGATAAATACACGCACCGCCACGAATTTTATCGAGATCCGTGTCGCCTACGCTAGCGTCAATTTGGCGAACTTGGCTCGTAGGGTCTTGCGCCCTCTGTCCGTGAAGTGCACGGTGAGTTTCATGTCGTCGGTGAGCGGCTCGACAGCGAGGATGGTCCCGACGCCGAAGGTCGGGTGGCGAACTCGTGTGCCGGGACTGACACTGATCACCGATTGGTCCTCGTCCTCATAGTTATACCCATAATCCGGTTGGATCGCAGCATCGCGTGGGGCTGTCCGGCGGCGTGCATCACGTGTGCGTCCAAACGTGTTGGGTGACGGGGCAGGCGTCGAGAACACCGGTTCGACAACGTCCATGAGCTCGGTGGGAATCTCATCCAGGAAGCGTGACGGTTCGGAGGCCTGATATTCGCCGAACACCCGTCGCCGAGCAGCACAGGTCAGGATGAGACGGGTTTGGGCGCGAGTCATTCCGACGTAGCAGAGACGTCGTTCCTCTTCGAGGCTGTCCTCGTCATCGTGCGACCGAGAGTGCGGGAAGAGACCCTCCTCGAGCCCGACCATGAAGACCACTGGAAACTCGAGCCCCTTAGCGGCGTGCAGGGTCATGAGCCAGACCCGAGCCTCCTCACTGCCCTTTTCCTCGTCGGTTTCTGACAGGAGTGACAGTCGGTCAATGAATCCGCTGAGTGATGGTTCCGGCTCGCGCAATTCGAAGTCGCGAGCTGCCGACACCAGTTCCATCAGGTTGGCTAAGCGCGCTTCAGCCTCCTCTGTGTGCTGCTCCCGCAGATCATGGAGGTAACCGCTTTGGTCGAGGAGCTTGCCGAGCACGTCTGACACCGGCTCGCGTGCGGCGATGTCGGTCAGAGCGCGTATCAAATCGCGGAACTGCTTCAGGGCGGTGATGGCCCGCGTGGGCACGAGTTTCTCGTCGACCGCCTGATTGATCCGTCGCCACAATGAGCTGGCGGAGGCGGACTGCAGCTGTGTATCGGCAAAGAGTGGTCCGGCGTCGATTGCCCTGGGCCGGAGTTCCTCGAGCGAGGTCATCAGGCTCTTGCCGATGCCTCGCGGGGGGACGTTGATGATACGGCGCAGGCTGACATCATCGTCGGGGTTCATCAGCAGTCGCAGGAAGGCCAGGGCGTCCTTGATTTCCTTACGCTCATAGAACCGGACACCGCCAATGATCTTGTATGCCAGTCCCTCCCGGATCAGGGCATCTTCGAGTGCCCGTGACTGCGCGTTCGTGCGGTACAGGACACCGATGATCTCGACCTCTGACCGAGGCATCGCCAACATTTCCCGGAGGCGTCTGGTGACGTAGTCTGCTTCCTCAAGCTCGTCTCCACCCCGGAAGTATCGGATGAGCGAACCACCCGTGCGGTCTGTCCAGAGCCGTTTTTCTTTCCGGTTCCGGTTCTGGCGGATCACGGCGGAGGCCGCGTCCAGAATGACCTGCGTGGAGCGATAGTTTTGTTCGAGCCGTACGGTGATGGCCTCCGGAAAATCCTGTTCGAAGTCCATGATGTTGCGGAGGTCGGCGCCCCGCCATTTGTAGATGGATTGGTCGGGATCGCCCACAACACACAGGTTGCGATGGTGGTCGGCCAAATTTCGAATCAGGCGGTATTGTGGCTGATTGGTATCCTGATACTCGTCCACCATGATGAATCGAAACCGAGCCGCGTAGCGCTGACGCACCGTGTCGACTGACGAAAACAGTTCCACCGCGCGGAGCAAGAGGTCGTCGAAGTCGAGGGCGTTGGCATCGCGAAGCGTCCGCTGGTAGCGTTCATACACCTTTGCGGCCAGTTCGCCTCTGGCGCTCCACCCCTCGTCTCGCAGGGTTTCGGGATCGACCATCTGGTTCTTTGCATTGCTGATCATCGAGAGCGCCTGACGAGCTGGAAGCAACTTGTCGTCAATGTGGAGGTCGCGGAGCGCTCGACGCACGACGACCAGCTGATCCGAGGAGTCGTAGATGACGAAATCCCGTGACAGCTGGATGGTTGGCCCTTCGCGACGCAATATCCGGGCGCAGAAGGCGTGGAAGGTTGAGAGCCAGAGCCCGCGGCAGTCAGCGTTCAAGAGGCGCTCGACGCGCTCCCGCATTTCTTCGGCAGCTTTGTTCGTGAACGTGACGGCCAGTACCTGATCGGTGGTCGCGTGGCCGTTGCCGATCAGGTGCGCCGTGCGGTAGGAAATGACCCGCGTCTTGCCGGAGCCAGCACCGGCGAGAATCAGCAGTGGACCATCGGTGTGGAGCACCGCCCGCCGCTGTTCGGCGTTGAGGTGTTGAAGAAAATCCATTGGGAGCGATCGGTTACTCCACTGTGACGCTTTTGGCGAGATTGCGTGGTTGGTCGACGTCGCAGCCCCTGTGTACGG
>CAZPZZ010000008.1:26432-56122 GCA_964591245.1 uncultured Vicinamibacteraceae bacterium | reverse complement strand
AGCTGGCGAAGGGATTTGAACCCCCGACCGGCTGATTACAAATCAGCTGCTCTACCTAACTGAGCTACGCCAGCCGGACCAAACGGAAATTCTAACATGGCTCGTGCCGCTAACACAAACTGGCGACACCCCATCAACCACTCCAGAAAGGGGATCCTTCTCATATTTCTGGGCGGTCTGGGCCCCGCTGAACGCCCCCTCATCGCTAGTCAGCCCTCGCAAGACGCTGGCGACGTGCTTCAAACAACGCGATCCCCGCCGCGACGGACACATTCAGGCTATTGATCCGACCGGCCATGGGTATGGACACGACGCGGTCACACCGCTCTCGAACGAGACGCCTCAAGCCCCGCCCCTCGCTGCCGAGTACAAAGGCAGTCGGTTGACTGAGGTCCACGTCTCGGTAGAGGTTCTCGCCATCAGCTTCGAGCCCAACGGTCCACACCCCCGCATCTCTCAAAGTGTTGAGGGCACGCGCAATATTGACCACGGACACAAGCCGAACGTATGCCAGCGCTCCAGCCGACGCCTTGGCAACACGCCCAGGCGGTGCCGACCGGCGGGTCTGCCGCACGACCCCATCGACCCCGGCGGCCTCGGCACTGCGGAGGACTGCCCCCAAATTCTGAGGATCCTCAATCCCGTCCAACACAACCAGCAACGCCGGATGCCGGGCCTCCTCAATCAACTCCTCAAGCGTCACGGGCTGAGGGGTAGTGAGCTCTGCCACTATCCCTTGATGGCGTGCCCCCTGAGTTACCTGGTCAAGAACCGACTCCGCCGCGCGCGTAATGGGCACCCCTGCCTCTTGGGCCAAGCGGCGGACCTCCACCATTTTCGGGAATGCCGAGACGACCCGGACGGTACGGACGCGACCCGCCCTCAAGGCCTCCAGAACCGGGTTAGTACCGTAAACGATCACCTCGCCCCTCAACACTCGACCACGTCAGACCTGTCATCCGATCTGGCTAAGCATCGCCACCGCGTGTGTGGCAATCGCTTCGCCGCGCCCGGTCGCATCAACACCCTCGTTAGTCTTTCCTTTCACACTCACGGCCGTTGACTTGATACCAACCGCGTCTGCAATTGCCTTACGCATCAAGTCGACATAGGGCGCAATTTTCGGGCGCTCGGCCACGACAACAACGTCCAGATTCACGACGACGAACCCGCAACCTCGTACAAGCTCCACGACATCACGAAGCAACGCAATACTGGACACCCCCTTCCAGCGCGGGTCCGTATCCGGAAAATGGCGCCCGATATCCCCCGCGGCTGCCGCTCCGAGAATCGCGTCGGTAACAGCATGGCAGACAGCATCCGCATCGGAATGTCCAGCTAGACCATGGTCATAGGGAATCGTGACACCGCCCAACAACAACGGACCACCGGGCACCAGCCGATGCAAGTCATATCCAAATCCTACACGGCCAGTCTGCACAGGCGCTCCAGACAACCCTCGCGCAACCTCCAGGTCGCGCTGGGTCGTGATCTTGATGTTCCATGGATCCCCTTCGACGATCGCGACTCGGTGACCGGCCCGCTCCGCGAGTACAGCCTCGTCCGTCGCTTCGAGACCTTGTCGGCCCAAACGAAGCGCTTCGTCCAGTACTGCATGACGAAACGCCTGCGGCGTCTGGGCCAACACCAGACATTCTCTGGCCAACGTGCGACTCACAGAATCCCCAGACCCCACAGATCGCTGTTTAACGGTGTCATGAGGTGGAAGTCCTGGAATTGCCGCGCCGTGCCGAGATGCCGCATCAATCGTCCGCACAATCAAATCGGAGGAACAAAACGGTCGCGCGGCGTCGTGCACAACGATGATGTCACTCGAACCGGCGGCGTCAAACCCGCGGGCCACCGAATCCTGTCGGCGGGCTCCTCCCTCCACGATCTGAATAGGGGTCTGGTCAGTGGAGACCAACGCGGGCAACTCAACTATGTTGGCAGGCACAACCAACACGATGGCATCGACCCGAGCGCATCGATCGAAGACGTCTACGCTCCGCTGCAACATCGTACGGTCACCCAGCATGAGCAGCTGTTTGGGGCGTTCGCTGCCGAGGCGAGTTCCCTGGCCGCCCGCCGCAATAATGGCAGTCACCAAAACCGCGGTTGCTCCCTTAGATGCAACAGCATCATGCAAACACACCCTCCAGAGCGTCCACAACCGTATCGATTTCATACAGCTCGCATCCAAGGACGCTTGTCCTGCCCGCAGCATTTTCCGCGTGGCCCCGAGCGGGCAGGATGCAACGCGTGAATCCCATCTGCGCCGCCTCCCGGACCCGAAGATCTGGCTGCATCGCGCCGCGGACCTCCCCGGCCAAACCAACCTCGCCAAATACGGCGACACCAGGAAGCACCGGCTTGTTCCGCAAGCTGGACGCAATGGCAACAACCACAGCAAGGTCCGCCGCCGGCTCATGCACAGGAATACCTCCCGGCACGTTAACAAACACATCTTCCCCGGTCACTTGGAGCCCCGCACGCTTCTCAAGCACGGTGAGAAGGAGAGACAACCGCTGGCGGTCAACCCCACTCGTCACCCTCTGGGCATTACCGTACGCGCCAGTACCTACCAATGCTTGAACCTCGACCAGAATTGGCCGGGAACCCTCGAGCGAACACAGGACAACCGACCCTGGCACGTTGGCCTTCCGTTCAGACAAGAACTGTTCTGAAGGATTGGGGACTGCCTCGAGCCCTCCAGATGTCATTCGAAACACCCCAAGTTCGCTCACCGCCCCGAATCGATTCTTGACCGCACGCACGACACGATGAGAGTGGTGACGATCACCTTCGAAGTACAACACGGTGTCCACCACGTGTTCGAGCACTTTCGGACCAGCGAGACTACCAGCTTTGGTGACGTGCCCCACGATGAGCACCGGCACGTTGCGGGTCTTGGCAAGAAAAAGAAGTTGATTGGCCGTGTCACGGACCTGTCCCACCGTTCCAGGAGCAGACTCCAGCTTCCGTGAGAAAAGCGTCTGAATGGAATCGACGATAACCAGTTCTGGAGATAAACGGGTAATTTCCTCAATCACTCGTTCAAGACAAGTCTCAGCGAGCACATAGAGAGGTTCCGCCGAAACACCGAGTCGCTCTCCACGTCCTCTGACCTGGTGCGGCGACTCCTCGCCAGAACAGTAGAGCACGGTCCGGCCGCTCTCCGCCACGCGGGCTGCGGCTTGGAGTAGCAGCGTGGATTTCCCGATGCCAGGCTCTCCGCCAATCAACACCATCGACCCGGGTACCATCCCGCCGCCCAGCACACGGTCCAGTTCACTGATACCGGTGGTCGCACGCTCGGCATCACGCGCATCGATATCAAGGAACCGCTGCGCCGGATCCCCCGTCAAACCGATGGCCGTGGTCTCGGTGGCTCCGCGACGCTCCTCGACCATCTCCCCCACATCGCACTCGAAGCAGCGGCCCGTCCACTTTGGCGATTGCGCCCCACAACTCTGGCAGACGTAGACCGTCGAGTCGCCCTTCATACAACTCCAGCCCGCTGCGGTCGTGCCGACACGTTCCCAAGAGGACGATCGTATGAACGACTAATGCGACTACCGGTACGACACAAAATCTCCTGCGGCACGGTCCCTAGTGCCTCTGCAACCTCATCGACGCCGATTCGGGTCCCGTTCTGAGAACCAATCAGCACAACCTCATCACCAGGGCTAACCTCCACTCCGGTCACATCGATTGTCATCGAATCCATCGACACCGCACCCACGACAGGCACCTTCTGGCCCCGCACGATCGCGGCCCCTCGTCCCGCCGTCCGTACATCCAACCCGTCAGCATACCCAGCCGGCACCACCGCTACCGTCGTCGGACGCGCAACTGGTGTCCGAGCTCCATACCCGGACGTCTCGCCGATACGCATTCCTTTGACAGCCACAACCCGGCTCCGCACCGCCATGGCCGGCCTCAACGGCAGCGACGCAGAAAAACCTGGCGGGTGTACTCCGTACAACAGCAACCCGGGCCGAACTGCCTCGAACCACGAATTCCGGTCCCTCAGCAGTGCAGCGCTGTTGGCCGCATGTCTCAGCCGGGGATGTACACCGAGTCCGTCGAGACACATCAATGCATCTTTGAACCTTGCACGCTGAAGATCGAACAGCGGATGCGTGACGTCATCCGCCGTTGCGAAATGCGTGTATACCGCGTCAATCTCCAACCCGGGACAGGTCAGGACATCGGGCATAGTCCGGTTCAAATTGTCATAGCGAAAGCCCAACCTGTTCATTCCGGTGTCGATTTTCAGGTGACACGACACGCGCGCGCCGCGTCGCGTTGCGGCATCCCCCAACGCCCGAGCCGCATAGGGTGAGGAAATGGTCGGGGTAAGTCCGTGAGAAAAGATGCCATCGAGCTCACTGACACTCAGGGCACCGAAGACCAATATGGGAGCACGTACGCCGCCACCCCGCAATTCCACCGCCTCTTCGATGTCGGCGCACGCCAACATTCCTGCCCCGGCGACTTCTAGCGCACGCGCGACCGGTAATGCCCCATGTCCATATCCGTTGGCCTTGACAACCGCGATCACCTCCGGCCCATTGACACGCCCACCGACGCGGGACACGATGGCCGCGAAGTTGTTGGTGATCGCATCCAGGTCGATGTGCGCGTAGGTCGGTCGAACGCTCATTGTCGCTCGCCGCTAGTCGTATGCTGCAGTCAGGTTAGCAAACCGGGTACACTGTTTTAGGAAGGCCAGCTTCACAACACCCGTAGGTCCATTTCTCTGTTTGCCAATAATAATCTCGGCCAGATTTTCGTTCTCGGGATTGGGATCGTATTGTTCTTCCCGATAGATGAACATCACAAGGTCTGCATCCTGCTCGAGAGCGCCGGACTCGCGAAGATCGGATAACTGGGGACGACGGTCTGACCGGCTCTCTGGTGCTCGACTCAACTGCGACAGTGCCAGAACCGGCACATGGAGTTCCTTCGCCAATCCTTTGAGAGATCGCGAAATAGAGGCCAGTTCCTGCGTTCGATTGTCAAAACGACCGCGCCCCTGCATCAATTGAAGGTAGTCGATCACGATCAGATGGAGCCCGTGTTCCGATTTAAGGCGCCGCGCTTTGGCTCGCATCTCAAGCACGCCAATAGACGCACTGTCATCGATAAACACCTTCGCCTCTGACAACCGTCCCAAAGCAGCCGACAACTCTCCGTAATCGCGATCGCCAAGGAAGCCGCCTCGAAACTTGTGGGAATCGATGCCCGCTTCCGCGGTCAGCATACGCATGAACAGCTGCTCTTTCGACATTTCCAGACTGAAAACGCCGATTGTCATGTCAGTCTTTACACCGAGATGCTGGGCGACATTGAGCACAAAGGCCGTCTTTCCCATAGATGGGCGCGCCGCAATGATGACCAGATCCGACGGCTGAAACCCGGAGGTCAATTCGTCGATGTCGACGAACCCGCTGGGGACCCCAGTAACGACACCTTTATGCTCCTGTAACTTCTCAATTGCATCGAAGCTCCCCTGGACAAGGTCACGTAAGGGCACAAAACCAGCGTGCAAATTATGATCGGCAATCGCGAAAATCGCCTGCTCAGCCTGGTCTAGAACCCGTTCAGAGTCCTCCTCTGCGTCGTATGCAGTATCGAGAATCTTGTTGGCGGAAAAGATGAGATTGCGGAGCGTCGCCTTTTCCTTGACGATGCGCGCGTAATACTCGACGTGCGTCGATCGGGGTACGCCATCAACAAGGCCAGCGATATATGCCGCTCCTCCGACGCTCTCCAGATCGCCGGACCGCCCCAACTCATCCTTCAATGTGACAAGATCGATCGCCTCTCCACGCTCATTGAGGTCGACCATCTTGTCGAAAACACGTCGGTGCGCATCTCGAAAGAAATCGTCTGAGTCGAGCAGCTCGGCGGCTTGATTGAACGCGTCGTTGTGTATCAGGATCGCGCCGAGAACACACCGCTCGGCTTCCAGATTATGAGGTAACGACCGTTCGACGGAAGACGAAGCTAGTTCAGCCATGACGAGGTCACGGCGGGCTCGGCGTCATTCGGACGCCGGTGGCGAGACCTCGCCCGCGTCGTCCTCACTCCTCTCCGAGCTGGGTTCGGCTTCCTCTTCGCTGGCGGCGCCCTGATCTTCGGCACCTTCTTTGACGATGCGAACGGTGACCTCTGCAGTCACCTCCCGATGCACCTTGATGGGAATTACATGTTCACCCAGATTCTTGAGGGGTTCGGCAAGCTGAATCTTTCGGCGATCGACCTCGAAGGAGTGCTCTGCCAAGGCCTCTCCGATATCCGAACTCGTCACAGAACCGTACAAAATCTCACTTTCTCCAACACGGCGAGCGATCACACACACGACCCGGTTCAAAGCGGCGGCAAACGCCTCAGCTGCCTCCTTCTCCTCAGCGTCGCGGGCGTCGGCGACGACGCGTTCACGGTCCACCTGTCGCCGGTTAGCCTCTGTCACCGGCAATGCGAGCTGCCGCGGCAGTAGGTAGTTGCGTGCATATCCGTTGGCAACCTTGACAATGTCGCCACGGCGACCGAGATGCTCGATGGGCTCCCTGAGTATGACCTGCACTGACATCGTTCACTCCTTAGTCGGTCACGTACGGGATGAGCGCGAGCTGGCGAGCCCGCTTGATCGCCGTCTGTAACTTGCGCTGATGCGGTGCGCAAACACCAGAGAGCCGGCGAGGCTGGATCTTGCCGCGCTCGGGAATGCTCGCGATAAGCATTCTGACGTCCTTGTAATCGATGTACGGCACCTTGTCGACGCAGAAACGGCATACTCGCTTGCGGCGAAACATACCGCGACGAGGCCGATCGGACTTCGGTTTTCGCCCACTAGAGCGGTCGCCTCTCATTCCTTCACCTCCGATGTCTCACCATCCGCAGCCGCCCCACTATCGTCCGCCGTCGACGGCGCCGCATCAGAGACGGAAGCTGGCTCCGCCGCCGCCTCGGCAACGACCGTCGCGTCACCGGCAGACGGTGCTGACACCGCACCTGATTCGGACGACGACGCAGCAGCGGAATCCACCCCCGCAGCATCGCCGTTATCCGTCGGCGGAATACCCCTCAGCTCCCGCCGCCGCTCGGCCGCAGCCTTCCGCTCCTCCGCCACCCGACGAGCTTTCTTCAGGTCTTCATCGACACGGACAGTCAACTGTCGAAGCACTTGGTCCCGAACCCTCAACCGCCGTTCGATTTCGGCCAGCATTGTACCTGGACCAGCGATGAGCTGGACTACGTAAAGACCTTCATTGAAGCGTTTGATCGGATAGGCAAGCTTCCGACGTCCCCAGACATCGGTGCTTTCGATCGACCCGCCCAGCGTCCCGATCTGCTCAGCAATCTCTGCCTGCAGTTCCTCCGCTTCGGCATCCGTCACCGTCGGAGCAAGGATGTAGACGAGTTCGTATTGTCGTTCGTTGGCCATATGGCTCCTTTTGGACTCAACGGCCACCCATGGGTGGCAAGGAGTTGAAATCAATGGTCGTGGACGTCCTCGTCACGACCTCTCTGTTCCAGACTATCGGACGGTCGGACTCGGGGTCAAGCGGTCGCGATACATGGACATGAGCAAACCGGTGCGCGTACGGATTGACCGCCCCCTCTATCTCGTTACACGCTTCTGGCGTTCACCAGGACCGACAGCAAACAAACTAGTCCAGACAATCCGTTCCGTCCTCTCTCTTGTCGTCTGGCCTTGGGTCTTGACGGTTAAAAGTGTTCATAACCGGCTCAATACCTGAATCAACGTACATCTGTACCGCCTCGACAGCACGGTTCATCGCCTCATCTAGCAGCGGACGCTCCTTCGAATCGAAACGCGAAAGGACGCGACTCGACAAAACGATCCGCGGATCTCCCCGCCCCACGCCGAGTCGCAATCGAGAAAAACCCCCTCCGACCTGCTCGATCACGGAACGGAGACCGTTGTGACCGCCAGCGGACCCCTGGCGCCGTACGCGCAGCCGCCCCAAGGGAAGATTGACATCCTCCGTCACAACGAGAAGATCTGACAACTCAATCCGGTAATAACTGAGCAGCGCTGTCACCGCAAATCCGCTCCGATTCATGTAAGTGAGCGGCTTGACTAGCATCACCGCACCAGGCCCTGTCAGTCCTCCCGGTGCTCGAGCCACGAGGGCGTCGGCAGGTGCCGACCTGAATACCAAGCCCCAGCGATGTGCCACCTCGTCGACCACCTCGAACCCCACGTTGTGCCGGGTTCCCTGATACTCGGCACCGGGGTTCCCTAGTCCAACGATGAGCTTCACCCCTCAGACTTCCCGCCACTCTCCTCAGGCGTATCTTCGGATACCGCTGCCTCCTCGGTGCCTTCCTCCTCGTCCTCGGTCGTCTCTTCTTCTTCAATTTTCGATGCGATGACGTGGACGATCAACGTGTCGGGGTCGGTAACCGCCTCCCATGACACACCTTCGAGGAGATCCCTCACTCGTATTCCCTGCCCGATCGTAAGGGACGACACATCTACCTCGAGACGCCCCGGAATCTCTGAAGGTAAGCACTCGACCGCGATCTCCCGCTGAACGAAGTCGACCAACCCTCCCTGCACCTTGACACCCTCGGGCTCACCGATCACTTCGATCGGCACGGTGACCGTAATGACCTTATCCATCGCCACTCGATAGAAATCGACGTGGAGTAGCTCGTGCGTGATCGGATCGACCTGATAATCCTTGATCAATACCTGTTTCGCAGCTTCAGAGTCTACGCTGAGACCAATCAACGTGTTGACACCTGACTCTGAGAGTAAGACCTCCGTCAGCACCTCGGGTGAAACACTAACCGATACGGACCCTGGTGAGGACGCATCGGCGCCCCCGTAAACAACACCCGGTACGCGTCCGCCTCGACGCAGACGACGTGCGACATTCTTGCCCCGATCCGAACGCGTTTCAGCTTGCATCGTGGTTGACATGACTGGACCTAATTACCCCGCCACCAGCGGGCTTCTCTTTGCGCACACTAGGCGCGAGGATGAACAATTCTGGAACTCTCTACACAAATAGCGACGAGACCGAAGTCTCCTGGTGAATACTCTGAATCGCCTTACCTAATAGTGGAGCCACCGACAAAATTTCGACCTTATCCGAGGCAACAATCTCCGATCGGGGCGGGATGGTATTCGTAACAACCAATTTCTCAAGGGCCGACCCCTCGATTCGTTCAAGGGCTGGGCCGGACAGGACACCGTGCACAGCACACCCAAGGACACAGGCGGCTCCGTTATCGCGTAGTGCCGCAGCACTCTGGGTCAATGTGCCAGCCGTGTCAACAATATCGTCCTGGATAATGCACGCGCGCCCTTGTACGTCACCGACAACGTGCATAACTTCAGCCGAGCCACTTCCAGACCGACGCTTGTCGATGATCGCTAACTCAGCGCCGAGCCGCTTGGCATAGGCACGAGCTCGCTCGACGCCCCCCGCATCAGGAGACACGATCATCAAATTGTTGTCTTCACGTCGTGAGAGGTGTTCGATGAACACCGGCGCCGCAAACAGGTGATCAACGGGGATATCGAAAAACGCCTGGATCTGCGCTTTGTGCAAATCCATCGTAAGGACGCGATTCGCCCCAGCGGAACTCACAAGATTCGCCACAAGCTTTGCCGAAATTGGCACACGCGGCTTGTCCTTGCGGTCTTGACGAGCGTAGCCATAATACGGCATCACAGCGGTAATTCGAGCGGCCGAAGAGCGCCTGAACGCATCGATCATCACGCACAGTTCGACGAGATGAGAATCGACAGGCGTACACGTCGGCTGCAAGATGAAGACATCTGCACCCCGAATGTTTTCGCCAATCTGGAACGACACCTCTGAATCCGAAAACCGCTTTAGGTTCGCCCGGCCCAGTGACACCCCGAGGTGCTCAGCGATTTCGCGCGCCAAGTGCGGATGCGCACTACCCGAAAAGAGCTTGAGCTGCCCATTCTGCATCGCGTCGATCAATCTCCCCACGTCTGAGCGCCCACCGACGAGCGGACACTGGCGATTTGGCTGGGGCGGAAGGATTCGAACCTCCGAATACGGGAACCAAAATCCCGCGCCTTACCACTTGGCGACGCCCCATCCTGACAACTCGCGACCGGCCACAGCCCCTCGGCATCGTGATTTGGGGCGCTCTATTACTACGCTCCTTCACGGACCTACCACGTAGCGGCACGTTAGAAACGTCCGACGACACTAACGGTCCAGCAAGATCAAACGGCTCCGCCCATACACCAAAACACTGGATATTACCGCCCTGCTGTGGTTGCCTCTTTATCGCTATGCCGAATAATCGTCGCCGCAACTATTAGCCAGCCGCGACGTTGCATACTATTGGCGTCACACGTGCAATCGCTCATTGTAGACTCGACAACCCTGGCTCGGCAAGGCTTCACGTGACCGCCAGAGGTCGCAGACGAGTTCGATCAACAGTTGAAGTCTCAATGACGGTCCAGCCCGTCAATGACATCGCACGTGCCGCTTCTCTGGCCGTCCGACGCTGGGAGAAGAGTCCGAAGACAGCTGAGCCACTGCCCGTCATCGCGGCTCTCAAAGCCCCGTGCTCTTGGAAGTGCCTAATCGCCGGCCGTAACTCTGACCGGCGGCGAACAACGGGAGATTCGAGATCATTCCTGAACGCCTCCAGATCGAGTGTGGCCTCGGCCACCGGTGGTCGACGCCGATTCGTCCCTACGGCGCCACAGTCCCCCTCTACGACTGCCCGATCCCGATCAAGCCAGTCGTAAGCCACCGCCGTTGAAACACCTCGCGGAGGAACAGCCAGCACGACCCAGTGCCGGTCTAAATCCGGAAGTGGATATACCTCGTCTCCCCGCCCGATGCCCAGGGCAGTTCCCCCTACCAAGAAGAACGGACCGTCCGCTCCCACCTCCGCCGCGATATGAAATAAGCGGTCCGGCTCGGGCGACACCTCCCAAAGCTGGCAAAGCCCGAGGAGAGCAGCAATAGCATTTGCTGTCCCGCCTCCCAAACCGGCCGCGATCGGAATCCGTTTGACAACCCGCACCTGCACGCCACTGGGCTCACCGCCGTGGCCTAACGACGCCCAGAGCAGGTCCATGACCCTCCAGATGAGGTTGTCTCGACCAGAAGGGACACCCGGCGTAGCGCAGCGGACCTGGCAAGGGCCGGCAACCGCGCGAAACGTGAGTGTGTCATGCAGGGCGACAGACTGGATCACCGTAGTCAGCCCGTGGAACCCATCCGCTCGCTTCGGCCCCACTCTCAAATCAAGATTGATCTTGGCATGAGCCCGCAGGCGGAGCGAACTCATGGCTGGCCAGTCTCCCCCGCAAGGGGGGGGGCGCGGAACAAGTCTTCGAGGCTCACCGGCGTAACATCAGGAGGAATTCGCAGCGTAAAGGCGGCCTCTGGGATCTCCACATTCACACTGACCTGGGACAAGCGCGCCGTGAGGTCCGTCACCGGTACAGAGGCCTGTGAACCACCATCGTCAGACACAACACGCACCTGTCGCGGCAACTGACGTCGAAACTCGTCATACCAAACCGTAAGTCCATCCCGAATCCCGGCGACCAAGTGATACTCATCTCCACTCGGCCTGAGGTACGCAACCGCTCCCCTCGCAAGATCGACGGCGATCCAATCCCCGTAACTCCGACCGCCAATCGGCTCAGCTTCTGGCACCAAACAACCAGTCAACACGGCACGCAGGTCCTCGGGCCCAAACGGAATTCCGGTCAACCTATCGAGCACATCAGCCGCGGGCACTCCACTCACTGCCTGGGCTCGACGAACAAACCACAACGTTACGTCACTCGGCGTTGCTACAAACAGGAAGACCGGCGCGCCAAAGGGAGCCAAACCCTCCAGTCGCACAGATCCCGGCGCCACGAACCCAACGCGAATTCGCCCTCTGACATTGCCGCCCTGGCCACGACCGCGCAAGGCGACGAGAGCTTCGAAGGACCGTACTCGAGAACACTCCGACACCGCGGCGGCGAACACTTCGGCGTATTTCGGAAAGGGTTCCCCTGGCCCTTCAGGAAGGATAATTCGCGGCGACGCACAACTAATGGGAGTGATCGCCACACAGCACATCACGAAGATACGTAATGCCTGGACCACTGGTGAGACCGTTCAAAAACCGCTAGGCCGCGGCGTCAATCTGTTCCGCAAGAAGGACTCGCTCTCACTGAAGCCGTGCCTCGGCGTCTTCAATCTTGGATTCGACCGCCCTCAAGTCAACCGTAGCAGCATCACCACTGAGTGCTCGCTGCCACGCCTCTATGGCTGCGGTGTAGCGCCCGAGACGAAACAACAAATCGCCCCAGTGATCCTGGACAACAGAATTTTCTGGTAGCTGCTCGCTCGCCTGTCGGAGCGGCTCTTCAGCGAGTTCCAGACGATTCTGCTTGAAATAGGCCCAGCCCAAGCTATCAAGATATGAACCATTTTGGGGATCTAACGCTAATGCACGCGTGATTAGATCCACCGATTCATCCAGTCGTTCGCCTCGCTCAACCAGCATGTAGCCAAGATAATTAAGCGTCGGCGCGTCATCTGGACTATGCGCAAGCACACGCCGGAACGCGCCCTCCGCCTCGGAGAACCGCTGGTTCCGCTCAAGAACGGCGCCAAGCTGAAACGCGATAAATGAGCTATCTGGAAAGAGTTCCTCCGCAGCGACCAAAACGCTCACGGCGTCATCCACGCGATCATGCTCGCTATACACACCAGCGAGAGCCACATGCGCCACCGGATCGTCGGCGTGCTGCGTCCGTGCTTCCTCCAACACGACCACCGCATCGTTCACGAGTCCCTGTTCCAGCAGCGTTTGCGCTTCAAGACGCGTTAATGCGAGGCTGTCAGGACGCAATTCCTTAGCCCGATTGACGACCGTGGTCGCCTCCTCGAACCGACTCGCGTCGATGAGCAGCTGGGCAAGTTGAATTTGAAGTCCAAGATCGGAAGGCGTGAGTTCGAGCGCCTCGCTCAGAACAGCCGCTGCCCTATCCAGTTCCCCAAGGCGGTGATGCGCCAGACTCAAACGCTGGAGCAAACTGGCGATCTGGCTGGGTTGAAGGTTGTTCTCCCGCGCACCACGAACAAGGGTGCCCAGAACATCCACCAGCCCCCGATAATCACGCTTACCGGTGAGCGCGCGGGACAGCATATAGGCCCCACGCAAACTATCGGCTTCCAACTCCATCAAACGTCGAGCAGCTGTTTCGGCGTCGTCGAAATTGCCAAGTTGTAGCTCAATATCGGACAGCAGATACCACCCCGATACGTCATCCGGTCTGAACTCCACAAGATCTCGGGCGACTTCGCGTGCACGATCCGTCTGCCCCGAATTCAGCAACGCGTTGGCCAACTGCCGACGGTACCGGGCGCGCCGTGGGTTGTACAGCACGGCCTGCTCATATGCCGCCGACGCCCCTTCCCATTCACCCTTGGCTTCGCGGGCAGCCCCGAGTAGCACGAGGGCCTCGGCAAACTGCGGCTCGGCGTTGAGCACCTCATCCAGTACCTCAATGGCCGCATCGGGCGATCCGGTACTGAGGTGAAGACGAGCCAGCGTGATATACAGCCCAGCGTCTGGCCGCTGAGGGTTACGGGCTCGCTCCAAATGCTCCGTGGCCCGATCAACATCGTCCCTTGACGGGTTCTCCCTCGATCCCGCGCGAGCCGCGTAGACGAGGCCGAGAATCCGATGAGCATCGATGTCATCAGCGTCGCGGTCAAGCGCCTCATTAGCCGCCTCGATAGCCGAATCTGGTTGGTTGCGGCGCGCGTAGAGCGCAGCCAGTTCCGCCCAGATACCTGACGCGCCGGGATCGAGCGCAGCCGCACGCCGATACGCGTCTACGGCACCATCGACATCACCAGTCCCCTCCAGCGAACGGCCAAGCACAAAAGCGTAATAAGCCTCCGCGCGATCTTCGAAGCCCGGAGGCTCGACCGTCGACTGAGCCTGAACGGGGCCCGCTGAGACCAGCACGGCCACGGTAACGAGCGCGCCGATTAAAAACTGCATCCAGGGATTGTTCCATAGGACTCGGCGCCCGACAAGCCACCGCCGGTCCGCTACCACCTGGAGCGGGACAGTCTGGTATAGTCAGTTTGCCAGTCGGCGCCCCTTACGAATGACTCATGAGAGGACATCCTCAGAATTTGGCGTCGGAATCGCCATTGTGTCCACCCATCAAATCGACCAGCAAAATTGGAATCTGAGGCGGTTCTATCCCACCAGCGAGACTGGCCTCAAGAGAGAGTATTGTGCATGAGCCTCGACGCCACATTGCTTGAAATCCTCGCCTGCCCGAACTGCAAGACCCCCGTCGTGCTCGTGCACGACGACACTGGATTGCAATGTGCCTCGTGCAACCGTATCTATCCGATCAAGGATGACATCCCGGTGATGCTTCTCGACGAAGCCACCATCGAGACGAACGGAGATCCCGTCAGCCAATCAGGGGACAAGAGTTAAATTACTGCCACGCCCCGAATACACCGTCACATCCTTGCCAGTGCCTAATTCGAATTCGACCGACACGTCAGCATCAGCCGGCTCTCCCGACTCACCGCACAGTTCATTGCTGCACCTAATACTCGGCACGAACGAACGGTTGTCAGGTCTCGAAACAGCCGCGATCATCTCTCTCCTCTGCTTCGTCGCAGTACTCCAAATCTCTATCGCAGCCTCTGGAATCCTGCTCACTCTAACCCTCGGTCTGTGGGCGGCAGTTCTCATCACCAGGCGGGAGTATCCATCGGCGCCAGCGTTCTTTGGCGCTCTCGTACTTTACGCCGGCCTGACCCTACTCTCAGTGCTCTTTTCCTCGGACCCTGCTTTCAGCCTTATTGACTCCCGTGAAATCCTTCTTTTCCTGGTAGTTCCGGTAACGTACAGATTCGCCAGAGGTCGTCGGGCTCAGACGGTCGCCACCGTCATCGTGACCATCGGAGCTGCCTGTGCAGTCTTTGGGATCATTCAGTACGGCGTTCTGGAATACGACAACCTGGGTCAACGCCCCAGTGGTTCAATGGGGCATTACATGACGTACTCTGGTCTCCTCGTGCTCGTCATTGCATTAGCAGGCGCACGAGCGCTATACGACCGAGACACACGAGTCTGGTCCGCGCTCGTAATGCCCGCACTGATCGTCGCCCTGGGCGTCACATTGACGCGCACGTATTGGGTCGGTGCGGGTGCCGTGTTGGCCTTACTGTTCGTCCTGAAGGACCTGCGGTTACTCGCGGTCGCCCCTGTGGCGGCGGCGCTGGTCTTGGCGTTTGCCCCGCCACAGGTGACGGCCCGGATTCACTCCACGTTCGATCTGGATGACCCAACCATCCGAGATCGCTTCGCGTTGGCCCAGGCGGGCTTTGAGATCATCAAGGACAACCCACTCACCGGGGTCGGACCCGACATGGTCCAACGCGTGTACCCAGACTACCGAATGCCCAACGCTGTGCAAGAGAACACGCCGCATCTCCACAACGTACCCGTGCACATCGCCGCTGAACGTGGTCTCCCCGCCCTCGCCGTCTGGATCGGCTTTCTTGCGATCACCCTGCGCGGACTCGTCAAACAGTTCCAAGTGGCCGCCAATCGGGGATTAGCAGCGGCGGGCCTGGCCGCCGTCGTCGGTATGTTCGTCGGCGGACTTTTCGAGTACAACTTCGGTGACTCGGAATTCCTGATGCTATACCTCGTGCTGATTACGCTCCCCTACGCTGCGAATCAGGCACTCCATCAGCCCGCCCCTTAAATCCGTCGCGCTAGCACGGGACGCCGTGAGGGAGACGGCCACGCACTCTAGAACGATCCTCCCGGCACGGTGAAAATAGTCTTCGGCCGGCAGACCGGGTAACCCAGCCGACAATTTTCGGTGTTCCCTATGACAGCCTCCACTAATGCCGGAAGTGTCGGCGTCCGGTGAAGACCATTGCTACCCCCTGCTCGTTGGCGGCATCGATAACTTCTTCATCGCGCACTGAACCGCCCGGCTGCGCCACGGCCGTCGCTCCAGCCTCGGCAATGGCATCGAGACCATCACGGAACGGGAAGAACGCATCCGAGGCAGCAGCAGTGCCTGCCAGTGTCTCCTTTGCCTTCATCCTGGCTACATTCACCGAGTCCACCCGGCTCATCTGTCCCGCCCCGATCGCAACCAGGCGCTCTGGACCGGCAAACACAACCGCGTTCGACTTCACATGAGCGGACACTCGCCACGCCAGCCGGAGAGCCCTCCACTCCTCTGGAGTCGGTTGCCGCACCGTCACCACGCGCAATCCGTCTTCCTCACCCCCCGATTCCTCCTCACCCCAAGACCAGGTCGCCTCGGAAACCCGGTCATATTCTTGGACAAGAAGGGCCCCGAGAATGGAGCGTATCTCTCGCTGCAAGTGCGGTTTGGCCGCCGCAGTGACGCAATCGGCCAGTACCAGACGGAGATTCTTTTTCTCGGCAAGTACCGCGCGAGCCTCCGCATCGGCCTCAGGGGCAACGACTGCCTCAATGAATGTTGATGTAATCGCGACCGCCGTGTCCCGGTCCAAGGGCTGATTCAGACCGACGATCCCTCCAAACGCAGACAAGGGATCAACCTCCCGCGCCGCTTCGTACGCAGCCTGCAACGTCGTGCCAGTCGCGACACCGCAGGGATTCATGTGCTTCACCACGACTGCCGCGGGGCCATCAGAGAACTCGAGCATGAGCCGCGCCGCTGCATCAAGATCGAGGAGGTTCGTGAAGGATAAAGCCTTCCCCTGCACAACGCGGGCGCCACCGAAGCCATCGCCACTCTCCGCATAGAGCGCGCCAGCCTGGTGCGGATTCTCCCCATAACGGAGCACACGCTGTCGGGTCGCCTTCACGGCCAGCGTCTCGGGGGTCAGCGCTGTCTCGGGTGATGGAACCCGCAGCAAACCCTCACCGCCTACCTCAACGGTCGACAACTCGGCAGCAATAGTGTCGTCATAGGATCTCGTATGGGAAAACGCCTTCTGCGCCAGAGACAACCGGTACTTGAGTTCCGGACCTTCTGGGCGCGCGAGTTGTGTAAGAACATCGGAATAGTCAGCAGGGTCCACCACTACGATGACCCCATGGAAATTTTTGGCAGCCGCGCGCACGAGGGTTGGTCCGCCGATGTCAATCTCCTCGATGAGGTCGGTAACAGATGTCGATGGATCCGAAGCAGCGCGGGCAAATGGATAAAGATTCACGACCACGACGTCGATCAATCGAATTCCCTGCGCCTCGATAGACTCAAGATCTGTCGGGTGATCGCGGCGCGCCAGAATCCCGCCGTGCACGGCGGGATGGAGCGTCTTGACCCGCCCATCCAACATCTCGGCTACCCCGGTCACAGATGCCACGGGCGTCACGGCAAGACCAGCGTTTGCTAGCGCTTTGGCAGTTCCCCCGGTTGATACCAGCTCGTAACCCAAGTTCACTAGCTCACTCGCAAAATCGGCTAGATTCGTCTTGTCAGACACACTGAGTAGTGCTCGCATCACGGACTCCTCTCGTCGTTCCACATGCCATTTCTACCTTGTTAGTAACAACCAGAGGGGCTCGTGGTCGTGCCTCTTCTTGCAGGCACGGTCCCGAAGGCCGCTCTGGGGCTCTCTTGTTCGCGCCTCCATGGTTATGGGCTCCATGGAATCCGTAGATTGAGCAAGTTTCGGCGCCGTCTCTATACAAAAGTTAGGAAAGTCCGACAAACATCGCAGGCAAGGACCAGTGATTCAACAGCGCCACAGGCTAAGGCTCCATCGCGCGTGATAGGCAACGATGTCTTCGTCCACTTTGCAGCCGATTCAGGGCGACGGATTTCAGCCACAGTAGGCCGGACAGTCGCATTCACGCTCATCGTCGTCGCGTTCCATTCCACTCCTGAGTAGCTCGCTCCGCCACACCGTCTCCCCCGTCTTGCCTCCTCGGGCCGCAAACGCCGGCGGCACAGTCGGGTCAGCGGATCAAAAACCACATGAGCGGCAACCAAAGCTCGCGGGCCATCGGCACGGGCCGGTCATCTACCAAGACCTCACACCCTGGCCGAGAACCAACCAGTTCGAAGAGCGTCCTGAGCGCTAACGCCTGGCTCGGTAAGAATCGAGCCCTATGCTCACATGCGTCGCCAGAGCCCGTCACACAATACTCTGTCGAGGCCTTGGCCAACTCGACGGCACGGTCACGATCTGGGCCGTCGAACTCTCGAAAAACAAGGGTCATCGAAAACGGATGTTCCGACGCATCACCGAGTAAAATCTGACGTAGATCCGGATCGAGCAATGCCAATTCTTCGTCGGTGGGTTGCTCCGGCAAGTCTACGTACGGCCAGAACCGTTCCGACGGGCGGCGCTTCGGGGCCGCGTCGCTGGAAGATGTGTCGGTCGGATGTTTGGATGCCTCGCTCATGGCTCGTGCGGTCCGAGATGGTATCCTGAAGTCCCACGGCGCGGCAAGGCTCCAGTCGCACGCCTCAGGCTCAGTTCGTGCCGGCCTGGGAACTCACGATACCGATTCAACGACTCCATGCCGACCCCTCGCGTAGTCCCATCGATCGATCGGCTCCGTCGACGTGCTGGAATCCGTGCTATCGAAGAGGAGTACGGCTCGGAGGCAACACTGACCGCGCTAAGAACCGCTGCCAACGAGCTGCGCCAAGCCCTTCGCGGTGTCTCCGCCCCTCCGGTAGAAACCAGCGAAGAAGCAGCCATGACCATAGAACGCCTGACTGTTTCCCGCCTGGCCACAGAGTTCGCCCCGTCTCTCATGCCCACCATCAATGCAACCGGTGTCATCGTCCACACCAACCTCGGCCGCGCCCCTCTCACCTCGGCCGCCTCCCAACGCGTTGCAGTGGTGGCCGCCGGATACGCCAACCTCGAATACGATCTCGCCACCGGCCGACGGGGCTCGAGGAATGTGCACGCCACCGGCTTGATACAGCAGATCACGGGTGCTCCAGCTGCGGCTGTGGTGAACAACAACGCTGCGGCAATGTTGCTAATCCTGGCAGCTCTGGCGGAAGATCGCGACGTCATCGTATCGCGAGGTGAGCTGGTGGAAATCGGTGGCGGCTTCCGGATTCCAGACATCATGCGCCAATCGGGGGCCAAACTGCGGGAAGTCGGCACAACCAACAAGACGCGCACACGCGACTATGCGGATGCAATCAGCAACCGCACGGCAATGATCTTGCGGGTGCATCCATCCAATTTCCGAATTGAAGGATTCACCGAACGACCACAGCTCGCAGACCTCGTCCAACTCGGACAAGATCACAACGTCCCCGTCGTTGAAGATCTTGGCAGCGGACGGCTCCGGCCGGGCCCAGCCTGGGGTGGAATAGATGAACCCTCGGTGCTTGAGAGCATTCGGGCCGGAGTCACGGTGTGCTGCTTCAGCGGGGACAAGCTGCTCGGTGGACCTCAAGCGGGAATCATCATTGGGCAGGAGGCTCCTCTCGCAGAGATCGGCACACACCCTCTCATGCGGGCACTCCGTGTCGACAAAATGACGTACGCCGCCCTCGAGGCAACCCTGTTGGAATATGCCAGCGGCCGAGCTTTCTCGACCATCCCGGTCTTGCAGATGCTCACTACGACGGTAGAGGCCGTGGGCCGACGGGCGAGTGCGGCGGCAACACAGTTGTCCGGTCATGCCCTCTTCACCGCGGATATCATCGACGGAATGTCCACCGTCGGCGGGGGAGGCGCGCCCGGATCCGCCCTACCGACCAAACTCGTACGTCTTTCCATGCTTGACGGGTCAGCGTCACTGCTGGAAGCGAAATTACGCACCCTACGACCACCCATCGTCGCCCGTGTTGGCGATGACTGCGTGCTCGTCGATCTACGTACAGTCCTACCGGAGCAAGACCGCGATCTTGTCGACGCCCTGCGCCTCCTGAAGTAAGGCCACGGCAAGGACCTCACTCTATCAATCGGTTACGTGGGTCTGGCTCACCCGGCTGAGACACCTCCGGTAAAAACCCGTCCACTCTGTTACAGGAAAGAAATGGTCTGTCGTTCAGAATCTTAATCCCGGGTAGACGAACCCCGTCGCTTCGGACAAGCCGCGCAGGCTAGCGACTCCCCCTCTGCGTCCAAAACGTCCACTCCACCGCAGGACCCGCGCAAGCAACGTCCGTTGACCATGACCCCGACAGCCATGATTACCATGACGAACAGCATGCCGCCAAGCGTGAGTAAGAAAAGAGCCATTGATCTCAATTCTATTCGGCCAACTACGACTCAGAGATAATTCGGTCGAAAGCCGGCGTAGTCCGCGCCGTGACCGTACCATCATCAAGCCGCACGAGAAATAATGCCGCCCATCCCTGGCGAACCGCCAGTGCATAACCCTGTTCTGGACCGAGCACCTCGAGCGCCGTGGCCAGCCCATCAGCAACGGCGCAGTGCTCCGAAATGACACTCACGGACGCGAGTTGGTGATCGACCGGTCGACCAGTCCGAGGGTCAATGGTATGCGAAACAAGTTGCCCCTCGATCTCCCGCGTGTTCCGGTAGTCACCGGACGTCGCCATTGCGTGGTTCCGTAGAGGCACCACCGTCTCGATCCCACCTTCAGCCGTTGGACGTTCTATCCCAATCCGCCACGGCCGATCCTGCTGGTTGAGACCGACGGCCGAAATTTCACCGCCAACCTCGACCATGAACCGAGTGACGCCAACCTCGGCCAACACGTCTGCCACACGGTCTACTCCGTAGCCTTTGGCTACCGCAGACAGATCACATTCAAGTCCAGGCGTCTTTTTGGTCAGGGTCAACAACACGGGGTCCAGCGTGAGCTGATCATAACCAACACGTGCTTCCAGCCTGGCAAGCTGCCCAGGATCCGGCGGAAGTTGCACGGGTTCGCTTGGACCGAAACCCCAGGCATTCACCAGAGGCCCCACGGTGATATCCAGTGCTCCGCCTGTGAGCACACTGATCTCCTGGGCCAGGCGCACTACTTCAAACGTGTCGGCCGAAACCGTAAATGGTGCTGCCCCCTGGATCCGGTTAAATCGAGACAACTCCGAATTCGTGTCGTAGTGCGACATCTTGGCCTCAATCTCGTCAAGTGTCGACTGAATCAAGGTGCCAATTCGTTCGCGTTCAGACAAATTCCACGGGCGCCCCGTTACCGTTCGTACGGTATAGGTAGTTCCCATGGTCATCCCTTCAAACGTATGAAGATGGGTCGCAGAAGGAGGGGGCGCGGAGCGACAGGCGCCGGTACAGGCCAACCCCAGCAGCACAGCCATGCCGAACACGAACCGAGAAAGGCGCGATAAAATGTATCCCCAAACGCGGGGCCACACCGTCAACACAGCGTCCTGTGGGTAGTTACCCAAAATCGTCGTAGAGGATATTTTCGCGTTCGACGCCTAACGAATCCAGCATGTCCATACAGGCTTTCAACATCATCGGAGGACCACAGAGATAGTATTCGATGTCCTCCGGGGCCGGGTGAGTCTCAAGGTAATTACCCAGCACAACCTGATGGATAAAGCCGGTGTCCCCCGTCCAGTTGTCTTCCGGAAGAGGCTCTGAGAGAGCCAGATGCCATTCGAAGTTCTCGTATTCGCGCCCCAAAGTATCGAAATCTTCTACATAAAACGCTTCGCGGAGACTTCGAGCACCGTACCAGAAACTTACTTTGCGATCCGTTTTCAAGCGTCGAAACTGGTCAAATATGTGGGATCGCATTGGCGCCATGCCTGCCCCGCCACCAATGAACATCATCTCAGCGCCAGTCTCCTTGGCGAAGAACTCGCCGAAAGGACCAGAGATCGTAACCTCGTCACCCGGCTGCAAACTGAAGATGTACGAACTCATCTTACCCGGCGGGATCCCTTCCGGGGCACGCGGTGGAGGTGAGGCCACGCGCACGTTCAGCATGATCACGCCACGTTCCTCTGGATAATTCGCCATCGAATAAGCACGGGTGACCGGCTCCTCCAGCGTCGATACGTAGCGCCAGAGATTAAAGTTGTCCCAGTCCGGACGGTATTCTTCTTCGATGTCGAAGTTGGAATACTCAACGATGCCAGGAGGCGCCTCGATCTGAATGTAGCCACCAGCCCGAAACGGTACGGACTCCCCCTCCGGTAACTCCAGCACCAATTCCTTGATGAAGGTGGCAACGTTGTGGTTCGACCGCACTTTACAACGCCACTGCTTGACACTGAATATCTCTGGCGGTAGCTCAACCGCCATGTCCTGCTTGACTTTCACCTGGCAGGACAATCGCACTCCGTCCCGGGCCTCGCCCCGAGAAACGTGACTGAGCTCGGTCGGCAGGATCGCGCCTCCGCCACCGGTAACCTTGACGGTACAGACACCGCAGCTTCCCTTCCCTCCGCAGGCAGAAGGAATGAAGATGCGGTTCGCGGCCAAGGTGCCTAGCAGCGTGCTACCGGCACTGGTCTCAATCCCCTTGGTTGGGTCGCCATTCACTGTGATCGTCACATCACCAGTCGCAACCAGTTGATGCCTCGCCAGCATCAGCAAACCCACCAACGTCACGATGGTGACCGTAAACATGCCAACCCCGAGGATGACAGTAATCATGAGACATGACCTTCAAGCCGCGTTCGGTCTACAAAAAGAGTCGACCTGTTCATCGCGGCTGGCGATAGCCAAACCGCACACCCGCGCGGTCTGCGAAAAAAAGAAGTAAAGCCTGCTCCCCTCCCCTTAAGAAGCTAGACAAAAGAGGGGAATAACACATCACACGACAAACAGCGAGCGACACATCCTTGGTCCGGTGAAGCACGCGCAAAAACCCGAATAGGACCAGTTCCAATTACAGCTGAACTCCAGCGAACGCCATGAATCCTATGGCCATGAGTCCAACGATAATAAAGGTCAATCCGAGTCCCCGAAGCCCCTCTGGCGGGTTGCTGTACCGAAGCCGCTCACGAATTCCCGCAAGCGCCACGATAGCCAGGGCCCATCCGACGCCCGATCCAAAACCAAACACCGTGCTCTCGGCAAGATCGTAGTTTCGCTCCATCATCCAGAGCGAGGCCCCCAGAATCGCGCAGTTCACCGCAATGAGCGGCAAGAAGATCCCCAACGCCGCGTACAGTTTTGGTACAAACCGATCCAGGGTCATCTCGACAATCTGCGTCATCGCGGCAATGGTCCCGATAAACGTCAGAAAACCAAGAAAGGAAAGGTCATAGCTTGCAAGAGAGGGAGACACCCAGGCCAGAGCCCCCGGCTTCAATGCGTAGTTGTAGACCACGTTGTTCATGGGCACGGTGACGGTCAGAACAAAGATAACCGCCGCGCCAAGACCAATTGCCGTCGAGACACGCTTGGATACAGCAAGAAATGAGCACATCCCGAGAAAAAAGGCCAACGCCATGTTCTCGACGAAGATAGATTTGACCGCAAGATTAATGTAGTGCTCCATAGCCTTAATCCTGCTCCACCTGATCGGGTTTCCAGACGCGAATCGCCCAGATAAAGAACCCAATGATGAAGAAGGCGCCCGGCGAGAGCACCATGAGACCGTTAGGCGTGTACCAACCGCCCTCACTCGCCAGGGCGAGAACAGGTACTCCGAATAACGAACCTGCCCCGAAGAGCTCCCGAATGACCGCCGTTCCGGCCAGAACGACTCCATAACCGAGGCCATTACCGATGCCGTCGATCATACTCATCGTCGGTGGATTCTGCATGGCGTACGCTTCCGCCCGCCCCATGATGATGCAGTTCGTGATGATAAGCCCGACAAAGACCGACAGCTGCTTCGAGATCTCGAACAAATACGCCTTAAGAATCTGATCGACGACGATCACCAGTGACGCAATGATGGTGAGCTGTACGATAATGCGAATGTTCGTGGGAATCTGGTTGCGTAGCACACTGACGAACAGATTCGAGAATAACAAAACAAAGACGACCGCAGCGCTCATTACCAACGCCGTATCCATCCGCGTCGTCACCGCCAACGCCGAGCAGATACCAAGCACCTGCAGCGCGATGGGGTTGTTGTTGAATAACGGGTCGATGAGCGCGTCACGTGTCTTCGACATCAATCGCTCCCTTGCCTCTGCGCACGCAATCTGGACAAGTAGGGTCCAAATCCCTCACTTCCCAACCAGAACTGCAGCAAGTTGGTGACCCCTCGACTGGTGATCGTGGCCCCTGACAGGCCATCGACCTCGTAGGGGCTCTCCTCCACCGAACCGGCCAAACCCTTGATCACACCGATAACGGGACGCATTGAGTCGTCAAACGCCTGACGACCAGGCCACAGGGCCTTCCAACGGGGATTGTCAACTTCTCCCCCTAAACCTGGCGTCTCCTTATGCTCATAGAAGGTCAGCCCACGTAACGTTCTTAAGTCACCTTCGAAGGCAACAAAACCGTACAACATTCCCCAGAGCCCTAATCCTTCGACCGGTACCACGACCAACTCGAGTTGCCCCTCGCCGTCTCGCACTTCGTAGACAAGCGCCTGTTCAGGCAGACGCACCACCCGAGCCGCGTTCTCCGGTGCGACACGACTTCGTGCCGGGTCTAGGGCCGCGGCACGCTGGTCAAAGCCAAGAGGATCCACCCCGTCGGCCGCCTCACCGGACACAAGATCCACAAGGACCTGCGAGATAGGTTCAAAACGAGCCGCCACGTCCTCCGCGCTGAGCGACTCATCATCGGCGGCCAAGCCTGCCGCTACGAGCACATTTCGCTGCTTATCGAGCGCCGCATTCCGACTTTGGCGGTCGGCCAATGTCACCGCTGCCGACGATACGACCACCGCGCAGACCAAGCAGACAGCAGCGGCAAACCCAAGGTTGTACCCGATGCTACCTTGCATGGCGCAGCCTCCTTCGACGCATGTTGGTCTGCACCACAACATAGTCGATCAACGGAGCAAACAGATTCATGAACAGAATTGCCAGCATCATACCCTCCGGGTAGGCAGGATTCACGACCCGAATGAGCACTGCGAGCGAACCGATGAGAAACCCGTAGGCATAGTGTCCACTGAGGGTTGCCGGTCCGGTCACCGGATCGGTCGCCATGTACACAGTGCCGAACGCCCACCCTCCGAGAAGAAAATGCCAAACTGGCGTAATCTCGAAGTATGGATTGGTCACCGAGCCGGCCATATTCAGTAGCCAGGCGGTAGTCAGAGTTCCAACGAGCACACTCACCATGATGCGCCAGGATCCGATGCCGGTCCCGACAAGCAAGACCGCCCCGACAAGACAGGCCAACGCCGACGTCTCCCCCATCGAGCCTGGGATAAAGCCCATGAATGCCGACCACACGTCGGTCATTTCCGTGACGCCAGCCAAGCCACTCTCGGTAGCACGAGCCAGTGCTGTCGCGCCGCTGACCCCATCGGCTGTCGTACCCGCAGCAATCCACACCGCATCACCCGAGAGTTCTCCCGGATAGGCAAAAAACAGGAAGGCTCGTGCCGTGAGCGCCGGGTTCAGCACGTTCATGCCAGTGCCACCGAAAACTTCCTTGCCAACCACAATACCGAACGAGAAACCGAGAGCCACCTGCCACAACGGAACCGTCGCGGGCAGAATCAGTGGAAAGAGCATGCCACTGACGAGCATCCCTTCGTTGACTTCGTGGCCTCGCACCACCGCGAACAACACCTCCCACAACCCGCCGACCACAAACGTTACGGCCAGCACCGGCACAAAATACAGAGAGCCGTGGACAAGACAGGCCCACATGTCGCTTGACGCAAAACTCAGGCCCAACCACTCCATGGCTCTCGTCTGCCACACGTCAAGCGGGGGAGCCCCTGCTTCGATGGCCAGATGTGCTTGATAGCCGGTGTTGTACAGCGCCATGTAGATACAGCCAACAAGCGCGATGACGACAGTCATCATCAGCCGCTTCATGTCGAGCGCATCACGCACGTGGGGCGCAGCTCGGGTTACCTCGCCAGGCGTATACAGAAAGGTATCCTGCGCCTCCCAGAGCGGGTACAACTTTTCGAACCGGCCTCCTTTTTCGAAGTGGCGGGCCTGCGTGTCGAGCAGATCTCGCAACAGCTTCATACCGAGAGAGCCCTTTCGACGTCTACCGTTGAATTGCGTTTCATCCTTCTGCTTCGAGTGTGGTTAGTACCGCGCGAAGCGCGGCGCCATGATCGATCTTGCTCGGGCAGACAAAGCTACAGAGCGCAAGATCTTCCTCGTCGAGCTCCAGACACCCCAATTCTTCGGCCCTCTCGACATCGTGCATGGCCAAGGCACGGAGCAGTGGTGTCGCCAAAAGATCCATGGCCATGACCCCTTCATAGAGGCCAATCGGCACAATGGCCCGGCTGGACCCATTGGTTGACGTCGTCAGAGAGAATAGGCGCCCAGGTACGAGCTTTGACAGAAAGGCGCGAGACGCAGAAAACTTACTGAGGCCTGGCGCCAGCCAGCCAAGCAGCTCGCGTTTGCGCCCTTCACGCAGCACACAAATTTGCCTGTGATACCGTCCGACAAAGCCAATCATGGCATCGTCTGCTCGCCGTCCCCCAAGCAACGACCCGGACAAAACTCGGAGATCTTCGTCCCGAGACATGTCCTGCAACAGGTCCGCGGTCGATGCACCCAAACGAGTGCGAACGAGCCGCGGCGCCGGGTGAGAGGGACCGGCCAGAGCCACCACACGGTCGACGGCTAGCTCACCGGTGTCGAAGAGCTGACCGATTGCCACCACATCCTGATAACCGATGTGCCACACCAATTTGCCACGCTCAACCGGATCGAGTCGGTGGATATGGAAACCAACGTTCCCGGCTGGATGCTTCCCCACAAACTCCTCACGCTGGACTTGCGGGCTATCGGGTACGGGCACAGCGGCGTCGGGCGCCGTGCAGACAAAGACTCGCCCCTCCGTGAGCCGAGACAGCGCAACCACGCCCCGCTCGAATGGTCCGTGCTTTCCTTCGAGCACCACGTCAACGCTCGGAGCAAGCGGCTCTGCATCCATCGCCGTCACGAAGATTGAGTGAGGACGCGTCTCCGGATCGGCAACCCGACTAAACGGCCGTGCCCTGAGTGCGGTCCAGAGCCCCGATTCAAGGAGCAGCTCCCGCACGTCATCCCCTCGCAACCCGCCAGGATGACCACCAGAGAATGAACGGAACTGGGTTACCGCACCCGCTCGCCCTTCACGCTCCTCCCGACTCAGGTCAATAACAATTGACTGAAAACTGCGCCGGTCCCCACGGTGAACTGCCCGGACTGTACCGGCCCCTGGAGCAGTAAAACGCACACCGGGTCGCTTCTTGTCCTCGAACAACAGCTGCCCACGGCGAACATCGTCCCCCTCCGCCACATGCATAGTCGGGCGCAGCCCAAGATAGTCACTGGCCAGTAAAGCGACGCGGGATACCATGCGGCCGGACTCGATCGTCTGGTCGGGCTCACCGCTAACCGGTAACCGAAGCCCCTTGCGGGTGATGTGAAGGCTCACACTTACTCACTAATGTGCGTGATTCAGAATAATTATCGCGCTTTAGCTTGTGAAAAACTTCTCAAGCTCGACGCAAAAATTTAGGTGTCGGCGCGCAATCACGCAACTAGCCAACACCTACAGGCTCCTGACAGGCATCGTACTTCGGGCGCCTTAGACAAGTCAATTTCGCACACACACCCTCAGGAAAACCCTCTAACCCCTGACAGAACAGTCGCTTACCCTTGACTTCACAAAGGTCCGCACGATACGCTCGGAACACTAGTATCTGTGGCCACGCTGGCCAAAAAACCGGAGCGACGTGCGCATCACGCTAAACGGCGATCCCTTCGAACTTACCGAGCCGCTCACTGTTGACCGTCTCCTGCACAAGCTCAAGATTGACTCCCGACGAGTTGCCGTCGAACACAACCTCGTAGTGCTCAAACGAGCGCATTTCGATGCAACACTCGTGCAACCGGGAGATCAGATCGAAATTGTCAATTTTGTCGGGGGCGGATAACGGCACAACTCAAGGGGTGGCGCAACACTTGGTGTCTTCATCCATGAACAGTGATCCGCTCACAATTGCGGGGAAAACCTTCTCCTCCCGACTCATCATCGGCACAGGCAAGTATTCCTCGAACGCGGTAATGCAAGGGGCTCATGAGGCCTCTGGGGCGGAATTGGTCACCGTGGCCGTCCGCCGAGTCAACATCAACGATCGAGACAAGGAATCGCTGCTCGACTACATCGATACCGACCGCTTCGCGCTGCTTCCGAACACGGCGGGGTGTTATACCGCCGACGACGCTATACGGACCGCCCGTCTCGGTCGCGAAGCCGGCCTCTCCGAGTGGGTCAAGCTTGAAGTCATCGGCGACGAACGCACCCTTTTCCCAGACAACGCCGGTCTCCTCAAGGCAACCGAAGTCCTCGTCAAGGAAGGCTTCGTCGTGCTCCCTTACACGAATGATGACCTGGTCATTTGCCGCAAACTCGAAGACGCCGGCGCCGCAGCAGTGATGCCGTTGGGAGCGCCCATTGGGTCTGGCCTGGGCATTCAAAATCTCAATAATATTCGCCTTATCAAGGAATTCGTCGGGGTCCCTGTAATCGTGGATGCAGGCGTGGGTACCGCCTCGGATGCAACTCTTGCGATGGAATTGGGTGTAGACGGCGTTTTGATGAATACGGCGATCGCAGGTGCGCAGAATCCAATCGCCATGGCCGAGGCGATGAGGTACGCGGTCGCCGCCGGGCGTCTGGCTTCTCGAGCTGGCCGGATCGCACGCCGCCGCTACGCCACCGCTAGCAGCCCTCTGGATGGCGTCGTATCCAACGGTTAAGTTCTACGAGGCCCGGTAGGCCGTACATGTATGACTGAACGCACCGTTAGCGCCGAAGATCTACGCCGTCTAAAGCGCGAGCGAGAAGAAGCCGAGCGATTATTTCGAGAGGCTTTAGCCTCGCTCGATCGAGCCAGACAAGCCCTTCCAGCTATACCTCACCCACCGCCGGAGATTGACACCTCCGCACTGGACAGACTTAGCACGCTCATTGAGACGCCGATCGCCCCCCCCGCCCATAGCGGTCGTTGGCTCCGCCGGGTTCGGGAACTCGTCTGGTCAGTCATCAAACCGGTCGTGGACAGACAAACTCACACAAACAACGCTATCGCCGCCCAGCTCACCCAGGCAGCTCACATGCACAGGCAGACAGTAGAGTCCGTCACGTCAGTCCTGACGTTGGTCCGACAAGAACTGGAGGCACTTTGCATCTTCGAACACTGGGTCGCAGCATGGTCCCAGCGAATGGCGGCCTTCGTGGACACCAAGGACCGCGAGGAAACAGCCCTGCTTCGTCGCGCCAATGAGGATCTGTTCGAAAGACAGGACTCAAGCGTAGCAGTCATGCAGCGCCGACAACTTTCCCTGAAGCGCCAGCTCGAAGCACTGCTCGACGCCCCCCCTGAACAAACGACCCCACTTTCCCCTGTACCCAACGCCCACACGGCCCCCCCGTCAACTTCTTCGTTTCGCGCTCAGAACGCCTACCAATATGTTGCGTTCGAAGAAACGTTCCGAGGTAGCCAGGCCGAAATCGGTGAACGCCTTTCACATTACGGAGATCACTTCAGAGACGCGCCCTCGACCGTTCTCGATGTCGGCTGCGGTCGGGGTGAATTTCTGGCCCTGCTCAATG
>CAZPZZ010000008.1:4358-26332 GCA_964591245.1 uncultured Vicinamibacteraceae bacterium | reverse complement strand
ATCATCCTCGAAACGCTAAACGTCAATTCCTGGTCCACGTTCTTTGGACCTTATCTTCGAGACATCACCCACGAAAGACCGGTGCCGCCCGAAACGTTACGTTTTCTCGTCGAGGCGAGCGGTTTCCAACGAACGACCCTCGAGTTCAGCTCGCCCGCAGAGGAAGAAGCCAAATTGCAGCGAGTGGACCCACCGATCGAGCTCCCTGACGAACACATCGAGCGCTGGCGCACATTCAACGGGAATGTCGACAAAATCAACGCCCTACTCTTCACGCACGTCGACTACGCCGCCATCGCACAGAAGTTGTAACCACCCCTCTATACCGGCGCTCGAACTCGGTTTCATCCGTCGTCCATTGCATCCGCAAACCCCCAGCTCAGGGCCGTTCCGAGTGCGCGTCGATCCTGACCTCCATAATCAACGGGACTCCAGGTGCGACTCACCCAGGCCTCAAGAACCACCCGATCCTGACCCGGCTGGCGGACCACCCTCATGGTCAGCGACTCACCACTCTCCTGCCGGCGGTCCAGCAATAACTCGCCATCGAGCCACAACTTTAGGTCGACGGGATGCTCGCGTGCGTCGGGGTGGCGGATCCACGCGGTCACTTCCATGACATCACCGGCAAACTCCATGGTGACAACGGCCCGACCTGTCGTCCACCGAAACGGTTGACCGTCCTCCACCTGTTCTAGCCCATAAAAACCGTATCCATAGTCCCAGTTGGCTTGCTTGGCACGAAATGGCACACGAAGGTCAGACGATGAGGCATAAGCAAAACCAACGAGATGCACGCAAGCAAGAAGCCAAACACCGATCCATAGTTCGCGACGAACGAGCAGGCCCCCAGCCGGTATCACTACCAATTGCACGTACCAGAAAACCAGAGCCCAGAAAGTAAATGCGAGGGAGACCTCCTGAGTCGGCATCCCCACCAAAGACGCCACGCCGAGCGCAACAAGCGCACCGCGCACAAGACCGGCGTGCTCGGCTTCGCCCTCAATCACTCGCCCCCTGGCCAATGTCCACAGAAACATCCCCACCCACACGATCCACCCGACGCTTCCGAGTAAACCGAATTCCGCAAATTGATGACGGAACCAGTTCTGCGCGTTGTCGCCGGGAATGTCGGGGTAGCCCAATTGGAATGCAAAGTCTGGAACGAGCGCATGAAACGCCCCGACCCCCACTCCAACCAATGGGAAATCGGCGATCATCGCTACGGCAGTACGACCGTAGCCGTCACGTTCCCACATCTCCACAAGGAACGCCACGACCGAATCAAAAGACGCCGACGGCAGGGTGGAGCGAAGCCTCGTCCACGGTCCGGTAACGTCCGCGCTTGGAATCACGAGAACCGTCGCTGCGGCGACGAACGCAATCGCGAAAAGGGCCACGAGAGTGCGTCGCCCTGTGGTGAGGGCTGCCGGCATTCCCCAGCGCAAGATAAAGCACAGCACCACCGCCCCAGCCATCATGGATGACCGCGAACCGGAGATCCACAGGCCGTACCACGATACGACAAGAAGAAGACCCGCAAGGCCCAGTATCGCTTCCATTCGCAGGCGGTTTCGCGCCCGGCAAAACACCAAAGCGACGGCGATCGCCCCCCACACGGCTGCCATCATCCCAAAAGGATTTGCATCCATCGACAGACCAGAAGCCCGACCATAGAAAACCCAGTGCCGCAGATTCAGGAAGCTAATATCGAAGAGTGACTGATATGCCGCGACCAACCAGGACGCTACGCAGCCCAATGCAAGCGGGAGTAGGACAACCCGTTGGAAACGCGCCACCTGCCCTCGTGAAAAGGTCGCAAATAACCAGTCGACCCACAGTAGACCGATGCCGTGCGTCAACACCACGGTCAACATCCACAAATTGACATTTGTTGGTCGTACACCCAAGCGATTACTCGTCACTTCCGCGGTCGCGACCAGTGACGGCATAAAATCCAACTCACGCAACCAGACAACAGGCCACGAAAGTGCAATAACGACCGCCCAAGCGGCCAGAGGTGTCCGCCATACCGGCGGCAAATGCCAGCGGGTCGGATCCGCGGTGGCCAACACCGCCCCTGTGACTCCGGCATACCACGGGCTCAGATCCCAAGAAAGGAATCCACCTACCTCGTACGCCACCAGCCCAGGGGCCATATAGGCCAATACAAGCCACCCCTGCATGACCACATGGTCGAGAATGAGGCTCGACCGCAGATACCGTGCTCCGACATAGGAACCGACCAGCGCCAGCCCGCACACCCAGGGCAACTCCGATCGACTGCCAGTCGCCTGCGTGGCGAACAGGCCCGCAACAAATATCGACAGGAGTAGGACGATCTTCGTGCTGCGCTCAAGCCAGGTCGAAGTCATGCAACCGTCGCACGATCGAAGATGAAATCGGACACAGGCAAAACGCTTGACCACCTCACAGAGCATCCCCCATAGAGGCATCCGGCAAAGCTCCGCCAAACACACCCGGATGGTTGTAAGTCATTACCTGACGATAGAGTCGAGCTTCGGTAGGAACCACGTACATGATAGGAACAGCTGCAGAGAACGCTACGGATGGCCACAACGAACCAAGAAAGAGACAACGAACTCTGGCAAACAAAACCTGTCTGAACAACTCATGGACTCCGTTCGGACCAGCACGCATCAGACAAGACACTACGCTCACCAGTCAACCGACTGGAGGCATATTCGACCGAGAGCGCTCGGCAGCGCCGCCAGCACGGTCCGCCGCACACGGTCACACCGAAGAACGGGCCGGCGCTACTCGCTTTCCCCCACCCTGGGGCCACGGCACAAATCGAACCCCGAGTTGCATGACGAGCAGCGGCACGTGAAACCGGGTTCGACGTAGCCGAGACAATCCGCGCCATTGCAGCGCGAATGCCCGAAGCGCGGTCGGGACTGTTGCGGAACGTTCGAAGTGCTGCTGCTGATGCACGCGTTTCGCTGCTAACGGCGTCGCAAACTTGTATAGCTGAAATCCTACTTCGCTTAGACGTGTATACAGATCCCAGTCAAGCAGCGAAGAACGCCGCTCGTCGTAGCCACCCACGCGCTGCAACGCAGAACGCCGGAACAACATGGACGAATGACAGAACGGGTTGCGATACAGAAGTTCCCAGCTGATTTCTCGCCCGCCTGGCGCCTTCTCGATGATTGGCCAAATCGGAGCTTCGTTCGCGTTAAACCTCAATGGACCGGTTCCCACTGCAGCCAACTCCGGTCGAGATTGCAGGAAGCGAAGCTGCGTGAACAGGCGGACTGGATGGGCTAGATCGTCTGCATCCAGCATTGCGACAAACTCTTGTTCCGTCGCGTGCCACGCTAAATTGAGCGCTCGGGCTCGGCCGACTCGGCCCGCCGGTACAACATGAACTCTGGAGTCGGAGATACCGTTAGCGACGTCAACCGTCCGGTCACTCGAGCCATCATCCACGATGACATGCTCAACCTCGACCCCTCGCTGCGTAAGCACGCTTCGGATAGCAGACTCGATGAACAATTCGGCATTGAAGACGGTCGTTACGACAGCCACAGAGGGCCTGCCAGCGGTACGCCCTCTCTGGCGCGAGCCTCGGACGGCACTCGACGACCGCTTCGGTGTCATTTCACCTCACTCGGGCCGCCAGGCAGCGCTAGCGTCAAGCAACCCCTTTCACCGGTCCGTCTTCCAGCCGTTTCAAGTCCGCATCGACCATCATCTGGACCAATCTCCGGAAGTCAACCTCCGGCTTCCAGTCAAGTTCCGTCCGGGCCTTCGTCGCATCACCGATCAAGTGATCAACTTCCGCTGGACGAAGCAAACCCGGATCAGTTTTGACATATTTTTGCCAGTCAAGATCGACGTGGTCGAAGGCAGCCTGCACAAGCTCTTCCACGGAATGACTGATACCCGTCGCAATCACATAGTCACTCGGACGCTCCTGCTGCAACATAGCCCAGATCGCACGGACGTAGTCACCGGCGAACCCCCAATCTCGGTGAGCACCCAGATTTCCGAGCGCGAGGTGATCCGCCAATCCGAGCTTAATTCGAGCAACCCCATCGGACACCTTACGAGTTACGAACTCCAGTCCCCGACGGGGCGATTCATGGTTAAACAGGACACCCGACACCGCAAACAAATCATAGCTCTCACGGTAGTTCACAGTGATGTAATGCGCGAAGACCTTGGACACCCCGTACGGACTACGGGGATAAAACGGCGTATCCTCGGTCTGCGGAGTCTCTCGAACCTTCCCGAACATCTCACTGGAAGACGCTTGGTAAAACCGTATCGAAGTGTCGAGGCGACGGATCACATCGAGAATACGAGTCACCCCCTGGGCGTTGTACTCGCCAGTGAGCATCGGTTGATCCCAAGATGCCGGGACGAACGACATGGCTGCCAAATTGTAAAACTCATGGGGCCGCACCTCATCCACGACCTTTAGCAGGGACATCTGATCGAGCAGATCACCTGGCCGAAGCTCGATCCGACTACGCAGATGCTCAATCCGCTGCAGATTAGGCGCACTCAGGCGCCGGGTTACCCCGACGACCTCATACCCTTTTTCCAGGAGTAACTCCGCAAGATACGAACCGTCTTGTCCGGTGATCCCGGTAATAATTGCGCGTTTCGACATAAATCAAAATCCGACGTTGATCATTCACACTAGAGGACTCGCCAACCCAGGTCAATGTCCACGTAACCGTGATGAGGCGAAGTAGGAGGTGCATCTCCTGACTTAGACGCCAGCTGGCTTATAGTAGATCGTAGAATGGAAGCCGTCGATTTAGTCATTGTCGGTGGCGGTGTCGTCGGTCTGGCATGCGCCCTCCAATCGGCCCGACCCCGCCGAACAATCTGCTTGCTGGAGCGTCACTCGCGAGTTGGCATTGAGACCAGCACCCATAACAGCGGCGTCGTTCATGCTGGCATTTACTACCCAACCGACTCTCTCAAGGCTCGGCTCTGTGTCGAAGGGCGCGAAGCGTTGTATCGGTATTGCGCGCGACGTCAGATTCCCCATCGTCGCTGTGGAAAATTAATCGTCGGCACCAGGGATGATGTCACACGGCTCGAAGATTTGGCCCAACGAGGCCGCGGGAATGGAGTCGACGATCTGGAAGTCGTGGATACCAATTTCCTCCACCGACTCGAACCCAACGTAGCCGCCCACAGCGCGCTCTGGTCGCCCTCGACCGGTATCGTCGAAGCAGAAGCCCTGCTCCGTGCGCTCCGCCAAGACGCACTGGAACGAGAGGTCATGGTACTGCCGGGAACACCACTCGTTGGAGGTGATACAGGTCCGCACGGCCTTGAACTCCGAACACCTGCAGAAACTATCCTGGCACGCACGGTCGTAAACGCCGCTGGTCTTCATGCTGACGAGGTCTCCTCGTTATTAGGCGGACGCGCGTACCGCATCCACCCCTGTCGCGGCGAATACGCTGAGCTCATTGGCGCGTCCCGTCGTCTCATCCGTCGACCAGTGTATCCATTGCCAGCTCCAGTCGGCGAACACCTCGGTGTACACATTACTCCCACAACATGGGGCAGCGTGACCGTCGGCCCGACGATTCGCTACCAAACAGCAAAAGACGACCTCGAAGAAGACCGGCTACCGCTGGAAGCCTTTGTGGAACCAACTCGGACACTACTCCCGGCCATAACCCCCGATGACCTCCGCCTTGGCGGCAGCGGCATCCGCGCGAAGCTGAGTTCCGATGGCTCCGAGTTCTCAGACTTCCTAATCGGTTCTGACCCGAAGCAACCTCGGTTGATACACGCGGCCGGCATCGACTCTCCCGGTCTCACCGCGTGCCTCGCGATCGGTCGGTACGTAGCTCGCCTCGTCGACAACATCCTCGGATAAGACATCCGTTGTCCGAAAAGTGAGAGACGCTTTACCGGACAGCCCCGACTCAATGACGTTCTCGCATTCGAAGCGCCAGGTAACGATCCAGCGCGTCCTCCCAGGTCGGAAGCGACACTCCCGCAGCCGCGAGCTTCCGGTTCGACAACGCACAAAACTTCGGTCGAGGAGCCAGCATCGAAAGATCGGCCATCACGATCGGTGAAAGCTGTGAACGACAGCCAAGTCGATCTGCCGCAGCCGCGGCGACATCAAACCAGGTAGCCTGTCCACCATTGACACAGTGATATAGCCCAGGCTTAGCTCCTCCGTCCAGAAGAGCCCGAGTTGCCGCAACCACGTCCGGCACATAACTTGGGGACACCGTACGGTCAGTGACCCCCCGGACCGGTTTTCCTGCGAGCATCGCGTCGACCATACGATCGAGAGTGCTCCCAAGCTGGCGTCCACCGAGTGGCACCGTCTCCGCTCCTCCCCCGAACAGACTCTCAACTCGAAGCACATAGCCTTGAGGAGCGGCGCAGGCAAACCAATCACCCAAGAGCTTCGACGTAGCGTAGACGCTTTGAGGTTCCGGAACAACCGACTCGTCGTACGGTGTATCGGCGTTGCCGTCAAATACGAAATCGCTACCGTAGTGCACGAACACCGCGCCACACTCACGCGTGGCCTGAGCCAAACTGCGGACCCCGAACCCATTGACCTGCATGGCGTCGACCGGATTTGATTCCGCCGCGTCAACATGGTTATAGGCCGCGCAGTTGATGACAACTTGCGGTGATGACTTTCTCACCACCCGCATTACTGCATCGTGATCTGCAAGATCGAGGTGTACACGTGAGGGTGACACCACGTGACAGTCCCGTGCGAAGGCACGGACCGTTGCGAGGCCAAGTTGACCGGTTCCGCCGACAACGAGCACAGTCATTGCCGTTTGATCGCCGCACGAGCCTCACGATCCGCTTCTCGCTGTCGGAGAGTTTCACGCTTATCGTGCACCCGCTTACCCTTGGCCAAGCTCAACGCCACTTTGACCAACCCTCGTTTGAAATACATGCGCACCGGCACGAGTGTCAAACCCCGTTCGACAGTTTTTCCGATCAACTTGCGGATTTCTCGCTTCTGCAACAACAGTTTCCGCCTGCGCAGTGGTTCGTGATCCGCGTAACCTCGGTGACTGTAGGGGCTAATGTGTACGTTCAGGAGAAAGACCTCTCCCTGTTCCACTCGGGCATAGCTATCGCGCAGGTTCACACGCCCTTCACGGATCGCCTTGACCTCTGTACCCAGTAACACGACGCCCGCCTCGAACGTGTCGAGCAGTGTGTAATCATGTCGTGCTTTCCGATTGTCGGCGATCAGCTTCTCGCCGTCACGGGCTTCCGTGCTAGACATAGTGAAGCAGACTCAGTGGCCACAGGTTGGCCGGCCAACCGTGCCGCCAGCAGAATGGCCTGGATCAGGCTTGTCTCATCAGCGATCCCCTGACCCGCAATATCAAACGCGGTCCCATGGTCGACTGAGGTTCTGACGATGGGAAGCCCCAACGTTACATTGACCGCCTCGCCAAATGCAGCGAGCTTGACCGGGATCAATCCCTGGTCGTGATAACACGCCAAAACGGCATCGAATCGGCCAGCGATCGCCTGACGAAACACAGTATCAGCTGGAAACGGGCCACTCACGTCCATTCCGGCTTGTCGAGCTGATGCTATGGCCGGCGCAAGCACCTCGACGTCCTCTTTCCCCAACAAGCCACCTTCACCGGCGTGAGGATTGAGACCCGCGACAGCCACACGAGGTCTGGCGATACCAAACCTTGGTAACTCGGCAGCCATGAGAGACAGTACCCGCCGCACCCGTGGGAACGTCAGCAACCCAGGCACCTCAGATAACGCCACGTGCACCGTAGCAAGCACGACACACAATTGCGGCGAGTAAAACATCATCGCAACGTCGTCAACCCCAGTGAGGTGCGCGAGCAATTCTGTGTGCCCCCGCCACGTGGCCCCAGCCAATGCCAACGCCTCTTTGTTCACCGGTCCGGTCGCAATGGCATCGACTCGCCCCTCCGACGCATCGAGGACCGCTTGCTCAATCGCCTCCAACGCCACACGCCCAGCCTCGCCAGACAGCTTCCCTGGCGCGAACCGAGCCCGCTCCTCTGGACGCACCGGGCCATACAAACATGTATCGCACACATCCTCCACCCGAGGATCGCGTACCGCGGCCAGCGCAATCTCGGGACCGATCCCCGCGGGGTCCCCCATCGTGACGCCCACCCGCACCCGGCCACTGTCACGCATGCTGGCCTCCGTAGGTACGCGGTAGCCGACGCCGAGATCCCCACGCTAAAAAATGCCTAGCCGTGAGCACAGCTCCCACACCCACCAGAATCACACCCTTTACCGCACCCACCACCGGCTCGGCTACAAGTCGACTCGTGCGCACAACCAGCGTGCATCTCACCCTTCGCGTTCGGAAGTTCATAGCGGAGACAGCATTTCAAGCGCCCACACACCCCGGAGAGCCGGGACGGATTCAAACTGAGGTGCTGCCGTTTGGCCATCTTGATGGAGATTGGCTCGAAGGACTCTAACCAAGTTGTGCAGCACAGCGGTTGACCGCAGGTCCCGTAGCCACCAAGCAGTTTGGCTTCGTCCCGTGCCCCAACCTGCAACATCTCAATTCGCACTCTAAACTCGCTGGCCAGTTCCCGGACCAATCCCCGGAAATCGACACGACCTTCTGCCGTGAAGCTAAAGATAAGCTTCGAGCCGTCGAATAGCTGCTCGACCTTGACAAGCTTCATCGGCAATCCGTGCTCCCTGATCTTCAATAAGCAAACGCGTTTGGCCTCACGCTCTCGTTGCTCGTGCTGTAACTTACGGACCACGTCCTCCCGAGTCGCCCGACGCAGGACCTTGATCGGTGAGCCGGCCGCAGGCGCCTTTCGCTCAGCAGACTCCGGCACGGAGCGCACAATCGCACCATAAGACTTCCGTGCGCCTGTTTGCACCACCACGGGATCTCCTGGCTCCAACTGCGGATCAAAATCAATATCAGGCAAGAGAAAGGTCCGTGACCGCCCGACCGCATCGAACTTGACGCTTACAAAGCGCGACGACTTCGTATCTGACGGTGCTTCCATTAGTAACACCTTCGCTATATCTCGCGTGCCTACTAGAGCCGGAGTGCCAACCAGTCCACCACAACTTTCGGACTAGCATTCCTACCCACAGCCACAACCGCACGATCGACGCTTTCGAAACCGCGACTCGCGCGAGCGAGGTTGTACGAGCGGGCAAGCTCGGTCAGCTTCGCCTCGAGATCAAGATTAGCCAACGAGAGCCGATCCGCATCGGCCCCGATGACGTGTAAATCTCTTAGAAGAGTCCCCAGGGCTCGTAGACGCCGAGTCAGAGTGTTCCTTTCGGTGGCAGCGCTCGAACGAGCGCTCCGGCGAGAGCCAGCCCACTCCTTCCCACTCTCGAGTCGACGTTTGGCAGACGGCCCAGAAGCCAGTGCCCGAAGGAGAGCGGCTGCGCTATCCCGCGCCTGGAGATAGTCCCCAGATCCCGCCTCTAGTGCACCAGCCACGCTACCATCAGCAGCGGCCGCCGCCGCCCGTGCCGCCGCCGGCTCAAAATCGTGCCGGGTCACGAGCACATCGACCACCTCGGCGACCGTAAGGCTGCCAAACCGCAACTGGGGACACCGCGACCGAACCGTCGGGAGGAGCAGTTGAGAGCGAGCCGTCACCAAGAGAAACACAGATGCAGCCGGTGGCTCCTCCAGCGTCTTCAGTAGGGCATTCTGCGCCTCTGGCACCAATCGGTCCGCCTCGTCAATGATGACGACACGTCGCCGCCCCTCGAACGGCCGAAAGGATGCCTGGTCCACCACTCTCCGCACCTCATCAACCTTGATCGCTCCACTCTCTCCAGGTTCGAGGAGGATGACATCGGTATGTACCCCGCGTCCAATCCGCTCACACGCGCGACACACGCCGCAGGCTAGGGTTCCGTCGTCCCGAAGCGTCTCGCAGTTGAGCAACATCGCTAACCCAAGACCGACTTGCCGTTTACCGACTCCATCCGGGCCAGTCAGCACGAGGGAAGGCGGTAGACTCGCGCGTTCCACCGCACGTGCAAGCAGTCGTCGGACCTCCACATGCCCCCGGACGTCATCGAGTGTCATCGCTCAATCCCGATCGAGCACAGTAGACGGATACCCACCCCCACTCTGGGAGAATCCTAGCACGCGGGGAACACGCTTCTATATAGCGCACTAGGTCAACAATGCATAGCGCAAGATAAAGAGCATTGCGCAGAGAAAAACTAACCAGTGGACCTCATGTCGTCGCCCGGAAACCACTTTGAGGAGCGCGTACGAAACGAACCCGAATGCAATCCCATCAGTGATGCTCACCGACAGAGGCATCACCGTGAGCGTAAGAAATGCCGGCAGTGCCTCGGTCGGGTCACTCCAGACAACATGCCGGATGCCACTCACCATCATCGAGCCGACCAAAATAAGAGCGGGTGCCACGACAGGGTACAGGATCCGGCCCTCCCCAACGTCATAGCCTCCTCCCACCATCGCCACCAACGGCGACAGGAACAGTGCCACGAGAAACAGCAGCGCAATCACGACCGCAGTGAGTCCCGTGCGGCCGCCCGCTGCCACGCCGGTCGCGCTCTCGACGTAGGCGGTCACCGTGGATGTCCCAAGCGCAGCTCCTGCCGTCGTGCCGATCGCGTCGGCAAGCAGTGCGCCACGAGCCTTCGGGAGCGTACCGTGCTGCAGCAGTCCGGCCTGATCTCCAACGGCGACAAGCGTGCCCACAGAATCAAACAATGCCAGGAAAAAAAATACAAAAATGACCGGCACCATCTCCATCTGCAATGCCCCTAGGACATCAAGGTGACCAAGTGTCGGTAGAATCGAGGGGGGCCAACTCGCAACGCCATGAAAACGCGCAACGCCGGCTCCCCAGGCGAGCACCGTTGTGATAACAATGCCATAGAGAATTGCGCCGCGGACGCCGCGGACCCAGAGGACGGACGTCACGACAAGACCCAGTAACGCCACCAATACGGGTGGCTCACGCAGATCTCCTATGGTCACCAAAGTACCGGGAGACGCTACGATGATTCCAGCCCACTGTAGACCTATCGTGGTGATGAGCAGCCCGATGCCGGTCGCAATCGCATGTTTCAGCGAGTTGGGAATAGCAGTGATGAGCCTTTCCCGCAGTCCAAAACCAGCAGTGACAATGAACAGGAAACCCGCAAGGGCCACGCCGCCGAGCGCCACCTCCCACGGTACGCCGCGGGCTGCAACCACGGTAAAGGCAAAATAAAAGTTGTGTCCCATGGCCGGCGCCACGGCGATCGGATAATTCGCCAGTCCAGCCATCAGCAGAGTGGCGAACGCGGACGCGAGGCAAGTCGCCACAAACACTGCACCAAAATCGAGTCCCACCGAACTGAGCAACGCGGGCTGTACGAAGACAATATAGGCCAGAGTGAAGAACGTCGTCACCCCAGCCAAGAGCTCTGTACGTGCAGTCGTCCCCTGTTCGGTAAGGTGAAACAGACGATCCAAAAGACCGCTCATAATCAGTCACTAGAGGAGCCGCCACTCCCCCGCATCGCAATCAGCCCGGGATTCCTCCTGAAGTTTGATCAGATGAGCCAGTACGTTCTCCCGTGCCAGGCCGCAGAGCGAATTGTCCAGCCCAGGATAGAGATGATCCATAATCGTCTCGCACCGTCGAAGGCCCTCGCGTAACGCCGAAATGATCTGATCTTCGCGCTGCTGGCGATGCTCGAGATACGCGTGGAGGACCGCTGGTGGGTCCTCTATCACCGGGCCATGCGCCGGACACAGGCGGGTCGGGCCCAAGGCCAATATCTTCCGCAAAGAGGCGAGATATTCCGACAGGCTTCCGCCTCTGGTCGCCGGAATGACAACACTACTTCCGGCCACGACGAGGTCCGCGGAGTACAATGTGGCTTCCGCTTCATGGTAGAAACACAGATGATCCGGGGAGTGACCAGGAGTATGCACGACTCTCAGCCGGTCGTCCCCGGCCGGCACGAGATCACCATCGCTCAGGGGAAGATAGTCGACCAGTTGCAACTGATCGCGTTCGGGCCACGGCATCTTTCTAAAGACAGCTTCAGCCCATCGAGTCCTGAGTGCGTCGCTACCACCAGCATGATCCGGGTGTCCATGGGTTATCAGCACCTGCGCCAGTTCAGCGGAGGCCAGCGCCTCGCTTAAAGCAGAAAGGTGCTTCGCCTTTCCGGTTCCGGCATCCAGCAGAGTCGGTGTCCTCCCAGAGAACAAATAGGTATTGTTGCCAGTTCCTGTGAAAGGGCCGGGGTTACACCCGGGAATGAGCGTAATCACCACGATATATAAGCCGGCAGAGCACAGCGATCATCTCGCTGACGATTCGAAATTGCCCCGCCCGACACCAGACGCTACCTTGGTCATGCGGGGATTTATTGGTCACGATCGAAAAAACCGAGACAATTATACGCGTGCCTGACTCCACCACCGCCGCCGAACAGTTCACCCTCGACGAGCAACGAACGCTCGCGACGTACTTCACTAACCCCGATCGCGCGGTCTTCGGGTTACGTAATCTACCAGAAGTAGTGAAAGGAGCGTTGTTCGCGCGATATTCGCGTTCAGCCAAATCGGTTCGACGACTCTTTCTCGAAGAATTCCTGGACTCTGTGTCCTCAGACAACGGGAATAACACAACCGGATTGACCCGCGCAGAACGCCTTTACGATAAGGTCTTCGGCGAGTACGGCGACGATTCGGTCGCACAGCTCGGAGGCGCGCACATCGCCTGTGAAGGTGTCTCAAACGTTCTCACGAAGATCCTGGAACGAGGCCGTCTCATGGCCTATCTCGAGCAATCGACGCGCTACGTTCCATATACAGATCGACCGAACGGACGATGGCGATACCTTGTGCCCACTGAGTTGCAAGACCACCCTCTACGTGATCAGTACATCGCAACGCTGGACAACGCATTCGAGACATACGCACAGTGGATCGAACCGGCGGAAGCCTATTTTCAGCGCAGATATCCTCGGACGACAGGCGATTCCCAAGGGGTCTACCGCGCCGCCATTCGAGCCAAAGCACTAGACACGCTGCGTGGACTGCTACCTGCGGCAACACAGTCAAACGTCGGAATTTTTGGCTCTGGACAGGCCTTCGAACAGCTCTTACTGCGAATGCGCGCACACCCATTAGACGAGGCCCGCAGCTGTGCTGATCGGATGCTGATCGAACTCCGCACCATGATCCCTGCTTTTCTCACCCGCGTCGACCGACCGGACCGTGGGGTTCGGTCAAGTCGCTACCTCGCCGACACCGCCCGCGCGACGAAAGCCGTCGCCAACCGCTTACTGGACGACGCCATCGCAGAGCCGCGCGACGAGGTCACCCTGACGGAGTTCGATCCCGAGGGCGAGATAAAAGTAATCGCCGCCGCGCTTTACGAATCATCCCGACTACCTGAGGACCAGCTCTTAACCGCCGTGCGCCAACTTGGAATAGACGACCGAGCATCGCTACTCCAAGCCTATGTGGGAGATCGCGTCAATCGCCGACATCGTCCGGGACGGGCCTTCGAACGTACCCAGTACTGCTTCGATATTCTCTCGGACTACGGCGCGTTCCGCGATCTACAGCGACATCGGATGCTCACGATCGAATGGCAGGAACTTTCAGCCGATTGCGGGCATACGACACCAGCTGCGATCGAAGAGATCGGTGCAACTGACGACTGGCAGCGAGTCATGAACCTGAGCGGTGAGCTCTACCAAGCGCTCTCCACAGAGTCATCTACGCTGGCGCAGTACGCAGTCGCGATGGCGTACCGGATTCGGTTCCGTATGCAAATGAACGCCCGTGAAGCGATGCACGTGATTGAGCTGCGGACAGCGCCGCAGGGACATCCAGCCTATCGCCGAGTGTGCCAGCGCATGCATACACTCATCGCCGATCAGGCAGGGCATCGTGCCCTCGCCGACGCAATGCTCCACGTCGACCATTCAACCGTAGAACTCGAGCGACTCGACGCTGAACGAAATCTCGAACGACGGCGCGCCCCCGGGCAAACTTGACGCGTCGACCGGACGACCGACGTGGTCGACGGGGCCTGCGCTCCGGTCACGGCCCGAGCTTTGAGACGTACCGGAGAACGCCCAATTCTCCCAATCAAGCGAAACCACTTGGAAACAGCCGGCGCCAGGCATCTCCGGTGAAAAAATTCCCACCCGTACGCTGACACCACAGCGCAGGCGCGCCGGCCGCGACACCAAGACGCCATTCACAAACAGCGCACAGAGACACTCACAGACACGCCCCTCAGTAGACCCTATAGAGCGGGTGTCCCGGTCTACTGCTCACTACCGATCCAATACCTTGAGTACTCATCCAGGAAGGTGATGCTCTCGAATGACTTCATTCGATCAAAGAATAAGACACCGTCGAGATGATCCGTCTCGTGCTGTATCACCCGTGCCGGAAACCCCTCTGCTGTGAGTGAGATTGCTTTGCCATGACGATCGAGCGCGGTCACGCGGATATTCGTGGCCCGAGGGACCCGCCCCCGTATATCTGGGATGCTCAGGCATCCCTCCCAATCTTCCTCAACCGTCGCTCCAACGGCACTCACCTCAGGATTAATCATCACGACTGGCGACATCCCGCCCTCTTCATCGTCGACTCCGGCCACGAATAACCGAATACTCTCGTGCACTTGCGGACCAGCCAGACCAATCCCTTGGCTATCGTGCATCGTCTCAAACATGTCGTCGATGAGTTGCTGAATTCGAGACGTGCCGATCTCATGCGGTTCAAGGGCTCGAGCCCGCGTACGCAGCACGGGGTGCCCCATACGGGCCACTTTGAGAATGGACATTAGCGGCGATTATACGTTACCGTCCGGCGGGTCAGAAGCATCGGCAGCGCATTCAACCAATGTTTGCGCTGTCGACGAGTTACAGTTCCCCGAGACGCGATGCATCTTCATGACACCACCGGTGGTTACCGCTTCTGCCCCATGTGCGGACAGCAGCTTGTCTTAAAGCTGCTCAAATCTGGAGACCCGAAACGACTAGTCTGCTCTGGATGCAAATATGTGCTGTATCTAGACCCCAAAGTAGCGGTAGGAACGATCATCACCATGCCGGACAACCGCATCGTGCTCGTCCGACGCGCCATTGAACCAGGGTACGGACTCTGGGTCTTTCCAGGTGGGTACGTGGATCGTGGTGAAGTCGTGAGTGCGGCGGCGATAAGGGAGGCCCGAGAAGAAGCGGGACTCGACGTACGCCTTGATGGCCTGATCAGTATTTACTCGTACGCGAGAAGGCCGCCGGTTGTGATCGTATACGCCGCCACCGCGACGGGCGGCACGCTCGCTCACGATGACGAAAGCCTCGAAATCGGCACCTTCAGCAATGCCGATATCCCCTGGGACGAGCTCGCTTTTCGCAGCACCCACGAAGCACTCAACGACTATTACGCGGGAAAATTGCACCCGCACTGCCGTTAACGAACGACAACACACTCACGTCAACCGCGTGGGATAACGTAATTCAGTACGTTCCGCATTGTTTACTGCCATCTCGACCAGTTCATCGACATTCAAGCGGACCTCAGCAGCTTCGATCTGGCCAACCCCGGCCCTCGTAGTCGGATGCTTTGGAGTGAACAACGTACAGCAATCCTCATCAGGAATGATCGAGATTGGATAGGTCCCCAAATTCCGCGCCTCTTGCACAATCTCCTCCTTATCCATTCCGACAAGGGGGCGCAAAACCGGAAGTGACGCAACGTCATTAATAACGGCGATATTCTCGAGTGTCTGAGATGCGACCTGCCCCACCGCATCACCGGTGACCAGTGCCACCGACCCTGTCGAACGAGCAATACGTTCGGCGATTCTCAGCATCAAACGCCGGTAAACGACTACCCGGAGAGCGGGCTTGACCGCGAGCACAACCTGTCGCTGGATCTCGCCGAAAGCCACCGAATAGAGTCGCGTCTCAAGCTGACGTTGCGTCAATGCTTCAGCAATCTCGGCCACCTTCTCCTGAGAGGTCCTGGACAGAATGGGGTAACTGTGAAAATGCACCAGCCGCACACGACAGCCGCGTTTAATCATTCGATACGCCGCCACTGGCGAATCAATCCCGCCTGACAACAAACAGACGACTTTACCGCTCGTGCCACTGGGAAGTCCCCCGGCACCGGACTCCTTTCGGAGGCAACAAAACGCTTGGTCGGTGAGTAGCTCGACGCGAACCGTCAATTGTGGCTGCGTGAGGTCTACCCGCCAGCCCCGCGCGGCTTTAATTCGCCCGCCAACTTCACGCTCGATCTGAGGCGACGGGTACGGAAAACGCTTATCTGCCCGACGTGCGGTCACTCTAAAGGTCTCGACCTCCAGGTCACCAAGCTCGCGAAGCACCGTTTCCGCAATGTCTTCAAGGTCACAACGCGCCGGAATCGCGCGGAAGAAATTGGCGATTCCGGGAAGGCGCTCTAGCCGTGTCCTGAGTTCAGACCAGTCGTCCTCATTCTCGTACTGCAGCTCGATGCGTCCCATCAATGCACGAACCTTAAGCATCGCAAGATCTGAAGTAGCGGCCCGAATATTGGCCACAAGACGTTCGACAAACCACGGTCGGTTACGCCCCTTCAACGCGATCTCTTGGTAATGCACAATAGCGGAGGGCATGGTAGTTACCAATCAGCGACAAAACCTCAACGACGGCGCCAGCAACCAGGTGGCCACTGACGGTAGTAGTCTCGATCGTACCTGGCAGACCCTCATCGGTCCAATCACCCACCCGCTCCGGCGGCGGGTCACCCTTGTCCGATGTGGCCAGAACGACACTTGACGCCGCGCACCTCGCGATCCAAGTCCGCCAGATCCTACTTCAGGTCTCGACCTCGCCAGCCCTATGCGACGAACTACGGTCCGTCTGAGGCTGTCACAACAACCCTTGAACGCCACGGGACGCCGGCTCCTGACACCTGCTCTCCACCGACTCTTCGAAATCCAGACGACAGATTGCTGACAGGCCATTTCCAGTGGTCTAAACTGAAATAGTCGCCGGAAGTGAGCGGCTTCTCTCTGATTGGATCATGCGGGACTTTATCGCTGGCACCATCGCGCTTGGACTCTTCCTGTTTGCACTCAGGCTTACCTCGACCTTACGGTTTCATCGTCAAAGGCAGCGGCAAGAGCGAAACGCCCTAGAATCTGATGGTTGGGTGGTGCTTGCCGAGATTCCGACCGCGGACGGATTATCCCTCTTCCTATCAGGCGCCACTGAGTTCCGCTGGGGCGGTCAGACCATTCCGAAGGAACAAATTCGGATAGTCCGAGTGCTGATAAACGGGAGCCCACTCGCTACGTACGCAGCCAATCGACACTCCTCTGATACCTCCGGCGAATCGGGAGCATTTGCCGACCGCCCAGAGGGCATCGCCCACGATCGCTGGGACGTACTGATCCAGAGTGAAGCAGATGAGACGTTGGTTGAGTGCGGCCGCATTCGGGAACGCATTTCCCAGGAACTAGCCAGGCGTGTGTTCGATACTGTCAAGGAAGATATGGAAACGCGAGACTACGCGGCCTCGCTCGAATCGGTTCCGAACGCCGGCACTACCACTTCTCCTCTACCACCCCGGCACGACCATTGATCACACGAGCGATCACGAACAGCAGATCAGACAAACGGTTGACATAAGCGATCGACTCGGTCTCGCGAAGTTCGTGCTTGATCGCAACCATCCGCCGCTCGGCACGTCGACAAACCGCACGAGCGAGATGCACCGCGGCCGCGGCAGGATGACCACCTGGAAGAATAAAACGGGTCAGTGGACTCAATTCGCTCTCGAGACGATCGATCCAGTTCTCAAGCTTCTTGATATCTGCCGTACAAACGCCCACTTTCTCTTGATCCGCGATCTTGGCCGAGGGATCAGCAAGCGATGCTCCGAGCGAAAATAAATGTCGTTGAATATCGACAAGAATATCGGCGAGTTCTGGATCAACCCTGGCACCGAGTACGAGCCCAAGGCAAGCATTCAGTTCATCGACCTCCCCATAGGCGTCGACTCTGGCCGCAGCCTTCGAGACCCGACTGCTATCAATCAAGCTGGTCTCACCGGTATCCCCGGTGCGCGTGTAAATCTTCACTTGTCGATTATAGTGGCGCACAGCAAGAGCGTGGCGAAGGTAAGCACGCGTTGCGAACCATCATGTCCACGCATCCAGGCCACCCAAAGCTCCCCCCTACCTCCCCTAAAACTCTGCCACCGCCAAACCTGCGTCGCCGGTTCCGACGACGTTTACTCAGCTGGTACAAGCGAAATGGCCGAGATCTACCGTGGCGACACACGAGGGACCCATATCGAATTCTTGTGTCAGAAGTCATGCTTCAGCAGACCCAGGTAGACCGGGTTCTTCCAAAATATGCGGAATGGCTCAAACGGTTCCCCTCGCTCGCAGCCCTCGCAAAGGCACCGCCCGCCGAAGTAGACAGGGTTTGGCGCCCGCTCGGGTACAACGCCCGGCCGCGCCGCCTCCAAAACATCGCGCGCGAGGTGGTCGCCAAGCACGATGGCTGCCTTCCCGCAGATGGAGAAACATTGCGTTCGTTTAAGGGAATCGGGGCCTACACTGCTGGTGCCGTGCAGAGCTTCGCCTTCGGGCAGCGAACCCCGATTCTTGACACCAATGTTGCCAGAGTATTGTTTCGCGTTTTTGTCGGGCGAGGCAGTCGGACCGAAACGGGACTCCAGAAGCACCTCTGGTCACTTTCAACGGCCCTACTCCCACGATCGAACGTCTTCGATTTCAACCAGGCGCTCATGGACCTAGGCGCCGTGGTCTGCGTGGCCCGGAAACCCCGCTGCCTTGTCTGCCCAATGACACCAATTTGCCGGGCCTACCCCTTTAACCCCGACCTCGAGAAAAAATGACCGGAACCGCGCTCCCCGACCACATCATCGTGATCGTGGCCGTTATCGAACGTGACGCCAGAATCCTCGTAACCCGACGACTTCCGGGCACGCACCTCGCCGGATATTGGGAATTCCCTGGCGGCAAACTGGAAGCGGGCGAGACCCACGATGAATGCCTCCGGAGGGAACTGCGAGAGGAATTGGACGCCGAAATCGAGGTCGGGTCGAAGTTACACGCCTCTCGCTTTACCTACCCGAGCCGCGCGATCGAGCTGCACTTCTACTCCTGCACGACCCTGACCGAACCCAGACCAATGCTGGGTCAAGAGATGCGCTGGGTGCCTCGGTCCGAGTTGGCACAACTCCAGCTTCCCCCGGCCGATGCCGAGCTAGTCCGGCGACTGACGGCGTGACCCGCATCAACCAAAGCCACTCACGACCGGCCGGTCAGGCCGTTGTCAAAGGCAGGAAGGGCCGGGGAGACACCTCAACAGGAAGCCGATGCTGGCCGACAACACCGCCGGCCAGTAACTTCGTACCCGGCTTGGCCAGCTCCCGTTTCACGTAGGCCAGTGCAATACCCCTGTTCAGCGTGTGAGAAAAACCAGAACTCGTAATTGCGCCGACTTCCGCCTCGTCCCCATCCCCGTCAGTTCGGCTGGTCAATGGAGTTCCGGGACCGGGAGGTGTTTCACCAGTCTCGAACGCCAAGCCGACCAGTCGGCGCGCAACTCGTCCCTGCCCACGATGAAGAATCCGAATGATAACCTCTTGACCGACGTAACACCCTTTGCTCTGACTAATCGCGCGGTCTTCGATACCAGCCTCGAGAGGGATCGTGTCCGCATTCAGATCCGCTGGAAAAACCGGGCGGCCGGACTCGATTCGCAGTAAATCAAACGTCGACATATCAAGTGGGACCGCGCCTTCCCGAAGGAGAGCGGCCTCCAGAGCTGGCATGATCGCCGCAGCAGCATACAGAGTGATACCAACCTCGCCAATCTCGTGGCTTCGGACAACGATGACAGGAGCCTTTTCGAATCGCGCAACCCTATGGTGATGCTCCGGTGCGGCCGTCAGGATACGATCCCACATCGCTGTTTGATCCGCGCCAGCATCCGGTTCCAGTACGCGGGCAGCCACACCGACCGCGGCCGGACCATGCAGCCCGCATGCCCCCAACGTCGTAGTCCTATCCTCAATCTGCACATCTTCCGTGAACACGAATTCCTGAAGGCGATCGACAAGCATAGAGGTCACGCTCGGATGAACGTCCAGCAGGAGTTCCTGCCCACGATCGATCACCCGCATGTCTGCGATCATCCGACCTTGCGGCGTCAAATAGGCCGTATAGCATCCCTCTCCAGCTCGTAAGGCCTCGATATCGTTCGTCAACAAACCCTGCAGATATGAGACTCGGTCCGCACCCACGACGCCTATTCGGCCATAGGCTGAAAAGTCGATGAGTGCGGCGTCAGAACGTGCTGCAACATAGCCTGGGGGCATACTCCCTTGCCCGTGTGATCTCTCAGCGGTCATTGGTCATTCGATAGTGGTATGCTGCGTTGACATGCGCGGCTTTGCGTATTGTATCGTTTGTTTTGTCCTCATCGGACGAGCGGCCAGCGCGCAGGCACCGGGCGAATTCGCCCCGGGCCCTGCCCTCTTCAACGTCTTCGTCCAATCCACACCCATAGGCTTCGAGCAAGTCGAACTCTCTCAGAGTCCAAACGGTTGGATCATTCGCTCCCGTTCGGATCTCTCGGCGCCGATCGGCATCAGGAATCAGCAATTCGAAGTCGAGTATGACGACACACTCCATCCCCTGGCGACTACCCTAAGCGGCGTACTGAGAGAGAACCCGTTCTCACTATCCGCCACGTTCGGGATAAACGGCGTAATGATACAGTCCCGAGAAACGGGAGTTCCTGCCAATCAGACCAACGCGTTGCCCGTAGATGCGGTAATACTTCCAGACTACGCATTTGCCGGATACGAAATGTTGGCGCTTCGCCTAGCGAATTCGCGGTCAGGTGACGAAATCCCGGTCTACGTCCCCCCACGCGGAGGAACCGTTGCGCAAGTCAACCAGATTTCATCGCAAGAAATCGAGACCGCCGCGTCCACCATCGTCAACGCTACGGTTTATCGCATCTCGTTTCTGAACGCCGAATCGCCACTCGCTGCCGAGGTGTGGACCGACTCGAGGCACCGCCTCCTTCGCCTTGCCTTTCCGACCATCGCGCTGGATGTAGCACGCAGCGACATCGCGACGGTTGGTACACGAGTTCGTCGGCTCAGTCACGCCGGCGATGAAAACGTCCGCATTCCCTCGGCGGGCTTTACCCTCGCCTCAACCATCACAACCCCCGTAGAGGCGCCGCGACCGAGTTCTGGGTGGCCCACGGTAGTGCTGGTGTCACCGAACAACGCAGAAGACCGCGACGGTACCATCAACGGAACACCGATTCTGGGACAACTAGCGCTCGCGCTCGCCGATCAAGGCTTCCTCGTCGCACGCTACGATCGCCGGGGGATTGGCCAGAGTGGCGGTCGCCAAGAGTCCGCCGATCTCGAGGCCCACGCCGAGGATGCCCGTGCCGTCGTGAGATTTTTGGACGACCGCGATGATGTTGACGACGACCAAGTCAGCCTTTTGGGATACGCCGAAGGCGGGTGGACCGCAATGCTCGCTGCAGCCCGTGAACGTCGAATCGACAAACTCGTACTGCTTGGAACTCCGGCGAGTACCGGTCCTGAGTTGATCATGGAGCAGCAACGCGCGGCACTCGAAAATCTCGGCACTCCAGACTCCGAGCGTTCCGAGCAAATTGATCTCCAACGACGAATTAATGCCGCAGTCCTCGGAAACGGGCCGTGGGACAGCATCCCTCCGAGATTGCGTCGTCGTGCCGAGACCATCTGGTATCGCAGTTTCCTCCAATTCGATGTCGCGGACACTGTACGCAGGACGAGGCAGCCAATTCTAATTCTCCACGGAGACGAAAACCGTCAGATCGCTGTCGAACACGCGGACCGCCTCTTGCTGCTGGCACGCCAGCGTCGCCGGAACCCTCCC
>CAZPZZ010000008.1:414-4258 GCA_964591245.1 uncultured Vicinamibacteraceae bacterium | reverse complement strand
TGGGCAACTGGCTCAGAACCAATCAAAACTAATCGCACCACCAGAAGGACTGGAACGTCACCTCAAGAATTCATTCTCAACGGGTCATTGAAAACTGGTGAACCATTCGGACAAGGCGAGGCAACACAGTCCGCCACCTGAGGCAGCACTTCGCGAACCCTCCCAATTTAAGATCATGTGGATTCTGCGTTCAACTCAAGATATCGCTCAACAAAGTTATACGTTCCGAATGACCGCACAGCGACCAAGAACAATCGGTCGCGGTCCGCGCGCTGACTTCGTGCTCGATGCCCCCCTGGTCTCACGATTACATTGCCGCCTCGTGGTGATTAACGGAGAACTCATCGTCGAGAACCTAGCCAGCACGAATGGGACATTCGTTAACGATGAGTCAATCGAGCGCTCAACACTCAAACCCGGAGATCGACTCAGGACAGGACGTGTCGAACTCATTGTGTCCACCGAGTAGAGATAACTCCAGATACTCACCCTAAGCCCTGCTCCCCGCTATTCACACACCCACAGGAGACGTTCAGGAAGCCATCCTTCCTCGGTTCGCAGGTGCATGACTCCGACACAGTTCCGAATGAAAACACCGTTATTTGTTCGGAATCGACGGACGCAATTCTATCCGGCTCGGCAAACTTCGAACTGGATGCCGCAACAGGTCCAGTACAACTCGAGCAACATCCTCAGCAGCGAGTTTCCAGTCCGCCTCCGCCGAAGGTCCACCACCACCGAAGGCCGTGTTCACTGATCCTGGCAAGACGCAGGTCACCCGGATACCGTCGCGACGGACCTCTTGCATCAACGACTCCGTCAACGCATTTAATCCAGCTTTTGAGGCACAGTACCCTCCCCCACTAGCGAAGGGGTGTGCGCCAGCCAGGCTACTCACGTTGATGATCCAGCCTCCACCGCGCAACCGCATGATCGGAATCACCGCCCGGACACAATAGAAGGCCCCGCTTAGGTTGGTATCCATCATTTCCCGCCATGCCTCTACGCTCAGTTCCTCCAGCGGAGCAAAACGCCCGACTCCGGCGTTGTTGATGAGAATGTCCACGCCCCCAAACTGCTCCGACGCTTCATCGACAAGCTTTTGCGCCTGATTCACATCACCCACATCGGCCACGAACGAAGAAATCCGACCGGGGGACTCTTCATCGGTGTCTCGACGAATTTGGTCTGTCGCCCGATCAAGTGCCTCACGGGACCGACCAGAAATAAGTACATCTGCGCCTGCAATCCGTAGCGCCTTCGCCGTCGCGAAACCGATGCCTCGAGAACCACCCGTGACAATCGTCGCCCGACCACTCAAAAAAGACGATTCACTCATGAGATGTATGTTACGAGTCGGCGCAACGGTCAACAACCGTCACGTCTAACCCACACGAAACACCGGTAGGCCAATACAATAAGAGGACCCATGTCGACCGTCGCGATTCTTGGCACCGACGCCCTGGGAGGGGCACTTGCCCACTCCTTGGCCCGGAGAAACCGAATCAAGCGTATTCGATTGATCGACCCAGCCACAGTGACCGCCGAAGGTACGGCACTCGATATTCAACAAGCCGGTGCGGTGGAACGATTTGACACGCATTTGGCTACGGGCCGAATCGACTCACTGATCGGTGCGTCCGTCGTCGTGATGGCCACGCCGGTGCAACCTCGCACCACGGCGGCACACCTGCTTCAGCAAGTTGCGCCGCTTACGCAACAGATCCCCGTCGTCTGCGCCGACGCTACCCACGAAAATCTTATCGTGCGCGCGGTAAACGACTTCGAACTCGATCGGCACCAGATTGTCGGGTCTGCGCCAACCGGAATGGTCTCGAGCATGAAAGCGATCGTGGCCCTCGAAGCAGGCGTATCACCGCGCGAAGTTTCGATCAATCTCCTGGGCACACCGGGACGACACCCGGTCGTACCCTGGAGTAGCGCCACGATTGCCGGTTACACCTTAGAAACGGCACTCACTCCTCAACAACAAACCAGACTCCGTTCCCGCATCGCCTCCTTGTGGCCTCCTGGACCAATCACCCTTGCCGCCGCCGCCGCGCAGGTTGTCGAAGCCATCTTGTTTGGCTCAAGCCGAATCCTTACGTGTTTTGTCGCAGAGGATGCGACGAGAGCAACATGTGCGCCATCCGTCGGCGTGCAGTTAGGACCACGGGGCGTTGTACGCATCATCACCCCAGACCTTACGCAACAGGAGAGGGTCCACCTGGAAAACGCAACCACTGCTCTCGATTAGACCGCGTGACCAGACGATCACACCGTTAACCCTGCCCTGGACACTGACGGAAAACCTTCCACGAACTGCCCTCGTCGCCCGAACACGCCACTGAATTCGTTAGACAAGAATTCGTCGAGTTCCTCCCTCGGAGGAGCGAACCCGAGAACGCGCTCGAACGATGTGACACCCAGTCCCGGCAAACCACAAGGCACGATGAAACGGAAATGCTCGAGATTAGTGGTCACATTGAGTGCAAATCCATGGCTTGTAACCCATCGCGATAGCCGTACTCCGATAGCGGCTAGCTTCTCTTGTCCCACCCAGACCCCCGTCATCCCCTCGAGGCGACCCGCCTGGATCCCGTAAGCTGCAGCGGTACGGATGAGTACCTCTTCGAGGTCACGCACATACCGATGCGCGTCGCAACGGTCTGGACGAAGGTCGAGAACCGGGTAACCAACCAGTTGCCCGGGACCGTGGTAGGTAACGTCCCCACCCCTGGATACGTCGAACACCTCGATCCCCTCACGTCGAAGCTCGACTTTGGAGGCCAGAACGTGGTCCCGATGACGCCGCCCTCTGACGCCAACGGTGATCACCGACGGATGCTCAAGGAGAAGCAGCTGATCCGGACATTCGCCGGCTTGGCGTGCAGTCACCAACGCCTGCTGGACCTCTAATCCACGCCGATACGAAACCACGCCGCAGCGACGAATTTCAAGCTCCGGCAAACGGGTCGGTACCGACGACACACACGTCACGAGGGGGGAAAGTTCTCCAGCGTCGTCTTGATCTGACTCAGAAAGCGATCGGCCACTGCACCGTCAATCAGACGGTGATCAAATCCGAGCGTTAGGTAGGCCTGCAATCTGGCAACGACCGCGTCATCGACCACGACCGGGCGCTTTTCGACAGCGCCCATACAGAGAATCGCAACCTGGGGCTGATTGATGATCGGCAGTCCGGCAATGGACCCAAAACCTCCAGGGTTCGTGATGGTAAACGTGCCCGCCTTCACCTCATCAGGACGCAACCGCTTGGTCCTCGCCCTCTGCGCTAAATCCGCAATAGCCGCATCCAGTTCAAGGAGATCCATTTGGTCAGCCCCCTTGATAACCGGCACAATGAGGCCTCCTTCAAGAGCGACCGCGATACCCAGGTTTACCGGCTCGTGGTACACCACCTGTTCGCCACTCACCGAGGCGTTAACCAGTGGCATTACCGCAAGTGCCTCGGACGCGGCTTTGGCAACATAGGCCAGATACCCCGGCGCGCGGGTTCTATCCACGTGAGTTGCACGATGACGATCTACCTGGGAGAAATCGACATCGAACACCGTATGGACATGCGCGGATAGACGACGACTCTCGACCATGTGCTCGGCAATCCGCTGCCGCATCGGACTCATCGGTTCTATCCGGTCCCCGGCCGCAGGGGATACCGAATTCAAAGAGCCTTGACCTGCCGCACCATCCTGACTCTCCACGTAAGCCAGGACATCGGCCTTGGTCACTCGCCCCCCCAACCCCGGCCCCCCCCCCGCAGACCACAAGGCACCCAGATAAGTAGACAGGCGGCGCCCAAACCGGTAGAACCCCGGGGGAA
>CAZPZZ010000008.1:0-404 GCA_964591245.1 uncultured Vicinamibacteraceae bacterium | reverse complement strand
CACATCTGACAGATCGATACCATGTTCTGTCGCGAGACGGCGCACTACCGGTGAGAACCGCGGGGTCGAAGCCGCCGACCGATCGCGGCGCGCCATGCCACTTCCAGCCGAGGGCTGGCGCCCAGAAGAGACCGTAGCAGGCGGTGATGTCGCAACCACGGCTTCAGCCACCACCGCCTCCCCTACAGCCTCGATAAGCGCGACCACGGTATTGACTGGCACCGTATCGCCTGTTCCCGCGCGAATCTGTGCCAAGACGCCACCCGCCGGGGAAGGAATCTCAGCGTCGACCTTGTCCGTCGAAATCTCAAAAAGAGGCTCATCGAGATCCACCGGTTCGCCGACTTTCTTCATCCAGCGCACGATCGTGCCCTCGGCGATCGATTCACCCATCTGGGGCATGA
>CAZPZZ010000007.1:40518-56350 GCA_964591245.1 uncultured Vicinamibacteraceae bacterium | reverse complement strand
CTGGGATCGTCCACGTCAGCTCACCCGCCAGCTCACCACTCGCCGCACCGCCCGAGGCCACGACATATAAATGACTGCCTGCAAGGCGTATATCCATGTCGGATAGCCGCCACACACCGCGCCGGCGGGACACCACGGCCTGAAGAGCCATTTCATCGGACAGACCGAGCACACGGCCGGCGGCGGACAACTCTGCGCGCCAGGCGAGCATTCCCAGGGAATCGGACAAGCCGAGGTGGATCGATGCCGTGCCGCTCGGCGCCGCCGCGGCCATTGCGTCGGTGAAACCAAGATGTACCAACTCATCGGCCAGGCGACCGAGATCATGCACCTCCACTATCAGGTCGCCGGCAATATCTGTCTCCCGCCATTCGGACCAAGAAGCAGGAAGCGATGCAACCACCGTACTTGTTACGAGGACTGGTCCAGCCGACAACGTGTCGAGCGTCAGACGCCACGTACCGTCCGCAGCATTGACACTCCACCCGCCCTGGATAGGGAGCCCCTGGCTGGTAAAGCTCTCATGGGCAACCTGAAGAGCAGCCGTCAGATCAGCAGGCTCATGTCCAGACCAAGACGCCTCGGCCGTTCCGCTGACAGCCGTGCTGACTCGATGCACACGGTCCGGCCACATCGAGGCAGGAAACTCGTCCATCCGTACATCCGTCCAGCTCAACCGAGCATCTCCGCTTGTCTCGCTGTCCGCAAACGACACCGCACCGGTGAGCTCGACGCCCCCACCCCCGACCTGGGCGCTGAACTCTTGCAGCGTGAATTCTTCTCCATCGAACCGCGCCCCGGCGCTCACCTCCACGAGTTCCACCTCGTTCCAGCGCAACCGTGGACTCGAGAGAAGGACCGATACGGAAGGAGACGACCATGCACCATCGATACTCCCCGCGATGTGCAGGTCTCCAGTGATACCAGATGGCTGGTCAAACCACCCCGCGAACCGCTCGAGCGACAGGTCCAGACCGTAATCCAGGTCGATGCGTGGCGGCACCGTACCCAACATGACCTCTCCGCCAGCTTCCACGCGGCCCTCTGGCCCCGTCGCGACCAACTCACCAAGGGTCACGCCCGTAGGCGAGACGGTCAGCGGCGTCTCGAATAACGAGATGGCCGTTTCACGTCGACCGGCGGCAAGGCGAAGCGGTTCCGCCAATGTGAGACGACCGGCGACAGACTGCCCTCCGGTGGAAGTTCGGTTCAAGTGAAGCCCGGCCGGCCCCACGCGAAGATCAATGTCGCGTGCCTCATCTCTCCAGGCGAAAGTCGCCCGCTCAACAGACAACGCGGACACCTGCCAGAAGACGCCCCCATCTTCGTTCGGCGGCGCCACCTCGTCCGACATCGGTGTACCGGCAAACCGAGGTAAATTGGATATCCCGTCAGGAACTTGGTGCACCACCACGGCCGGCTCGACAAGCTCGACATGCCCCAGTTCTCTGGCCCCGACGACGACAGACCATGGAAGCTCGACAGACGCTTCTGCAAGCGTCAGAAACGGCTTATCCTCGAAGTCCGACGCAGCCAACGAGAAGTCCTCGACCCGCACCCGCAGCGGGAGCAGGCTCAGCGAGCTCTCTCCGCGCCCACCGCTCCCGCAGTCGCTTTCAAGCCGGTCCAATGCCCAACGCACGCCAACGCCAGGAAGCCCCCCCCGCAGCAACCAGACGCACACCAACAGACACACCGCAATGGACGCAACAACCGTGGCGTACCACAGCCAGCCGCGGGCCCCGTCAGCTCTTGTGTGAGTGAACACTACGAATAATGCAGGACCTCATGGATCGTGGGAACGATCATGCGATACACGCTGCCCCCCTCCCCGGCGGACCGTTTTCCATACACCTATGGCACCGGCACACTCATACCTGCGACAACCGGGAGCACACGCGATGCTGAGGACCTACGGCTGGAGTCCCTCTGCTCGGGCATCCGCTTCGAGTACACGAGCCCCACGCAGGATGCCACCGAAGGAGTAATTCGCCTCGTGGCACGCATATTCATAGACGCGGTCCTCGGTGGCGGGCCAAATATACTCGCCGCTCCACGGCGCGGTCCAAACGGTCGGGTCCTCCACCGTGAACTGATAGAGCAACGTATCTGCATCCAAGCGAGTAAAGCGCTCGGTGACGTGCAAATTCTCTGAAGCCTGCCCCAGAGACGGGGTCTCGAGGAAATTGGTCGTATCGACGACCAGGGTGTCCCCTTCCCAGTGCCCGACGGAGTCACCAAGCCAGGTCCGGATCTCGGATGGTAGATGCTCCTGGTTCATCCGTACGATGCGCGCATCATGGACCATTTCCACGAGAATCATGATGGTGTCATCAGTCTGCACAATCTTCTTCAAATTGTTGTAGAGGACCGGAAGCATGGGCGGCCCCGCCGTCGAACCGAATCCCATCAAACAGCGTTCTGCATGCGGTCGGCGCTCCGGATCATCGTAGGGACCGGGCGCATCGAGATCATCCTCGAGCCACCAGGCCGTCCCCGTGTTCGGCCGCGCAAACGCTGCGCGCGCGGCCAGCCGCTCCTGTGCCGCTGGACTCAGCGGAGGTCGGCGCCCATTGGGTGGATCCACGATGATGGAAGTGCGGTACTCACCATCGATCTGAAACGCCGATTGGCCAAAATCCATCCAGAACGCATTGTAGCCACCGACATTACCAGCCGCTCCACTCGAACCATCCCCACCGACCGGGGGCGCCTCTCGAGGTGGGGCCGTTTCCTGGTTCCGCTCGGCTGGAATATTAAAAATCCGCTCGAGCGAACCGGCTTGCGCGGCAAACACCGCGGCGTCTTCTGGTGTGAGCGTCAGAACTTCACCAAATTCCTCGGGTCGCTGCAACGGGGTCAATGTCGCGATGTCGTATGTTCCCGACAGGTCGGGACGCCCATCGGCTCGACGCGGAACTCCCGTCGTACCAACCTGCGCACACACCTCAGCCCCGAGCAACACCACCAGAAACATTGAAGCCACTGTCGTTAACCTTCGCATGGATCCCCCGTCACTAACCGCACGATGTCTCGCGGGCGCACAACCGACACACGCGCACCCTCTGCAATCGAAGTCTACTGTCTCCTCGGAACCGTTCCAACATCCCGGCACGCCTCAGCCCGGCCCATCGGCTAGTTGCGTCACGCGTCCTCCCACTCGACGCGGTTGAAAAACGGGCAAAAACGAGAAATAATTTGCGCTTTCCTCTGACATCGTTAGGAGTTCAGCTCGTGATCTCAATCCTACGCACCGTCACCGTTGCCCTAGTACTCGCCCTGTTCACCGGCGTCGCCGTGACGGCACACATGGCCTATTCCAAGAGCGCGCCAGAGAAGGACGCGACGCTCGACCAGTCACCGACCCAAATACAGGTCTGGTTCACGCAAGATCCAGAGCCGGCTGTCAGCCGTCTCTCCCTGGAAGGTCCCGCCGGCGAAGTTGTCCTCGGGGACACGGAAGTCGCCGACAACCGATCCTTGGTGGCCGCGGTACCGACGTCACTCGCACCTGGGACCTACACGATTAACTGGCGGTCCGCCGGAGACGACGGCCACGTCCAGCGCGGCGACTTTTCATTCTCCATTCGTGCCGCGGAATAGCTGCGAGCAGAGCTGGACGCGCCCGGTCCACAGCGACACAGGCGCTACCGGCCCCGATCGACGGTAAAGACAACGCTACCGGTGCGCTCGACCCCGTCAGCGCCAACCGTGACCCACGTCATGGTCCACTCGCCATTCGGCATTGGACCGGACACGCGTCCCATCAGATCGTTTTCCCGCATCGTGTGCAGGCCTTCAACCGTGGCGCGGTTGCCGGGACCAGACATCGTGAGTGAACTTTCGGCAACGTCCGGTGCTTCATCGAACCACACCCGAACGGTCCGAACCGGACCATCCAGGGCGGCGCCATCTTCAGGCGTGCTCCCGACAAGCGCAATCTGCGCCGACACGCCATCGGCCCAAGGCGTCACAGCCAAAGCGACAGCGGCAATCCACCAGACTCCAACACGTCGTATCATCACGGCTCCTGCATGTGGGGATAGCGGTAGTCACGCGCCGGCGTGAACGTTTCCTTTGTCGTCCGCGTACTGACCCACCGCAACAAGTTCAGCGAACTCCCGGCCTTGTCGTTGGTACCAGATGCCCGCGACCCACCGAACGGCTGCTGCCCCACCACAGCCCCGGTCGGCTTGTCATTGATATAGAAGTTGCCCGCTGCATGGCGCAGCCGGTCTGACGCGAGGTTTATGGCCGCCCGGTCAGTCCCGAAGATAGCCCCAGTCAGGGCATAGGGAGACGTCCGGTCACAGAGTTCCAGCGCCTGCTCATATTCCTGGTCTTTATAAACATAGACCGTCAGCACAGGTCCGAAGAGTTCCGTCTCCATCGTCACGTATCGCGGATTGTGCGCCTGGATGATCGTCGGCGAAATAAAGTAGCCGATGCTGTCATCACACATCCCGCCGCAGAGAACATCGGCATCGCTATCGGTCCGGGCCCGGTCGATGTAGCCCTGCAACTTGTCGAAGGTAACTTTGTCGATCACCGCCCCCATGAAGTTCGTGAAATCACCAATATCGCCGTAGGGGATGGTCTCGATCTCGTCCACCAGGCGGTCGCGGAGACGACTCCACAGACTCTCAGGAATGTACGCGCGGCTGGCCGCACTGCACTTCTGCCCCTGATATTCGAACGCACCACGAATGAGGCTAATGGCCAGCTCCTCGACATCCGCCGACGCATGGGCAAACACGAAATCCTTCCCCCCGGTCTCTCCGACGATCCGGGGATACCCCTGGTAGGACGTGATGTTGGCACCGACGGTCCGCCACATGCCCTGGAAGACCTCGGTGCTTCCAGTGAAATGCACGCCGCCGAGAGACGGATGTGCCATAGCCGGATCGCCGATCTGGCCTCCACTCCCTGGCACCAGATTGATAACCCCCGGCGGTAGTCCAGCCTCCTCGAACAATTTCATGAGCCAGTAGGCCGCAAACACGGCGGTCGATGCCGGTTTCCAGACCACGGTGTTCCCCATCAGCGCAGGGCTTGTCGGCAGATTGCCCGCAATCGACGTGAAGTTGAACGGCGTCACCGCAAAGATGAAGCCTTCTAGCGCCCGATACTCGACATAATTCCACATGCCGGGGGCACTTTCCGGCTGCTGACCGTAAATCTCCGGTAGGTAGGATGCGTTGAAGCGCCAGAAGTCGATGAGTTCGCACGCGGCATCAATCTCGGCCTGGACGACCGTCTTACTCTGATTAAGCATCGTGGCCGCGTTGAGAATGGGGCGGTACCGCCCCGCGAGGAGCTCCGCGGCTTTCAAAAAAATGGCTGTCCGCGCCTCCCACGGCATCGCACTCCAATCCGCCCTCGCCGCAGCCGCCGCATCGATCGCCTCATGGACGGACGCAACGTCCCCACGGTGATAGGTTGCAATCTGCGTCCGGTGATCGTGCGGCAACACGCAGCGACCCAGATCACCGGTTCTCACCTCCCGGCCGCCGACAATCAGCGGAATGTCAACCGATCCCGACGCGAATTCCCTGAGCTGCGATTTCAGCTCCCGCTTCTCAGACGATCCGGCGGTGTAATTCAGAACGGGTTCGTTTCGAGGAGGAGGTACCGCGACGTGCGCATTGTTCATGGAAAGCCACTCCTTGCCTGGACAAGGGCGTCCTGTAGGGGCAAGAGCGGTATTGTCCCACAGGATCTCGTGACGCGTCCTTGACCGCCGAAATTGGTCCGAGATAGACTGACGCTTTAAAATTGAGATTGAGTCTCAACATTGTGGCCACCTCGGTGGCAGTCCGACCCACCGAATTTCAGGAGCTATATTCCCCGTGCACCATGGCCTTCGGACTCTTGCCGAGCTGAACATTGGCGACAGCGCAATCGTGCAGCACATCGGGTGTAACCGGCCGATGGCGCGCCGGCTCATGGAAATGGGCTTACTCCCCGGCACCCGTCTCGAAGCCGTCCGTCGGGCCCCGCTGGGGGATCCGCTCAAAATCCGTCTCCGGGGCTACTTACTATCACTCCGCCTCGCCGACGCAGCGCATATCCAGCTGGTCCCGGACGACGCGGCCCCAACACCGGCTGCCCCGTCGAGTGGCGAAGAACTCTCGCTCGCAACGCCACACCGCTTTGACGCCTACACGACAGCATCCGACGTCAAGGAACACGCTCCCTCCGACCGTATCCCACGGATCCTCGTCGCCGGCAACGCGAATTCGGGAAAGACCACGGTATTCAATGCACTGACCGGCGCCCGCGCACAAGTCAGCAACTACCCTGGCGTCACCGTGACCCGTTCCTCTCGGCGCATCACCCTGCCCGGAAACACACGGGTCGAGATTGTCGATCTCCCAGGCACCTACAGTCTCACCGCACACTCACCGGACGAGCAGGTCGCCGTAGACGAGGTATTGGGCCGACATGGATCTCCCCCGGATGCAGCGGTGGTGGTCGTCGATGCCGGCGCGATCGAACGTAGCCTGTACCTTGTGCTACAGATCGCCGAAACGGGCCTCCCTGTCGTCCTCGCACTCAACATGATCGACGAGGCGCGCGCTGCCGGTGTCGACTTCGACGCCGAGCGACTCGGAGCCTGGCTCGGAACATCCGTCGTGCCGACCGTCGCCTCGAAGGGGCTCGGGCTCGACGCGTTGCGCGACGCCATCTCGCAGGCGGTCCATCTCGCGCCGCGCGGAGAGACCTCCTGGGCAGGCCTTCCCTCGCAGACAGAACACGAGGTCGCCACGATCACCCAGGCGTTCACCGACGCGGAGTTTGGCCGCACGCCCGCCGCAAGGCGTTCTTGGGCACTCTGGTCCTTGCTCTCGCTCGACTCAGAGGACATCACAGACACCGGAATCCCGGCCCCGATCCGTCAGACCGTCCAGGCGATCCGTCATGATGCCGACGAGGCACAACGCGATCTCGACCAGGAAATCATCCAGGCACGCTATCACTGGGCCGAACAAGTCGCGGAGGATGTACGTGCTGTCGCTGGACCAGACTCCCGCAAGTGGACCGACCGCATCGACAACTTCTTGACCCACCGGGTCTACGGCATGTTGACGTTTGCCGTAGTGATGGCCCTTGTGTTCGAGGCGTTGTTTACGTGGTCTGACCCGTTCATCGGCGCCATCGAGACCGCCACCGGGTGGCTGCAAACCGGGGTGACCAGAGTCTTCCCCCCCGGTCTCCTTGCCGACCTCCTCGTCGACGGCGTCATTGCAGGCGTCGGAAATGTCGTGGTCTTCGTGCCGCAGATCGCGCTGCTGTTTTTTTTCATTGCCCTCCTCGAAGACCTCGGATACCTGGCACGCGTCGCATTCGTGATCGACCGTCTGATGGGGCGGGTCGGACTCCACGGCAAGGCGTTCGTCCCGATGTTGTCAGGGTTTGCCTGTGCTATCCCCGCCGTCATGGCAACGCGCACGATCGAAAGCCGACGGGATCGGCTGATCACGATGCTGACCCTGCCCATGGTGTCGTGCAGCGCGCGGCTGCCCGTCTATGCTCTGGTCACAGCGGTCGTCTTTGCGGGCGACGCACGAGTCTTCGGGATACTCAGTGCCGGCGCGCTGGTCCTCTTCGCCATGTATACGCTCTCCGTGCTGGCGACACTGGGCGCTGCGGCCGTACTCCGTCGCACCGTCCTGCGCGGACCACGGCTCCCGCTGCTGCTTGAACTCCCACCGTATCGGGTTCCGGTCTGGCAGAGCGTCGCACTCGCAACCTGGCGCCGAGTACGGAAATTTCTGGAAGATGCAGGCACCATCATTCTCACGATGACCATCATCCTCTGGGCGATGCTCTCCTTCCCGCACAGTGGGGACATCGATGCTCGCTACGATGCATCAAGAGCCCAGGTCCTGGCCACGACGAGTGATCCGGGTACGCAAGAGCTCGAGTTAGCCGACTTAGAGGGCCAGCGCGCTGGCGAGCAACTGCGTTACAGCATCGGTGGCCGTCTCGGTCAGGTGATCGAACCGGTCATTGAACCGCTCGGATTCGACTGGCGCGTAGGAGTCGGTATTATCGGAGCCTTCGCGGCACGGGAAGTCTTTGTGTCGACCCTGGGTATCGTGTTCGGCATCGAGGAGGCCGACGAAGAAAGCGTCAGTCTCCGCACGTCGCTGCAACGGGCTCAACGCGCCGATGGGTCGCCATTGATGACACCGCTCAGCGGGGTATCATTAATGGTCTTCTTCGTTCTCGCCTGTCAGTGTATGAGCACGATCGTCGTCGTACGTAAGGAAGCCGGCGGCTGGCAGTGGCCACTCTTCATGTTTGCGTACATGTCGATACTGGCCTACGTCGCTTCACTGACCGTGTACCAGGTAGGTTCCGCTCTCGGGTGGGGTATCACATCATGACGTGGCAAGAACCAATCGTGGCCCTGATCGTGGGAATGGCGGTGGTTGCCCTGTGGCGACATCTCCGCCGTCTCATCGGAAGCGCCGCACCGGAAAGCACGACCGGTTGCCACGGATGCGGTGATCACGTCGAGACGTCATCCATCCCACTCGATCAGCCGTCTCCGGAAGCCCGCCGGAGTACGCTCTAACCAGGCGCACTCGCCTTCAGCCTCAGCCAAACTCTGTTCCTGCCCCGACGGCGCGAGCCCCCGAGGGGTCTCCAACCTCTCCAGCCGTTCGCCATATTCCATCGTGCCCGCGCAGAGGCCTCTGATGCTCTCTCGCAACGCCCACCGAGGTATCGGCACAACGCGTGTTGCACTTATTCGACCGTGAAGCCTGATACGTGCACGTTCAGGTCGTGACTGAAGCGCACACCGGCAATTCCGTCCACATCAAGCCCATCGCTCGACACCGACCCAAGCTCGGTACCATTCGAGAGAAACCGTATCATCTCGTCGCCGACTTCGACCGACAATGTATTGGTCATCCGCCCGCCCTCCAGCGCATTGACAGCCTCATGACGCGCCCAACCACCAGCCAAATTCGGAGTATCGTCACCCACGCGCTTCTTCATCAGGAACTGCCCGTCTTCTCGGATAAGAAAATAGGTATACCGCTGGTCCGCACCCTCCAGGTCACGACCTCCAATGAACAACCCGAAGGAATTGGGGTGAGATGACGGCTGCGTCTGTATGAAGGTGGCTTGCACGGTGTACGTCCCGGAAGCGACATGCTCGGAATTCCAAAAGATGGCATGCGGGCCGGTGACGACATGAAACCCATCGCCCATTGTCATGAAACTTAGGTCATTAACATCGGCGCCGGCACCATCCAATCGGGTTTCCCAACCATCAGCCGACACGCCGCCACTCTGGGCATGTACGAACCCGGGCACGATCAACAACGCCACGACGACTGCCACCAGCTTGCTTCGCATGGTTCCTCCCCTCATGAATGCGTCACGGACTTCCTAACGCGGCGTTATACACGGTCAGGCAAGCTCCTTCAACGTGGCGCCTACCAACGTATAGAACCGGCCCACCGAACCGATGTGAACCCGCTCGTCTGGAGAATGCGGAAATTCGATCTGCGGTCCGAACGAGATCATGTCGATACCGGGGATCTTCTTGCCCAAGATCCCGCACTCCAGACCGGCATGAATAGCTTTCACTTCGGGAACCGTCCCCAGCTCTTGCTCGTGTATGGACTGCACCACACCAAGCAACCGCGAATCGAGATCCGGTTTCCAACCCGGGTACGCCGCATCCTCATGGACCTCTGCCCCGGCGAGCTCTCCAATCGCACGTACCTGGCCACGCATTGCCTCGAGGGCGCTGTCGATGGAGGACCGGCTGCTCAGTCCAATCTGCACCTGCCCCTTGGCCTCCTCCACCGTGGCCAGATTCACGCTGGTCTCGACCAGATCCGGAATGTCAGTGCTCATCGCACCGACTCCGTGCGGCAGCGCATTGACCAACCGCAACACACGCTCGGTCGTTCTCTGATCCCAGACGGTCTTGGGAGCCGTCGCGTCATCCACCGAGAGTTGGAGATCCGCATCAGCTGGACCAGATTCCGATCGAATGGCTTCGATCTCATCCCGAATGGCTGCACTCAACGTCGATCGCGCATCCTCCGGAGCCACGAGCGTGGCAAATGCCTCACGAGGAATCGCGTTGTGGGCACTCCCACCCGTCAATCGGCAGAGCTGGAAACTAGCCTGCGACGAGGCTGCCCACAGCGCCCGGCCCAGAAGCTTGACCGCATTCCCGCGCTGGAGGTGGATATCACACCCTGAGTGCCCTCCCTTGAGCCCGGTCAACGACACCGAGAGCGCGATCAGTCCCGCGGACACCGGCTCCATTCCAACGTCGACCGAAAGTTGCGAGCCGCCCCCACCGGCGCAGCCGACGTAGACAATGCCGTCTTCCTCGGAGTCGAGATTGATAAGTTGACGCCCCTGCAGCAAGCTTGCATCGATCTCGGCGGCACCGGTCAGACCGGTTTCCTCGTCGATCGTGAACAACAGTTCCAGCGGTCCATGCGTGAAATCGGTCTCACCGATCAGGGCCAGCATCGTAGCCACACCGATACCGTTATCCGACCCGAGTGTGGTCCCACATGCCGTCAGATATTCACCCTCACGCTCTGGCACGATCGCGTCGGTCGCAAAATCGAACACCACGTCGGCATTCTTCTCCTGCACCATGTCGAGGTGAGACTGCAGAATAGTGACCGGTGCGCCTTCGTGGCCCGGAGTCGCGGGCTTCCGCACCACGAGATTACCGGCTGCGTCACACTGATGAGCCAAGCCCTGACGATCAGCCAATTCCACGATATGGGCACGCATACGGTCTTCGCGCTTCGAGGCTCGGGGAATGGCCAGGATATTGTCGAAGTGTTTCCAGAGCGCCGGGGGATCAAGTTCACTCACAAAAGTCATGGGATCCGTCCGCCTAAAATGCATCCAGGATTGGACAACGGTGCCCGCCACAACTAGAGGGGGGTACCTCCGAATGCTATCATCTTGTCGACACTCATGACTGCATCCTCGGCTGCCCTGCGAATGCTGGTTGCTGTCGCTGTGACCAGCCTGGTCGTCTGTCCACCTGCGTGGGCGCAACCTTCAGCATCACCCACCACCGATACGGCCGCGGGGGAGGTCTCTCCCAGCTCGCTCGCTCGTATACGGAACGCGCTTCAGCTTGAACGGGATAGCGAGCTCACGCCGGTGGTACAGCTTGGAATTAACGAGAATCTGTGGCTTCAGGACATGCAGCCTGGCCTGCAACTCCCGGGGGAAGTCGAATTCCTCGGCGGGGTCAATCTTTTCGAGGATCCGACCTACGTCAGGGGACCCGTACCATCTGGCGGCCCCACGCACACAGACATGTTGCGCTCCATGGCTCAACGAGACGTGACCGAGGCCGGTGCGACAGACGTCCTCGGAATCGCCACCGCATCGGCGCTGGCTTTCGTACCGGCGGCTATCAAGGGTATCGCCGGATGGTTCGGAGGCGACGAGGAACAACAGACCACGCCACCGATTCTGACCCCGGGGAACGAGGCCCTCGCGGTCTCCGGGACCATGGCCGCTGGCGACGTCCTCGAGGCGGGCATCCAGCAACGCGGTCGGATGGTGGACATCTCCCTCACTGTCACCGACGAGACTCCCACAGCAACGGCACGCACGCTGGGAGAAACCTTCGTACGCCTCGTCAAATCGCTCTCTGAAGCCGAACCGCCCCCGGGTCAGGAACTCGGGATCGGTGAGTTCGACTACGTCATCCGTATCGGCACGCCGATCGTGGCCGAACGCTCACGAGGCCGTAAAACAAGTACGCAAGACCAGATCACCTGGTGAACCTCCTCCCACGGCGGCTTACCAGGCAGTCCATCCCCCATCCACGGGTAGCGTTGCACAATTCACCATGCCGGCTTCCTCACTCGCCAGATACACGACGGCACACGCCACATCCTCCGGAGTAGCCAGCTCACCCCGCGGAATTTTACCCAACACAAAAGCCCGGTATTCCGGTTGATTCAATCGCGCGCGTGTCAGGTTTGTCTCGACGAACGTCGGTGCCACCGAGTTAACGGTGATGCCATGTTTCGCCCATTCGACACCCAGGGTACGCACGAGATTCACGATGGCCCCTTTACTCGCACAGTAGACCGGTTGTCCCGGAATCCCAATAAGACCAGACTGACTGGAGATAAAGATCACGCGGCCGAATCCACGTTCGATCATGCCGGGCGCCACCGCCTGTGCGCAGAAAAACCCTCCACGCACATTGATGTTGAACAGATCGTCCCACGTCTCAACGTCGACCTCGAGCCCAGGCTGCGGACGGTTGACGCCCGCATTGTTGACAAGGATATCTATGCGCCCTAGCGCGTGTTGCGCCGATGCAACGGCACCTTGAATCTGGCTGACGTCCCTCACATCCATCGCCAACGCAACCGGCTCCGCCCCCACGGCCGTACACAACGCGGCCGTCTCGTCCAACGTCGCTCGACGACGACCGGTAATGACCACCCGCGCCCCAGCCTTCGTCAGGGTGACCGCAATGGACTGCCCCAAACCGGTCGATGCTCCGGTCACGAGCGCGGTCCGCTCATGCAGGTCAAACATCTTTGGCCCCGTACCGGCTGATGCGCACGTCTGCCGTGATCGCATGGGCAAGCATCCGCTCCATCTCGCACTGACGTGCCGTAACCCGACCCACTTCAACGCTCGCCGCCTGCGTCATTTTCTGGTAGGTCACTGTTTTCAAGAATTTCCCTACCCACACACCGCCCGTGTAGCGCGCCGAACGACTCGTCGGCAGAATATGGTTGGTCCCGATGGCCTTGTCCCCGTACGCCACCGTCGTCTCTTCTCCGATAAACAGTGAGCCGTAATTCCGTAATCGGGAGTGGTAGTAGTCGACATCCGCCACATGCAATTCCAGATGTTCCGGCGCCCAATCGTCGCTCAACGCGATCGCTTCATCGGGACCTTCCGCCACCACAACCCGACCGTTGTCAGCCCACGACACGCCGGCGATTTTCTTGGTGGGGAGCACGGCGAGTTGGCTCTCCAGCTCGGCCAGTGCTTGTCGCGCGAATGCCTCGCTGAGACACACCAGAATCTGACCACTGTTCGGATCGTGCTCGGCCTGGCCAAGCAGATCACACGCAACCAGTGCCGGGTCGGCGGTATCATCCGCAATGATCGCGATCTCCGTGGGCCCGGCCAGGAGGTCAAGTCCACACTGGCCGAAAAGTTGCCGTTTCGCCTCCGCAACGAAACGATTGCCCGCCCCGCACAACATATCCGCTGGCGGCACTACGTCCATGCCATACGCCATGAGGGCAAACGCCTGCACACCACCCAGCACAAAGATCCGATCGGCACCTGCCTGTTTCATGGCGTTGATGGTCGCGGGAAAATACCCCTCTCCTCTGACCGGCGGAGTGCACCCAACGACCGTATCGACCCCGGCAACCTTCGCAGGGATGATGCTCATTTGCGCCGAGCCAAACATCGGATAGCGCCCGCCGGGTACATAGCTGCCGACACAGCTCACGGGAATGTGCTTGTGTCCGAGGACGACTCCAGGGCGGATCTCCGTCTCGAGCGGGAGCATCGTGGCGAGTTGCGCCTCGGCAAACGCCCGGACGTTTCCCTGGCAAAACGCCGTATCCGAAATCAGCTGATCGCTACACTTCTCCGTGGCCACATCGATCTCAGCCGGACTCAGCTCAAAATCACGAGGCGCCCACTCGTCAAATTTTCGGCTGTACTCCCGCACGGCATCCATACCGCGTGTGCGTAGGTCCTGAAGTAATTCGGCCACATACTGTGTTGTCTCGCCGTCCTCTTCAAACAATCGATGACCACCGGCTTTGATCGTCTGCATGAAAAAATCCTTATGTCGCACCTTCCCTGGCCCGCGATGTCCCCCGCCCCGGCGAGAGCACCCTCCAAACCCGCCGCAGTGTACCCCCTGAGAGATACAATCGAAGAGTAATCGAGCGGGTCAGCGAGACAAGACTATGAAACAGGCACATGTTGGATGGATAGCCGTGACGCTGGTAACGATGTTGAGCACCTCCGGACTCAACGGGCAGCGGGGTGGAGTATTCAGGGAATCACGGGACCACCCGGCCATCCGGTATACGGACGGACCGGTCAACGACGCCGTGAACCGCTTGCGCCTGGCCGTGGAATCAGGCGAGGTCGCGCTCGAATTCGACCAGACGAGCGGATATCTCAATTCCGTGCTCGACGCCCTGGAGATTCCCGCCGAATCGCAAGTCACCGTCTTTTCAGAAACAAGCTTCCAGGCACGGTGGGTCACCCCTGAGAGTCCGCGGGCGCTCTTCTTCAACGACACGGTCGCCGTGGGCTGGGTGCGGGGAGCCGACGTGCTCGAGATCGCCTCTCTCGATCCCACCCAGGGCGTGCTCTTCTACTCCATCGACCAGACACCTCGACCCCGACCGGAGATCCAGCGCAACGAACAATGCCTCGCCTGCCATCTGTCCTGGGACACGCTGGGAGTTCCCGGCCTCATGACCCTGAACACCCTTCCGATGCCCGACGATCCAAACGCCTACGCCGTGGGATGGGTCACCGATCATCGCAGCCCATTCGAAGACCGCTGGGGAAGCTGGTACATCACGGGAGCACCTCCATCCATCAGTCATCTCGGCAACACGACCGAACCGATGGAGTACGTCCCAGGCGGGCGTACGGATCCGACCCCCGTACTCGACACACTCGAGGGACAGTTCGACCTCACAGGATATCCACGATCATCCAGCGACATCGTCGCCATGATGGTCCTTGAACACCGGAACCACATGACCAATCTTCTGGTGCGTTTAGGATGGGAAGCGCGCGTCGCTGATCACGCCCCCACAGGCACCAGGTCATCCTCTCAGGATGAATCCGCGTCGTCGATCACCGGCGCGGCAATGGAATTAGTCGACTACCTGCTCTTTATCGACGAGGTACCGCTCCCCACGAACGTCGTGAGTACCTCTGGTTTCGGGGACTGGTATTCTGGCCAGGGTCCCTTTGACCAACAGGGGCGCTCCCTTCACCAGCTCGATCTTGGCGAGCGACTCCTCCGCTACCCATGCAGCCCGCTGATTTACTCTGCGGCGTTCGATGCGCTACCTGACCGTGCCCGAGAGGCGGTCTATCAACGACTGTGGCAGGTGTTGTCCGGTGCCGCGACCGATCCGACCTATGCAGCGCGTCTCAGCCGGGAAGACCGCCAGGCGATCGTAGAGATCCTGAGCGACACGAAACCCAATCTCCCCGACTACTTTCAGGGTTCCGTGGACTGACTCCCTGGCCTCCACTCCCCTACCGGGCGGGAGCCCAGGCGACTCGACGCACGGCCCGCCTACTCAATCAACGAAATTTCGTTGAGACCAGGGGTGATGTCGATTTCGTACTCGCGACGCTCGTGACCGTGAATAACGGTAGCCGTGTAGGAACCGGGAACGACATCTGACAGCGTGAACCCGCCGTCTCGATCGGCCACAACAGCATACGGGGTGTCGACGATCAAGATGTCTGCGAACATCTCGGTGTGGGTATTGCAGACCACCGTATAGGCGTCATCTTCGTCGAAGGTGTAGTCATAGACACTGTCCATCATGGTCGCGATGTTGAACAGTGATTCCCCGGCAGTGTTCTTGACGTGAACAGTGTGCAAATCTTCTTCGCTGTTCGTGAACCGTAAGGTCTGCCCCTTTCGCGCCAGAATGAAACCAGGCACAAACTGCCGCCCATACTGATCCATGACCGGGGGCTCCTCGGGCAAGGGAATCTCGAGCTCGCCATGTGGATCCAAGAGCACCACCGAGACGACAACCCCACTCGCGGCCTGCGT
>CAZPZZ010000007.1:19810-40418 GCA_964591245.1 uncultured Vicinamibacteraceae bacterium | reverse complement strand
ACGCCCCTCATTGCGCACCGAGGCCGATTTCCTCCGCGCGATGGAAGAACTGTCGAATTGGGGGCGCTGGGGAGCCGACGATGGACTAGGGGCCGCGAACTTCATCACGCCAGAGACGCGACGAGCTGCCGCGGCGTTGGTCACTGAAGGCATCAGCGTTTCGCTCTCGCACGACGTCATCGAGGAAGACGCCATAGACGGCGGAACCTACCTTGATCGACAGGTGCTCCGGGTGAGTGACTCAGGAGCCGCGGATCGATATCAATATACCGGAACCTATCACGGCACGATTCACAGTCATCTTGATTCGGTCGCATGCCATGTGATGTTCGAGGGAAAGGGGTACAACGGCGTCACGCAGGAGTCCATCGAAGCCGCAGGGGGGTGCCCCCAGGGCAGCATCCACGCCCTGCGCGACGGCATCTTCACCCGTGGCATTCTGTTCGACGCGACACTCCTACCGGGACGGGCGACCCCAGAAGGCTGGATGGAACCGGGCGACGCCATTACCTGGGCCGATCTGGAAACCTTGGAAGAGATCCAGGGGGTTCGTGTCGCAGAAGGTGATGTGATCCTCCTCCATACAGGTCGCTGGCAGCGTCGCGCCGCACTGGGCCCATGGCCAACCTCAGAAGGCGTCTCAGGGTACCAGGCGGAGGTCGCCTACTTTCTGAAGGAACGCGGGGTGTCGTTCATCGGACACGACATGTACAACGACGTCTCGCCGCACGGATTCCCCGAACACGTCGGCCTCCCGCTGCACCGCCTGGCCCTCGTCTCACTCGGCGTGTCCATTTTTGACAATCTCGACCTCGGGGAGCTCGCCCGGGAGGCACGCCGGTTGAACCGATACGAGTTCCTGTTTACCGCATCACCCTTGCGCATCCAGCAGGGCATGGGATCGCCGCTAAACCCCATTGCCACCTTTTGACCCGATCTCAGGCATATAATGAGTGCACACTCGACAGAGTCTGGGGATATTGGACGATCGGCCGGCAAGACGCCGATAGAGGAGAATGACAATGGCGATCCGTAAGAAATTTGGTCTATTGACGGGGACAGCACTACTCGGTGCAGCCGCGATATTGGGCGGCGGACTCAGCATGACGGAGACGTCAGCCGAGGTGCAGGCCGGCGCAGAGGCCCCGATGTTCGAGGTCGATCCATTCTGGCCACAACCGCTGCCAAACCACTGGCTCCTGGGCTCGACGATCGGTGTGGACGCAGACGCCGATGATCACATCTGGGTCGTACACCGTGGCAACCTCGCCTCCAACGAGCAACCCGCCATGGCAGATCCACCGTTTGCCGAAGACTGCTGTGCACCGGCTCCTCCTGTGCTGGAGTTTGATACCGAGGGCAACCTTGTTCGCCACTGGGGCGGGCCAGGTGAGGGCTACGACTGGCCCGTGTCGAATCACGGCATCACCATCGATCACATGAATAACGTGTGGATCGGTGGCAACGGTGGCGGCGACTCGCATGCCCTGAAATTCACCAAGGACGGCCAATTCCTGTTACAGGTTGGAGTGGCTGGACGTGATCCAGACAGTCTCAGTCAGGACAGCTACGGACGAATCGCGAAGATCGCCGTTGATGGGGGAGCGAACGAGATCTACTTCGCCGATGGCTATGGTAACAAGCGCGTCGCGGTCGTTGACGCCGACTCGGGCGAGATGAAGCGTTTCTGGGGTGCGTACGGGAATGAGCCAGACGACGACTTCTCGCAGCGCTACATCCCGGGCGGCCCGAATCTCCAGCAGTTCCTGAGCCCCGTGCACTGCGCGGAAGTGTCAGACAGCGGACTCATCTACGTCTGCGACCGGGCCCATGACCGCATCCAGGTCTTTCAGAAGGACGGGACCTTCGTTGACGAGATGTTGGTGATGCCGAATACCCAAGGCTCTGGCGCCGCATGGGACATCGACTTCTCCCATGATGCCAATCAGTCGTACCTCTATCTCGCGGACGGCGTGAACCAGCGCATCCACATCATTGACCGCGAAAATCTCGAGCACCTGACGAGCTTCGGGGACGGTGGACGCCAACCTGGTCAGTTCTACGGCGCCCACAGCGTCACGGTCGATTCGGCCGGGAACATCTACACGACCGAAACGTACGAGGGTAAACGTGTCCAGAAGTTCGTCTACAAGGGCATGGGCCCCGTGACAAGCGACTACGTGGGCGTACCCTGGCCACAATAGCGCGTCGTCGGTCAAGAACGAGTTCGCGATAATACTGGCTCCAGGTGGTGCGCACCGTCTATCGGTAGCGCACCACCTGGACCAGGCGTACACCTGCTCTCGCCCAGACGATAATTTTCTCCACACCACAGAGGTCCCTCATGTTCCGATCGCTGTTGACGTCACTCGTTGCGCTTTTCTTGCTCGCGCCAAGCGCGAGCGCCGAGGTCACCCGGATCGAGATCACGACGCGGTCCGACGTGGCAAATGGACAACCCTATGGACTCGCCGGTGGCTTCGAACGTATCGCCGGCACCATCCACTTCGCCGTCGATCCAGACAATCTGGCAAACCAGATCGTCACCGACATCGCGTTCGCACCACGCAATTCCGACGGCAAGGTCGAATTTCACTCGGATTTTTATTTGATCAAGCCGAAAGACGTGTCTCGGGGTAACGGCACGGTACTCTATGAAGTATCGAATCGTGGTGGCAAAGGGCTGCTTGGCTATTACAACAATGCCGCCGGAAGCCGCACGCCCGAAAGCGCAGCAGAAATGGGAGACGGCTTCCTCCTCAGGCACGGCTTCACCCTCCTCTGGCTTGGCTGGCAGTTCGACGTCCCGCTCCGAGACAATCTGGTGCGTGTCTATCCCCCTGTCGCGAGAGGGGCCAACGGCGCGATCAGTGGTCTGGTACGCGCGGAGATCGTGGTCAACGAAGTCACCCACGACCGATCCCTTGCTGACCGAAGCCACCAGGCATACGAAGTCAGTGACCGCACGGCTCCCGAAAATGAAATGACCGTCCGGGACCGAGCCGGGGCGGAACGTCGCATCGTACCGCGCAGTCAATGGCAGTTCGCACGCCGCACCGACAGCGGCGAGCTCGTGGATGACAACACTCGGGTCTACCTCGAGGGCGGATTCCAACCGGGCAAGATTTACGATGTGGTGTACGTGGCCGAGAATCCAGCGCTGGCGGGGCTCGGCCCGGCCGCCGTTCGGGACGCGATCTCTCATCTAAAGTATGCAGGGGCCCCTGAACTCGCCATTCCCGCTGACGCCATCGAACGGGCTATCGCCTGGGGTGTCTCTCAGAGCGGACGGTTCCTTCGCACATTCCTGTACCACGGCTTTAACGCCGACGAGGCTGACCGGAAGGCCTTTGACGGTGTCATGGCGCATGTTGCCGGTGGGGGACGCGGCAGCTTCAATCATCGATTCGCACAACCCTCCCGCGACGGCCATCCGTTTTTGAACAAGCTCTACCCCACGGACATCTTCCCGTTCACCGATGCGGAGCAGACCGATCCTGAAATGGATATGCGTGATGGCCTGTTATCCGGCATCCGCCCCGCACATCTGCCCAAGCTCTTTCACACCAACTCCTCGTATGAGTATTGGGGCCGGGCCGCATCCCTGATCCACACCACGATCGACGGCGCATCGGATACCGAATTGATGGACAACGTGCGCGTCTATACCTTCGCCGGCGGGCAACACGGCCCGGGAGCGTTTCCACCTCGCCAGACAAGCGGACAGCAGCTCAGCAACCCCAACGACTACTCGTGGTTCCTTCGCAGTCTCGTGTTGGCCATGGACAGCTGGATCACGGACGGGAGCGCCCCACCCGCAAGCATCTATCCTCGCATCGCCGACGGTGACCTCGTTCCTCCGGACCAGCTCAACTTCCCGACACTGCCTGGCGTCACGCAACCGGCTGAACCCCACCTGGCCTATCGGGTCGTATACGGACCAGAGTTCCGATCCCGTGGCATCGTATCCGTCGAACCCCCAGAAGTTATTTCTGCTTTTCCGATCCTGGTGCCTCAGGTCAATACCGACGGGAACGAAACTGGCGGGCTGATGATGCCAGAGGTTGCAGTCCCCTTGGCGACATACACGGGATGGAACAACTTCCGCGCAGGATCCGGCCCGACCGACGTGCTCTCGAGCATGCAGGGCTCCTACATCCCCTTTGCCCGCACACGGGCGGAACGGGAGGAGCAGGGGGACCCACGTACGTCGATTCTTGAACGCTATGCCAGCCGGGCCGAATATCTCGGCGAGGTGTCGAGCGAGGCGTTGGCCCTTGTCGACGATGGGTATCTCCTGGCAGGCGACCTCTCACCCATCCTGGCTCAGGCAGGTCGACACTGGGACTATCTGATGGAAGACGACTCAGACCAGTAAGACACACGACGAGGGATGAGCCGACCGGGTGCGGCTCTTCCCTCGTCCTTTCTCCAGTACGCACCCAGCTGACGCCATGGCTGATTTGGCCGACTCCAACTTCCGCCTTCACGACTCCCTCCTTACGCATACAGATATCGCCGGCCAATTCGCCCTTGCGCAGCAGGTGCAGCGCATGCTGGACGTCGAGCTAGCCCTGGCGGAAGCTGAGGCCGCGATCGGGATCATCCCGCTCAACTGCGTCGAGCCGATCCGAGCCGCCGCTGATGCCAAGCTGTACGACCACACCCGCTTGGCCGCAGAGGTCGCACGCACTGGGAACCCAACAATTCCGGTCGTACAGCACCTGACCAGACGCGTGGCTGAGACAGCACCAGACGCAGCCCATTACGTTCACTGGGGCGCGACAAGTCAGGACATTCTGGACACTGCACTCGTGCTCCAACTGCGTGACACCGTCTCCCGCGTTCTCGGTGACACCCACCGCGCTGCTCTTGCCGCAGCTGAACTCGCACGCCGGCATGCCCGCACCCCACAAGCTGGTCGCACCTGGTTGCAACAGGCGACACCGGTCACGTTTGGCCTCAAGGCCGCAGGCTGGGGGGATGCCCTCGAACGGGTGCGTCGCCAATCCCACGCCGCTCTCGACGAGGCCGCTGTCCTGCAATTCGGTGGCGCGACCGGCACCCTGGCCTCGCTCGGCTCGCACGGCGCGGCAGTCGCCACGGAGCTGGCAGCACGGCTGGGCCTCGGCACTACCGACATCCCATGGCACGCCCACCGAGATCGCCTAGCGCAGCTCATGTGTACGCTCGGCGTCTTGACCGGTGTCGCCGGGAAAATCGCTCGTGACGTAGCACTCCTGGCCCAAACCGAGATCAATGAAGTCTGGGAACAACCGACCGCCGGACGCGGCGGGTCCTCAACGATGCCCCACAAGCGGAATCCAGTCGGGGCCTCGGTCGCACTGGCCGCGGCGCAGCGGATGCCAGGTCTGGTCGCAACAGTGCTGGGCTGCATGGCGCACGAACACGAACGCGGGTTGGGCAGCTGGCAGGCCGAATGGGACGCTCTTCCTAATGTCGTCGTGGTGTCCGGCACCGCGATTCGGGCGATCGCCGACACCCTGGAGGGACTCGAGGTTGATCCCGCCAGCATGCGGCGCAATCTCGAGGCAACCAACGGATTGATACTGGCAGAAGCCGTCGCAATGGCACTTGCCCCAGCGATGGGCAAAGCCGACGCACATCAGCGAGTCGAAGCCGCCTGCCACCGCGCAGTAGCGGAAGGACACGCTCTCTCCGCCGTCCTTGCCGAAGACCCTGCGATCTCGACGCACCTCGACCAGCACGACATCGAACGGCTCCTCGCACCCGAGCAATATCTCGGTGCCGCGCAGACCTTTATCGACCAGGTGTTGTCTCGTCTGACTCCATAGAGCAGACGTCGCAGCGCTCCGCAGGGCGCTGCTCCTCGTGGGAGGAGTCACGCCAGAGGTGTGACAGTCACGACCGGCTCAAGCGGTGTTCGACAGAAAGCATGCAAGAAACAGGTTTGCTCCGCCATGTCGAGGGCCTGCCGTCCAAACGCCGGATCGCCTGGCGTCTCAAGATAGAGATGGGTCTCAACGGGATCGGCCACGGAAGCGGATGCCCTCCCCTTCGCCTCTCCCACCGACAGATGCAAATCCTGTACGACGCGGTAACTCGATAACTCCTGCTTCTTAATGGTCGCGTAGCGTCCAAGCTGCGTCATAAAGCAGAAGGCCACCCCGACCGCCACATAGCTGGCCGCATCGGGCGCTGAGGCCGAGCCGCTTCCAGGCAACGGCTCGTGAGACAGGAAGTGAAACGTGGAACCCAGAGGTCGGTACAATCGTTGCTCGATCTCCGTCAGTCCGTCAGCTCGCCGACGGCAGCGCGCCCACACGTGAAGCTGGCGGCGCTGCTCGGCCTGTAAACTCGAACCGGCCCCGCCCTCCACACCAGAAACAGGCGTCACCGCCGCAACGCGGGTCACCAATTCCATGCGCTGCTGGACGCCCGCCCCGAGCCCCTGGAACGCGAGACCCGGATCTGGCTCAGGCTCTCGGTCCAGCGCCGTCACACGGTCCACGGTACATTGCTGGCCGTTCGCAGTCAGGCTGAACAGGGAGCGCTGAGCCTCGCGCATCATGCCGGTCACCGGCGCGACGGCCACCGCCTCCGAGACGATGTCGCGGATCTCGCGCTCGCCGCCATCGGCATCGAGACGGACCTCGAGTTCCACGGGAAGGGCACCACCTGTCATCGTCCCGGCCAGGGCGGATCCTTCCATCGTGTACCGATTGTCTTGAATCAGTTCCAGCTGTCGCACGCTGATGCCGCGCCTGGTCGCGACGGCCAGCACCTGGTTCAGATAACCAGCCACCATTCCCACAGACATGAAGGCAAGCGGACAGGGCGCCGCGTCATGGCCCTCGAGATAGGGACCTTCGTCGCTCGCAACTCGCCACGCCGCTCCCGTACGCGCTGACGCCACGACCGCTTCCTTCTGCATCCCGGCGAGGGACCGGGCCCAAACCCGTACACTCTGCCCATGTCGATTCGGCGGAAGCCGGAGGCCCAACCTCGACACGGAGACAGGAAAGAAAATGGGCCCGCCGAGACGTCGCAGCACGTCGGACTCCGAAGTAGACGACGCACCAGCGACTGGTCTGACCATTTCCAAGTCGGCTATTGTTACATGTGGAACGGCAGTGCCGCGCGGACACGCGCCTCGCGAGCACGACAAGGGGCCTCTGGCTTCGAGGTCCCGTTCCCACGAATCAGGGGCTTCGCCCCGTGGAAAGGATGTCCCGGCCGTGACCGATCAGTCCATCTCTTCTCACCGCCCGGCAATGCTCGGTATCTCTGCTGCCCTGCTGACAGCACTCCTCTTGCTGGGGCTCCCGACTCCTGAGACGCTGCCGACCGAAGGCCAACGAATGGCGGCAATCTTCGCCGTGGTGCTCATTCTCTGGGTGACTGAAGCACTCCCCGTTGCCGTCACCTCGTTGCTCGCAATTGTCCTGCTACCGATCTTCGGTGTCGCGGATCTGGGCACGGCCTTCACCACTTTCATCAGTCCAGTCTTCTTTTTCGTTCTCGCGATGTTCATCATCGCGCAAGCATTCATCAGTTCTGGACTCGACCGTCGATTTGCCTTGTGGCTACTAGCCCGGGCAGGCACCGACAGCCGGCGTGTCCTGATCGTCTTCATGCTGGGTACGTGCCTCGTCTCGACGATCATGTCAGATGTCCCAGCCACAGCCATCTTCATGGCTCTCGCGCTCGGACTCTTCGAAAAGATGCAGATCCGTCGCGGAGAATCCGCTTTCGCGAAGGCTGTCATGATTGGCATTCCCTTCGCAGCACTCATCGGCGGCGTCGCGACGCCGGCGGGCAGTTCAATCAACATTCTCGGCATCTTCTTCATCCAAGAATACGGCAACGTCACCGTCCGATTTCTCGACTGGATGATCATCGGCATCCCGCTGGTCCTCGCCATGATGCCCCTCGCGATCTGGGCACTGCTCTGGTGGTACCCGCCAGAAATGGACCAGGTCACCGCAGTCAGCGACGTCCAGGCCGAGCGTGACCGGCTCGGACCGATCAGCGCGCGCGAGTGGCGGGTGCTGATGATCCTGACCACCATGATCGTCCTCTGGATCCTGAGTACCTGGATCCAGTCCCTCAACGTCGTGCTCGTCAGCCTGAGCGGTGCGATCGCAATGTTCTTGCCCGGCATGCGCCTCTTCACCTGGAAGGAAGCGGAGCGCGGCATCGGCTGGGAAGCGCTCATGATGGTCGGGGGGGTGACGGCACTTGGAGCCGCCTCCGTGGAAACCGGGCTCGCGCAGTGGCTGGTCGACGGCTCATTCAGTGGCCTCGAAGAATGGAGCGCCATGGGCATTGTCGGAATGGTCAGCGCATTTACCGTCGTGATCCATCTAGCACTGCCCATCGGACCGGTCATCAACTCCGTGCTGATTCCCCCCCTGGCTCTCCTGGCCATATCCACGGGTCAGAATCCAGCCCTGTATGCGTTGCCAGTGGCATTCACGGCGTCCTGTGCCTTCCTGCTGCCCCTTGATGCCGTCCCCCTGCTCACCTACGGCAAAGGCTACTACCGGATGCTTGACATGGTGGCTCCAGGCACCATCCTGAGTATCTGCTGGGTCGTCCTCATCACACTCCTGGCCGTGGGATTGGGACCGGTCGTCGGACTGCTCTGACGCGTCGCCGCTTTTCGCCGCAACACGTACCCGATGACACGTAAATTCAGGCCAGGGCGGCAAACCCGCGGCGTGGTAATCTCTCGCGCGTTCGCCCAGGCGACGACGGCGTACAGACAAACGCCCCTGTGCTCTACATACGAACTGATCGAGCGTGGGCAGTCCACGGGAGTGACCCCAAGCCGCGACTGACGTCGTCAACCGAATATCGCCTGCCCATGCTAGATTGAGCATGGCACCCGAGTGAGATGTCCGGAGGAAGAAATGTCACGACATGTTTTACACAGTCTGTGTTCGGCATTGATCGGTGTCGGCCTCGCCTCATCGTCAATCGCCCAACAGGGCGCACCCGATGGCGAATGGCCTACATACGGTGGAGACCTTGGGCATACACGCTATTCGGCCCTCGCCCAGATCACGGCTGACAACTTCAATGACCTGGAACTCGCCTGGCGCTTTCGCACGGAAAACCTCGGTCCAGGACCCGAGTTTGTCTTTCAATCCACACCGCTCATGGTCGATGGCGTCATCTACACGACCGCCGGTACCCGTCGCGCCGCGATCGCCTTGGACGCCGTAACCGGTGAAATCCTCTGGCTGCATCGACTCAATGAGGGAGAGCGTGGTGCCAGCGCCCCCCGTCGGCTGTCTGGCCGGGGACTGACGTATTGGGATGATGGAGCCAACGGCGTGATCTTCTACGTGACGCCCGGGTATCGGCTCATTGCCCTGGACGCTCAGACAGGGCGGCGTCAAGCGAACTTCGGCGAGAATGGCGTGATCGATCTCAAACTAGAACTCGACCAGGAGCTCGATCCCGTCACGGGTGAGATCGGACTCCATGCTGCTCCCATCATCGCGAATGGCGTCATCGTGATCGGTGCGGCACACCTTGCCGGCGTCGCCCCAGAGACTAAGGAGAAACCGAAAGGGCACGTTCGCGGCTACGACGCTCGTACCGGTGAACGGAAATGGATTTTCCACACCATTCCCGACGCAGACGAATTTGGTAATGACTCCTGGCTCAACGACTCCTGGCGCTATACCGGAAACGCCGGCGTCTGGGGACAGATGACGTTCGATGAAGAACTCGGATACGTCTATCTTCCGGTAGAAACGGCAACCGGAGATCTCTACGGTGGGCACCGCCTAGGCGACAATCTCTTCTCCAACAGCATCGTCGCGCTGGATCTCGAAACTGGCGCGCGCATCTGGCACTATCAGACGATTCATCATGACATCTGGGATTTCGACCTTCCCAGTGCCCCAATCCTCGTCGACATCACGGTCGACGGTCGCCTGATCAACGCACTCGCGCAGCCCAGCAAACAAGGTTTTCTCTATGTGCTTGACCGCGCCACCGGCGAACCGGTCTGGCCTATCGAGGAGCGCCCCGTACCGCAATCTGATGTTCCCGGCGAACTCACATCAGCCACGCAACCATTCCCAACCAAACCCCCACCATACGATCGCCAGGGGCTTGGCGTGGACGACCTCATCGACTTCACCCCAGAATTGAGACGACGAGCCGAAGAGGCGATCTCGCCGTATCGAATCGGTCCGCTGTATACACCTCCGTCGGTCGCGTCCTATGAGGGCACGTTAGGAACGCTGCACATTCCAGCGTTGACCGGCGGCAGCAACTGGCCGGGAGGATCTTTCGACCCCGAGACCGGGATCTTCTACATTTACTCCAAAACCGAGGTACACGCACTGGGACTCGTCAGCAACCCGGCGCGTTCCAACATGGACTACATCATGGGCCGACCTCGGCCACCAGCCGGTACCCGACCAGGGAGTGGATTCGGATTGAATGTCGAGGGTATCTCGATCATCAAACCCCCGTGGGGACGTATCACCGCCCTCGACCTGAACACAGGAGACATTGCGTGGCAAATTGCCCATGGCGAGACTCCAGATCACATCCGTAACCACCCGATGCTTGCGGGCCTGACAGTCCCCCGCACCGGTGTGGCCAATGCCCGCATCGGAACGTTGGTCACGAAAACCCTTGTCATCGCAGGGGATGGCGGCATGTTCACCAATGAGGAGGGAACGCGAGGCTCCGCGCTCCGCGCCTACGACAAGGCGACTGGCGAGGAAATGGGCTCCGTGGAACTACCGGCCCCAGCCACGGGCTCACCCATGACCTACTTGTTCGATGGTGAGCAGTATCTCGTGGTCGCGATCGCAGGAGGAGGCTTTCCCGGCGAACTGTGGGCGTTCAAGGCCCCGTAACCGACGGAACCCCGTTGAGTGATTTTCCGCACCGACTCAGGGAGTGGTTGGAGCGTAGGGTAACCACGCCCAGTCGGGCATCATCTGGATCGCCCGGCTGGCTGGTTCGAAGTGCTCCTCCATCCATGCGTCACGAAGCGAGACAGCTCGGATTTGATCGCGTCTAGTCTGGAGACAGTCGTAGCACACGGAGCCGGGGACGCGATGCGCGTCTCCCTCGGTTTCGTGTCCACGCGCCGCCATCAACTCCTCAAGCTTCACCGCCGCCTGTATCTGCGCTTTGTAGAAATCTGAATAACTGAGCCCACGCGCGATCGCCAAGGGTGACCACCCGTCGTGGGTCAGCGTCGCGATGTCCGCCCCCTGGTCCACGAGATACTCGACCACGTTCGTCGCGCCACGAAACGCCGCACCGTGCAGCGGTGTCTCACCACGATAATTCGCCGCATTGATGTCATTTCCCTGCTCGACACACATCATCACGGCTTGGAGCACCTCATCTTCCTGGCCGGGTAGCGAACCACCATCCTCACCAGGATTCCAGATGGCCAGCCCCGCCGCCACCATCAAGGGCGTCGTTCCATCAGCCGTGGGAATCAGCGGGTCAGCGCCCGCCTCGAGCAGCAGACGCATGGCCTCGACATCCGTCACCTTCGCCGCCAACATGAAAGCCGTCGCGCCAAGCCGATTGAAGCGATTGCGTTGGCCGTCTCGCATGCCATTTCTGGTCATCCGAGCATTGACCTCCGCCCCATGCGCCAACAGCCGCCGCATCAATTCACTGCTGTCGAGCACACCTCCGGCGAAAGGCCCCGGCGTGCCGAATCCGATGTTCATGCGTCGGGTCCGCACGGTCTGATGAAGTGCGTTCCAGCCAGCGTCAGCATGATTGGGATCCGCACCACGCTCGAGGAGGTACCCGGCCATCTCCCAGTTCGCATTGGCTGAGGCAACAACTAGTGCACTCTGCCCGTCCGAAACCGTATCGTTGACGTCCGCCCCCGCGTCGAGAAGGACCTGAGCCACACCGAGGTGCCCCGCACGGGCCGCAAAGAGCAGTGGCGTAAACCCTGTCGGGGGTGTACTCGCGAATGTCCGGCCTGGCACAGCCGAAGGATTCTCTGTCCGCGCATGCACATCGGCCCCGACCTCTGCCAACACGCGAACGACGCTCACGTTGTTACGAGCCGCCGCCCACATCAGGGCCGTCTGGCCCCGCTCCGCTTCCCGGGCATTCGGATCCGCGCCACGAGCCAGCAAGGTACGCACCGCATCGGCATCGCCAGTCCGGGCCGCCGTCATCAACACCGTCTCGCCGCCGGGAATACTCGAATTGGGGTCGGCTCCAGCCTCAAGCAGGCGCGCCAACATCGAGGCATCTCCATTCTCAGCCGCGAGCCACACAGGACTGACCCCATATCGATTGGTCAGCGTGACGTCGGCACCGGACTCGAGTAGCACAGCGACCATCTCCGCACGCTGCTCATGTACGGCCCAGTGCAACGCCGTGGCCCCGTCATCCATCGCAGCATCAATGTCGGCACCAGACTCAAGCAGCGCGACCAGCGCCTCCACCTGCCCACTGCGAACCGCATCAACCAACGACGCGTCCGCATTGGCCCACGCTGGCACCGTACCCGCAAGTACCAGCCACACGGCAACAACGACTCGACATGTACGCATGAGGAAATCCTGTTCCACCACAGTCCAAACCCACGACACGCTCGTAGACCGTTAGAGATCAGCCAACCGGCCGGTACTGTCGGACACCCGGTCGACATGCACGCCCACCTTCTCGAGCAGGGTCACGCCCAAATTCATGAAAGGGGTATTCATCTCGTACTTGAGATGACGACCACCGGCGAGCGACCCACCACCGCCGCCGACAAGCGTCACAGGGAGGTTGTAGGGCGTATGATGATCACCGTCCCCCATCCCGGTCCCGTAGAGCAGAATGCTGTGATCCAGCAGAGAACCGTCACCATCAGGGGTGTTGTGCATGCGCTCGATGAAACGGGCAAACAGCGACATCTGATGTGTGTTGATCTTGGTGTACTGCTCGATGTTGTGAGGATTCAGTTGGTGGTGTGACACGCTGTGGTGCGCCTCAGGCACGCCGATATTTGGATACGTTCGTCCACTCAGCTCCCGCGCCATCTGCACACAACTCACGCGAGTGACATCGGCTTGATACGAGAGTGCAAGCAGGTCGAAGAGCATCGTCACGTGCTCGTCATACTCCTCAGGCACACCGGCCGGCTGCTCCACCGTAGGAAGCGGAGTCGTGGCGTTATTTTGCTCGGCCCGCTGGATCCGACGTTCGACCTCTCGGACCGCGTCGAGATACTCTCCGACTGCCGTCCGATCACGTACTCCCAGCCGGCGTTCAAGACGCCCAAGGTTATCGGTGACCGAATCAAGAATACTGCGGTCGGTCTGCATCTGCTCGAGCCGCGCGTCCACGCTCCCCCCATCACCAAACAATCGTTGAAACACCACCCGCGGATCGCGCTCGTGTGGGAGCGGGGTTGTCGCGGTGCGCCAGGACGTGGAGTTCTGGTAGGTACAGCTGTAACCATTCTCACAATTGCCAACCGTGAAGTTGGAATCCGTCGTCAACTCCAGTGAACGGAGCGAGGTGTCCGCACCCAACACGTCAGCCGCATATTGATCTAGCGTCTTGCCTGCCTCGATATCGGCACCTTCTGTCCGCTTCGGCAGCACGCCACTCAGCCATCCCCCATGCGCTCGCGTGTGTACGCCGCCACCCTCATTGGGACTGACGACTCCGTTATTGCTCAACCCGCTGACGACGACCATCTGGTCGCGATAGGCCTCAAGCGGCTTGAGAATGGGAGTCATGGCATAGTTGCGCCCACCCTCGCCCGCGGGATGAAAGTTGGGCAGAAACATACCGTTCGGCGCATACACGAATCCCACACGTGGAATCGGATTCGCTGCAGTTCTGACCGTCGCCGTCAACGCCGGCGCCATCGCATCGAGAAATGGCAAGGCCACGGTAGCTCCGAGACCACGTAGAACGGTACGTCGCGGCAATGCCTTCTTGGTGACGATCATGACTCGGTTCTCCTGTGCAAAAACGGATAGCTGTTCACGATATCCACGATGATTGACTGCAATCCGTAATCGGCAGCCGCGGTGTCGCGCACAATCCGCCGCACGGTTGGCATGTCGTAATAATCCAGTCCACGTCCCAACGCGTAGGTCAGCAATTTCTCTGTCACGGTACCCGCAAAACGTTCCGGGCGCGCCACGAGTGCCTCACGCAGTTCCGCGACGCCATCGAACGTGGTGCCGTCTGGAAGCGCACCCGAGGTATCAAGCGCGTTGAACGACTCGTCCACCGTCCGCGAGCGTCCAATCGCATCGAACTCTTCGAGGGCGAACCCCGCTGGATCGATCATCGAATGACACGCGGCACACACTGGATTCGCGCGATGCGCCGACATCCGCTCCCGCATGGTCGCGACCCGTGCCTGCGTCTTCTTATCATCGAGCGCAGGAATATTGGGCGGAGGATCCGGTGGAGGCGTTCCAAGAATGTTATTCAAAATCCATTTGCCGCGTAAGACCGGCGACGTACGAATCGCGTGGGACGTCAGTGTCAAGATGCTGCCGTGACCCAAGAGCCCCCCACGAGCACTCTCAGCCGGCAGAGTCACGCGACGAAAGTGGGTACCTTGCACGTTCGACAATCCGTAATGACCAGCCAGGCGCTCATTGACAAACGTGTAGTCGGCCGTCAGCAATTCCAGCACACTGCGGTTCTCGCGCACGATGCTGTCGAAAAAACGCTCGGTTTCCGTGATCATGGCCTGGCGCAGCGTCTCGTCGAATGCGAGCGAATACGGATCACCGGGCCGCACCACTGTCGCAAGATTCCGCAACTGCAACCACTGGCCGGCGAAGTTTCGAGTCAGCGCCACCGATCGCGGATCGGCGACCATTCGATGTACCTGTTCCTCGAGGGTGGCCGGATCGCGCAACGATCCGCGTTCAGCCAACGAAAGTAGTTCATCATCTGGAATACTGGACCACAGAAAAAACGACAGCCGGGAGGCGAGTTCGACATCGGTCACAGGATAGGACGTCCCGGGCGGCGTACCAGCCGGGTCCGCCTCCACGCGGGCCAGGAATTCCGGACTGACCAACAACCGACGCAAAGCCAGTTCAATCCCGTGATCGAAACTTTCACCACCGGCCCGACCGGCGTCGTAGAACGCCAACAATTCGTCGACATCGTCCGTGTCAACCGGCCGCCGGTACGCACGACGCGCCAGCGCCGAAAGAATACGGCTCGCGCATGCCGACGCATCTGATTCCACGGTCGGGCGGCAACGAAAGATGCGGGCTCGACTCGGCGTCTCGCCAGGGCCACGGGCGTCGTACGGCCCCGCGACGGTCACACTCGCCACGAAGGGCATCGCCCCCCCAGGACCGCCGGCATTTCCCGAGGTGCGCGGATTCTGGAACCGCTCCCGGACCTGCTCGACGAGTACGGGTGAGTTCCGCATGAACGCCACCCCGACCTCACGAGGTCCCGCGGACACCGGCACCCGCACCGTCATGGTCGACCCCGTGGCATAGACACTCGGTCGACCGTCTTCCGAGGCCGGTCCCAAGATCATCTGTTCAACCACCCTGCCGTCCACGGTCACCTCGAGCTCGTGCACATCCCGCAACCCGCGTGTGCCACTGAGATCCACCCGAATGTCGTAGTCCGCATCGAGGGGAAATGTGTAACGCACCAGCATCCCGCCCCGCGTACCGAAGGGTAGTCCAGGGCTGCGCCGATGCTGTTGCTCATCCTGCGCCGCCCGAAACGTCTCTGAGAACGGTGCAGGAGGAGGAATCCCGACAGCCAGGCGGCTAATCGCCCGACTAGCGCTCAGATAGCGCTCGAGCAGCGACTGGGACATGCGCAAGACACCGCCAATATTATCGAAACCGAAACTTGCATCATCAGCGGGCAGGAGATCTTCGACCGGCACATCAAGTGCCAGCAGATCCCGGATCGCATTGCGGTACTCGGCTCGGTTCAACCGATGAAAGGTCGCCGTCCGTCCGGGGTCCGGTGCCGTGTCCCACGACTGGTCAAGTTCCTCCTCCAGCCAGAGCCGAAGCGCTTCCAATTCCGGCTGATCGGGACGCGGCCGCCCCGCCGGCGGCATCAGGCCAGCACGGAGTTTCCGCACGACCGCTTCCCAGGCCGTCGCATCATCGGCAACCGCATGGAGATCAAGACTGTCGAGCGCCAGTCCAACGGCCCGGAGCTGCGAAACCAGCGGTGTGTCCTGTCCCCCGGCCCCTGACACCACACGCTCGCTATGACACGTCACGCAATACTGATCGAGCAATGCGCGATAGCCTGTCACATCAGCCGCTGATGAGGCGGGCTGCGCCAGTGCCTCTCCCCCGACGAACCAGGTCAAGGCTACGACAGCGCACACGGCACGTCGCTGGTGATTCCTAATCATCGACATGGCTACTCAAGAATATATGCAGAAACAGGATCAATCCTAACCAATACTCAGGCCCCGCCACGAACCCGACGTGCAGTTCGGGTGGGACGTAACCAGGACTCGCCTGGAACACCTTATTTTAGACGCAATTAATCTCGTATTATCAGTCCCGCTCGTCTCGATGAAAGACGCTGGACTACCCGTCTACAACGCCGTGGCGGGCAGGGACAGAAAACGGTGCCACACAAAACAACGGAGACCGCGGCCCGAAAAATGACGAACCCGGTGGTTGCTTGGCGGCGCAGACGCCGCATGCACGTCCAATAAACCTAGCCGCGCGGTCGCACACGCCATCACTGCCTCACTCGCACTGACGGGTCGATCTCGAACTGCTGAAGAAATGTGGAACTCGCGCGCGCCAGCGGTCCGGTCACATTGCCCCCGCCAGACGGTACCAGGACGAGGACGGCCAGGGCGTGACGCTCGGCAAACTGCAGCGCCTCATCGGGTCCCATGACATAGAGCGCCGTCGACAACGCATCGGCCACGAGGGCATCCTCATGCCACACGGAGATTGATTCAGGGCGATACACCGGCCTCCCCGTCCGGGGGTCCAGAATATGCCCCAGGCGTTCCCCAGCCACGTCTATCGACCGTTCCGAGCTCCCGCTGGTCGCAAGAGAACCGTGTTGGAGCGTGATCTCGACAAGCGCCGTGGTCCGCCGTACCGGATCCGCAATGGCCACCGGCCAGGACCGACGGGCCTCCAGCCCGGAGACCGCAACCTGCCCCCCGAGATCCACCAACCAGGGCGTCTCACCGGGCATCGCCTGGCGGACGCGGCGCAGCGCTTCCCCCTTGCCGAATGCTCCCGCGTCGATCGTCGCGTTTCTCCGCCGTACGACCTGACACGAATCCGGATCGAAGTGAAGCAGCGAAAATCCGGTCAAGGCACGCGCACCAGCCAATTCCCGGTCGGAGGGTACCCGCCCGTCAGCACGAAGTCCCCAGGCCGAGATCAGTGCCCCAACCGCAGGCTCGAACGCCCCTTCGGTCACGCGGTGCCAGCGTGCCAAGTCTGGCCAGAGCGCACAGACCCCTGGCGACAGGGTCAGGGGGTGGCCGACAGGCTGTTGATTCAGCGTACTCAGGGCGCTCTGCGCTCGCCACGTGCTCAACTCCGCTTCCGTCTGCTCGAGGCTCAGCAGCATCTGCTCGAGTTGAGTCACACCGGCGGCGCGGTCCGGTGTAAAGACCACGAGGGTCGCCCGGGTGCCCATCACATAGACGCTACGCTCGAGCCGGAGGAGGGAGACGTCCTGCGAAGTTCCCGCTAGAACCACGCAAGAGAGGCAGGCAATGGCGACCGTGGTCGCGACCTTCATAGAGAAGTTTGGGGTGCAGACCGCATCCGACCCACGAGGGGTAACCCGCGTGATAGGCGCCAGCCAATCGCCAGATGCACGGTATAACCAACAAGAAACAGACAGCTTGTGACGACGTGCGTCCACATGAACACGGACACCCACGTCAAACTCGTCGCCACCTGCATCAGATAGCCGGTGACCGCCATCGCCGAAAAGCTCAAGAGCGAAACCCACCCGGAGCGCCGGTTTCTCGCGCTTGGAGACTGTAGTTTTTTAACCGTGTGGGACCGAAACAACATGCCGAAGAACGCGACAAAAAACGGTGCTGCCAGCACATGCGAAGAGAGCATCACCGGCTGCCAGGGATGATTGACGACGGTAAAGGTAAAGGGATCATCGACGGGTGTCATCATCTTCTCCATGACGAAATACATGACACCGGTGACCGCGACAACCACATGCAGAGCGTTGAACGCCCAGCGTTCCCACCAGGTCATCCTCATGGCTCTGCTTCCACCATCTGATCGGTGGCCAGCGCGCGTCGGACCGCTCCGTTGGTCGCCGACCCCGTAAGCGTCGCTCCCGCGATTGTCCGGATTGCGCGACGCAAGCTCAGTTCGTCGTTCAGTTCCCGCCCATAGTACTGCTGATACCAACGCCCCGACGCCATAAAGTCCGGAGGCTCGAGAAACGCCATCACATCGATGCGCCGCACCGTCCCGTCCGCATTCAACGAGATCAAGATACTTTCTCGCTTGGTCCGTACCACATGCGTGTCTACATACGCCCGGCCTACGACCTCACCACGGAGGGTCGCCACATAGCGTGCTATGAGACGGCTCGGGACTTTGACGCGTGCTCGTTCCTCGATTTCGTCCCTCTGCTCCGTCGTCAAGAACACTCGGTCCGGCTCGACGGTCGCTCCAGGAAACACGGACGCCAACGCCTCTTCCCGGGTCACCGTGCCTGGCTGGGCACTCAGCTCGGCGACGCTCGCACTCACGATGCCCGTTGCCACAAGAATCCCGGCGCTGAGCCGCACTGCACACCAACATCTCATAAGAACCTCATCATCTAGCGAGTAATCCAACTCGTCGACCCATCAATCCTGCAGTACCAGTCCTCGGTCTCACCGCCAGATGGTCCATATCCCCCCCCCGACCTCCGAACCAACAACAAGGCGACACCCAACAGATCCATCGATCTGATGCGATGCCGCCTCGTTGCCCTAAACCGGCCGGGGTGAGTTAAGTAATTGGACTAGAAGGCATACCCCAGGTTGATGTTGAACTGATTCACACCAGAGTCGGCGTCATTCGTGACCCACGCGTGATCGATCTTGAGCACGATGGCGGGAATCGGTTTAAGCTCCACTCCGAACGTCACGTACGTGTTATTCGTCTTCCCACTACGCGCGAAACCGAGCGGCATCTCGTCCTGGGTGTCGACCACCTCGTAACGCACATACGGTGTAAACGCGACATTCGCCGCATTCACCTGCGACAACACGTCATACCCCACCTGGAAATACGCGCCTTGCATTCCCTCGGCAACTCCAGCAGAACCGGTCTTGCCAAGTTTTGCATTCAGCTGGGCGGCATCACCGATGTTCGCGCGCGCGAAAAGCCCCCGCAAGTCCAGACCCCGCACCTGGGCCTGTCCGTGCACGTCAAAAATCGTCGTTGGAATACCGTACTCACGGGCGTCAACGATGATCTCACCCTGTCCCGAATCTCCGCTGTACAAACTCGCCCCGAAGAACACCCCGGGAGTCGGATGCACGTCAAACCGACCAGTAAACGCCAGACTGGTCGACTTCGCCTTGGCGCCCTTCTGGCGCCCGCCCCGGACACCACCACTGGAGAACTTGGACCCGTTGAACCCGTTCATCACATAGGCACGGAAGGAAACCAGACCGAAGCCACCGTAGACGCCACCACCATTTTCCCGCCAGGTGGAGGGAATGATCTTGTTCTCCGTGACCGGCCGCTCGGCTCCCATGAAGACCGTAGGTTCGTGAAATTCATTCACCAGCCCCATCGGCGCAAGCAACATCCCGCCACGCAAGCCGAAGTTTTGTGTCGCCTGAAAGTCGACATACGCGAACTCGACATAGATCTCCTTGCCGTGCTCAACCTCGATCTCGGAGTTAAAGAGGAACCGATCATTGAAGCGATAACCGGTGTAAAGAATCGCCCTCAAGAAATCTGACTTCGTGTACTTTCCGGTGGGATCGCCACCCTGGTTCCTGTCGGCGTAATTCTCGATCAGCATCTCGCCGTACCCGGCAATCGAGACACCTTGATCAACGGTGTAAATTCGCGATGCCGATGGAGCCAAACCACGTTGCCTCGCAGCTTCGACGTCTACCGCGACAAGTCCTTCTGCACTGCGAAGACGCTCGATCTCTTCGGTCAACACGTCGAGTTGACGCTGCATCTCACCGATGTCTGGCTCTTGCCCCTCAGCAAGAATCACGCCCTCAGGCACTTCCGCCTCAGGGTCCGTCGGTTCCGTCGTCTCCGCAGCATCAGCATCGGTCTCCGGACTTTCGCCCGCGACTACCTCCGCTGGTGAGGGCGACTCTTCATCGGAAGCTATAGCCGCAGCCGATAAACCACAGAGCAACATCACCACAACTATTCCCGTTACCCTAAACCACCTGCTTTCCGTCACGTACTTGCCTCCTGCCTTCGGTCTTGCAAGCTCTGACGGCCATCTCTACAATGAGAGTTGCTGGACCCGTCAAGAACCCACCGAACCTGGTTCATGGTACGTGGCTACTGGCCGTTCAGCTGGGCCCGCCGGGTGTTACCTCACCCGCGGGCCTTTTTTACTGTCCGACCAACTTGCCACGAATGCGAAAATTGAGAATCGATCTCATCTC
>CAZPZZ010000007.1:0-19710 GCA_964591245.1 uncultured Vicinamibacteraceae bacterium | reverse complement strand
TCGACATGTTCACTATATATACGACCGAACTGGTCGTCAATAGAAAATGAGATCCAGTCTCAAAAAATACTATCGGCCACGAACGAGCCGAACTTTAAGTCACTACTTGTATGAATCCGCAGAACGACGGAGACCTGCGTGCAGAAACACGCATGAAATGAGGTCAGTTTACCAGCAGCCTCGTCCGTCTGTCGGTTTGAACGAAACTATCGAAAAGCCGTTCGTGAATCTGCGATCACGCTCATGAGGAGATAATCGATCCTAGGTGCCGGCGGCGCCCTGACGCGTGGCCAAAGCCACCACCGCCGCCTCGAAGCGCAGACAGGAAGACGATGGAGCCGGACCCTGCCATCACAGGGTCCGACCTGACATCGTTACTGATCGTTCGTCGGCAATGCGTCCTGGTTCAGGAGGAGCTTCTGCACACGCCAGTTGTTCATGTCCGCGATGATGAGCGCATTCTCATCGCGACAGGAGATCCCGTGAATCCAGTTGAACTGGCCCGGGGCGCGACCCGACTCACCCAACCACCCCAGGATCTCGCCATCCAGCGTCATCTTGTAGATTCGCCCCGGGTTCTCATCTGAGGCGAACAGATACTGGGTCTCTCCACCTGAAATACACAGCGTCCAGGGCGCTGTTTCGTCGGGCGCGTTGGGATTCGGATTTCCGAGCACCGGCTGCGCCGTCTTGTCATAGGGAACATTCATGACAATCGACTTCAGCAGAGTCCCTTCGGAATCGTATTTCTGGATCCGCCGGTTGCTGCGGTCGGCAACGTACACGTGCCCCTCGCGGTCTACCTGAAGGTTGTGCGGAAGTCGAAGCTGATCAGGCCCCCGTCCATAGCTGCCCCAGGACTTCAGCCAATTTCCCCACTTGTCCATCTTGCCGACCCGCGAGTTGATGTAGCCATCGCTAACGTAGATGTTCCCCTCGGCATCCCACCCGACATCGGTGGGTCCACCGAAATAACCATCAACAGCAACTGCCTCGTTCGCAGGAACATGCTCATAGGGATCGAAGCCTTCAGGACGGCGCCCCAGATTCAGCACCACATAGCCGGCCGGATTGATCTTGGTAACGGCGTTCGTCCCCTTGTCGACCACCCACAGGTTGTCCTCGTTGTCGAACCGGACCGAATGTCCATAGCCGAAACCATACACATTCTGCCCGACCTCGCGGACAAAGTTCCCCTGGTCATCAAACTCCAGCAGGTTCGTGGTGGCATTCCCGAACAACGGTCCGGTCGTGGAACTCCCCGGATGGTTGAGCAGGATGATGTGCCCCTTAGAGTTCTCTGCCACGGCGAGGGTCTCACCGAGGTTCATCGTGGGCGGGTACTTGAGAAAATCCGGCACGGACACAAATGGAATCTCTGGCACGTCCTGCTGGGCCAACGCGGGCACCGCGAGCCCGACCAGGGCAAGCACCGTAGTGACGACAACCGCCGAAGTGGCAATGCTGCTGCGTCTCACAAACAACCTCCTTGCAACCCGGTCACCTGAGCCGGGTGTAGACCGATGAGGGAAGATTACCGCTCATGATAGCGCATCTCAGCATCCACGCACTGGAGCTGTGTTAGAGTCACACGCGTCCGCCACAGGCCCATACCCGACTGGCATCCCTCTCGTATGCACCCATCCAAAACGACGGGAACACAGCTTCGCAGGGAGCGCACCTCGCGTCCCGCGACCAGTTGTCGACCGACTTGCCGCGTGAGGGTATAGACCGTCCGTTCCAGCAGGAACTCTCATGTCTCCCTCGAGTGCACCCGCGCCCTCCCCACCGAAACAGTGCTGGTGGAACGATGCGCGCGATTCAATCCGGGGCGTACGACAGGACTACACCACCGGCCCCATCGGGCGTGCCGTGTTGCTCCTGGCCATTCCGATGGTCCTCGAGATGTCGATGCAGTCGTTGTTCGCGGTGGTCGACGTCTTCTTCGTCGCACGACTGGGCCCGGAGGCCGTAGCAATCCTTGGGTTATCGGACTCCCTCCTGGCACTCGTCTTTTCAGTCGCAATCGGGCTGGCCATGGGCACCAGCGCGATGGTCTCTCGCCGCATTGGAGAGGGCTCAACGGCCCAGGCCAGCGCCGCCGCCGCACAGGCCATCATCACCGGGGTTGCGATCTCACTCCTTCTCGCCATCGTCGGCGTGATCTGGGCGAGAGACCTGCTCCAGATGCTCGGCGCCTCCCCTCAGCTGGCTGCCACCGGTCGGCTCTTCGCCACCATCATGCTCGGTGGCAACGTCACGGTCATGCTCCTCTTTCTCATAAACGCGGTCTTCCGCGGAGCTGGCGACCCCGCGCTCGCGATGCGCTCACTCTGGTTGGCCAACGGGATCAATCTCATGCTCGACCCCATCCTGATCTTCGGCGCCGGACCGGTGCCGGCGCTGGGTCTCGAAGGAGCGGCCGTCGCCACGACGGTCGGACGGGCCATCGGGGTGCTCTACCAACTACGGCAACTGAGCGGACACCACGGCCGAATCGTGATCCACTGGCGCCACGTCTCGCTCGAGGCCGCCATCATGTTCCGCCTGCTCCGCATCAGTAGCGTGGGCGTACTGCAGTACCTCGTGAGCACCGCGAGCTTCCTCGGACTCATCCGAATCCTGGCCCCCTTCGGTGCCTCGGCTCTCGCTGGCTACACGATAGCCATCCGAGTCATCATCTTCATTCTGCTGCCAGCCTGGGGCATGGGCAACGCGGGTGCGACCCTCGTCGGGCAGAATCTCGGCGCCGGCAACCCGGACCGCGCTGAGCAGTCGGTATGGCTCACCGCCCGCTACAACACGGTTTTTCTTGGGTCGATCGGACTCTTCTTGGCCATTTTCGCCGACACCGTCGTCGCGGTCTTCACCGCCGAGCCAGCAGCCGCTGCCGTGGCTGCTCAATGTCTGCGCACGGTCAGCTTCAGCTACCTGTTTTGGGGCGTCGGACTCGTCACCGTGCAGGCGTTCAATGGCTCCGGAGACACCACAACCCCAACGTGGATCAACTTCTTCGTGTTCTGGATGGTACAGCTTCCACTCGCATTGGGGCTGTCTGGGCCCGCAGGGCTTGGGCCCGGCGGTGTTTTCTTGGCTATCGCACTCTCGCAAAGTCTCCTCGCCGTAGTCGGCGTGATCGCATTCAAGCGTGGGACATGGAAGATGCGAACAATCTAGGTCCGTCAAGGGACGACGACAGGAACAGCCCTCGTAACACCGACGGCGAACGACACGCCAAGCCGCAAACCCGGCTCTGAGGGACGCCGCCTTGAACCAGATACCGACCGCTCACGTCCCCCTACCAATCAGACGTCCCGCTTCGGACGCTGATGCGCAACGAGTACTCGCTTGCGAAGACGGATGCTCGACGGTGTGACCTCGACCAATTCGTCGTCGTTGATAAATTCGATCGATTGCTCAAGATTCAGGAGACGCGGGGGCACGAGGCGTAATGCGTCATCTGCGCTAGCGGCACGCATGTTCGTAAGCTTCTTCTCCTTGGTCACGTTTACATCCATGTCGGAGGGACGGGCGTTCTCGCCGATGATCATGCCCTCGTACACGGGTGTCCCCGCGTCGATGAAGATCTCCCCACGCTCCTGTAAGTTGTAGATCGCATAGGCCGTGGCCTTGCCCACACGGTCTGCCACCAACGCGCCGCTGGCACGGCCGGTAATCGGACCGTGCCAGGACTCCCATCCGGCAAAGAGGTGATTCATGATTCCGGTCCCGCGCGTGTCCGTCAAGAACTGCGATCGAAATCCGATGAGCCCACGGGTCGGAATCTTGAACTCGAGGCGGATACGGCCGCTACCGTGATTGATCATCTTGGTCATCGTGGCACGGCGCGTACCGAGCTGCGCGATAACGATCCCCTGATAATCCTCGGCTACATCGATCACCAGCTCCTCCACTGGCTCTTCGACCCCGCCGTCGTCAGTCGAGCGCGTCACGATCTCCGGGCGCGAGACTTGCAGCTCATACCCTTCGCGCCGCATCATCTCAATCAAGATCGAGAGCTGCAGCTCCCCGCGCCCGATCACCTTCATCTGTTCGCGGGAATCGGTGTCCTCGACTCGAATCGACACATTTCCAACAAGCTCCCGTGCCAGGCGGTCCCGCAAGTTGCGCGATGTGACATATCGTCCGTCCTGCCCGGACATCGGTGATGTGTTGACACCAAAGACCATAGACACGGTCGGCTCGTCGACACGAAGAGGAGGGATCGGCCGCGGGTTCTCTGGATCCGTGATCGTTTCGCCAATCGTGATGGCGTCAATGCCAGCCAAGCAGATAATATCCCCCGCTGCGGCCTCCTTCACCTCGGCCCGACCCAGCCCGTCGAAGACATAGAGCTTGGTGACACGCTCCCGCTGCACCTCGCCATTCAACTTGGAGACCGCGATCTGATCTCCGATCGCAACGTGGCCATTCACAATGCGTCCGATCGCAATGCGCCCGAGATAATCGCTCGAGTCGAGGTTTGCCACGAGCACCTGCAGCGCGGCATCCCGATCACCCGCGGGTGGCGGAATCCGGTCGACAATCGCGTCCAGTAACGGACGCAGCGTCGTCCCCGGCGTGGCAAGATCTCGTGTGGCGGTGCCGGCCTTCGCATTCGCGTAGAGCACTGGAAATTCGATCTGGTCTTCACTCGCGTCCAGGTCAATGAAGAGGTCATACACCTCGTCCAACACCTCTGCCGCACGCGCGTCCTTGCGATCGATCTTGTTGATGACAAGAATAGGAGGCAGCCCCTGCTCGAGTGCTTTGCGGAGTACGAAGCGCGTCTGTGGCAGGGGACCCTCCGACGCGTCCACTAGGAGTAGCACCCCGTCAACCATCGTCAAGGTTCGCTCGACTTCGCCACCGAAATCCGCGTGCCCTGGTGTGTCCACAATATTGATCACGAGGTCGCGGTACCGAATGGCCGTATTCTTGGCCATAATGGTAATTCCGCGCTCGCGCTCGAGATCGGTGTTATCCAGCGCTCGCTCCTCCACCTGCTCATTTACACGGAAGACGCCGCTCTGATGCAGCATGGCGTCCACCAGTGTTGTCTTTCCGTGGTCAACGTGCGCAATGATGGCAATATTGCGCCGAAGCGCATTGGCAATCGTGGTAGTCCTCATAGACGAACAAATCCGATTTGAAGAAACATCATTCTTTGATGGTATCCGAAGCGAGCGTCCAAGTAAGAAGCACACAACGTTGGCGACCGGCCTGGCCACTGCGATAATGGCTCAGACTGATCGCCAGGAGGAATCGACCAATGTCTATACGGTTTGTCGTATTCGTGGCCAGCATGGCCATCGTGTCTTGCGGGGCGCCCCCGGAGGCTCCGTCCCCGGACGCTGATGCTGAACTGACCGGCGCGGAAGCGGCCGCGTCAGCGGAGAGACTTCCCGAGCAGATCGTGGCCCAACGGGATGGTTTCATTCCTGAAGGTGTGGAGTACGACATGACCAATGGCCGGCTACTCACCGGGTCACTGTCAGAAGGGTCGATTTTTCACATCGCGGCCGACGGGAGCGTGACGCCGATCATCTCGGATCCTGAGCTGGTCTCGTCAGTCGGGATCGAAGTCGACGAGTTGCGCGGACGGTTGCTCGTCGCCAACGCGGACCGAGCGGTCTTCGACGGCGGCACAACCGGGCAAGCGATGCTGGGTGTCTATGACCTGAATAGCGGTGAACGAATCGCCATGGTGGACCTTGCCGCCACGGTTCCGCAAGGCGACGACACTGCATTCTTCGCGAACGACGTCGCTGTCGCCGACGACGGAACCGCGTATGTCACCGACACGCGACTGAACGTGATTTATCGCGTGGACACTCAATACCAGGCCTCACTCTTCCATCGCTTCGAGGACGGGGAGGCAGGGCCAAATGGCATTGTGGAGCATCCCTCCGGTTACCTCCTCGTTGCCCGTGGTGCCGAATTGTGGAAAGTCCCGACAGATGACACAGGAGCAGCCGCGCCGGTCACATTACCGGAGGATATTCCGGGTCAAGACGGCATGGTCTGGTCTGCGGGTCGACTGGCCATTGTGAGCAATTCGACCAATCGCGTCGTGGCCCTAACGAGCGGTGACGAGTGGGCCACCGCCCAACTGGACGGCATCGCACGCTATGAACCGCAAGCAACCACGGCTGCCGTCGTGGGAGACGACGTCTACGTCGTGCATCCGATGTTCTCCGGCGATGGCCCGCCCAGTTTCTCTCGCGTCTCGTTCGAGTAAACCAACACAAAAAAAGGTCCGGCCGAGCCAAAGAACGCCCGGCCGGACCCAATCCATTGTCGCCGCGCGTCTGCAATGCCCTCGCGCGACGCGCTCACCCCACGCGGGTTACTTGACCACGTATTTGGTGATGCCCCCGCCCGCCGTCGGCCGAGAGCCTGGGCCTTCTGCGGCGTAAATGTTGCCGTCAGCATCCACGGCCACACCTTCACCAGCGACGCCCTGTAGTACCCGCACCCCGTGAGCGTGCGGTGGCACAAATCCCGTCAGACGATCCTCCCCGGCCGGCCCCAGACGCACGCCCGTCTTCCATCCAGGATGATTACCCACGCCCGACTCTGAATCGATCGCATAGAGAGTGTCGTCCTCTGTGATGAACAAACCACTGATGCGGCTGTACTGCATGTAGGACTCGAGCAACTCCCCGTCCTGGCTGAAGATCTGGATGCGGTGGTTACCCCGGTCAGCCACATACAGACGCCCCTGGGAATCAAACTCCATCGCGTGCGGCGTACGGAACTGTCCTGGCCGGAATCCGATCTCGCCCCATTCCTTGATAAACGTACCATCGGCCGAAAATTTAAGGATCCGGCCGGTCGCGCCAGCAGGCGGATCGGGATTCTGCCCACTGTGGCCATCGGAGACGAAGATGTCGCCGTTCGGCGCCGTGATGACGTCGCATGGCTCATTCAGCTGCCCCGGCCCGCTGCCAGGCTGGCCCGCGGTACCCAACGTCAGCAGCACTTCCCCGTCCGGGCTGAACTTGATGACTTGATGCCCCTTGGTCCCCGACTCATTCCCCTGTGAGTCCGTCACCCAGACATTGCCGTCAGTATCGACATGAATGCCATGGGGTAAGACAAACAGGCCGGCGCCAAAACTCGCCATCACGTCGCCGGTATCCTTGTTGAACTTGAAGATGGGATCGAGGTGCGAGTTCTCCTCGCAACCACCGGCCAACGCCAGGCCACCGCAACGATCGTAGGCCCAGACGTGCCCATCCGGTCCGATATCGATTCCAGCCGTCGACCCCCACTCCCGATTGTCGGGAAGCGGTGCCCAATTCAGAAGTACTTCACCGGTCGGGTTCGGAAGTTCCCGATCAACCCAATCGCTCTCTTGCCCCAGAGCCGTTGCAGGAACAGCGATCGTTGCAATTGCTACCGCCATGAACGCTATGCTCATACGTGTCGCCCACCTACTATTCATCATCTCTCTCCTCTCGCTGTGTACTGACCAACTGAATCTTCCAACGACATTGCGTATCCCACCCGACCTCGCTCGCTCTCGTCCACTCAGACTGGGAACGCCGTTCCACTAGTCCCAATCCTCGATATGCACCTCGGCCAGACCAATCCCGCTTTCACCGGCCACGGCGTATAGCAGGTACACGCGTCCACTCTCGGGGTCTTCAAAGATTGCCGGGTCACGCAGCTGATTCACGTGTCCGTAGGCTGTGCTGCGTACCGATGGTTCGAGCGGGGCATCGGCTCCCTCCCAATCGAATTCGGGTCGCAGCACCTCAACCCCCGGTGTCTCAGACCAGTGCATCCAATCACCAGACAGGTTGATCGTGCTGAGCATGATGTGTTCAGGCACGTCGCCCACCTGCGTCCAGAAAACCAACAAACTGTCTCCCCGCTTCAGAAGCGCCGAATGCCGCATGCGGGAGTTAAACAACCGGGGCCCCTCCGAGAACCCGCCAAGGGGATCGCGCGAGCGATAAAACTGCCCGGGCATCGACATCGCATAGGTAAATCCGTCATGCGGAAATACTCGCATGTAGGTTCGCCCCAGACGTTCAGGCCGCGCGGTGAAGTTAATGCCGTCACGCGATGTCGCCACCCGGGTGACCTGTTGCCCCACATCATCAAGCCCATGGAAATACATCACGATCCGCTGCCCTTCGTCATCGACGTGGACATCCGGCGAGGCAATGTGCGGTGTCGACGCTTCGAACAAGGCGTCATGTGACATGGGTGCGGCCCCACGGGCGGCCCGCGCCGCCTGGACCCGCTCCAATTCCTCCGGCGAGATGGTAGGGGGCTCGGTCAAAAAGTACGAACCTACAATCTGCTGACTTCCGTCTGGGTGCACACTCCACGGCCCCGCGACGTCATCGGCAAATGCCAATCGAATGTAGCGACCCTTGTGATCAGCGAAATACAGATAATACGTTCCCAGTCGATCTTCGACCCACTCGGGTACGCGAATCATCGACGGCCCTTGAATGTTCTCCCCGATACTGGGGTGCAGATCCGGCCTGATGATGGGTGCGTCTCCCAGCCGCTCGACCCGCAGCGTCTGAGCCTGAACCCCACCGGCCAGCGCAACAATCCCCCAGATCAGGAAAGCAACACCTCCCCGATATCTTTCTCGCATCCTGAACACGTAACACCTCCGCTGTGGGGGCAGGATATGTGATCAGAAGGCAGCTGCCAAGCCCGACCAACACCCGTGCCAGGAACACACGAGCGATATGATGTCGGGTCGGATGCCTGCCCTGCATCAACGAATACGAGACGTGGCCCATCCGCGCCACGCGTCCGACAGACACCTCCTCGCAGGTCCTCGACATCCACCGTGGTATTCCGAGGGCGCCAGTGGTAGAACTGGCAGCTATGGGGATTCACTCGTACGCGCCACGACCGATCCACAGACGGGGAGCCAGGGGACATTCCCGACGCCAGGCGGGCCGAAGAGCACCTCACAGGAGTTCAGCTGGCAGGGTCGGCGCACTCCTGCTTCTTGCCAACGTGTACGCCACGTCCGCATTGGCGCAGACTCAGACTATTTGGGACAGGATCTATACCGCCGAGCAGGCCAATCGAGGACGCGACTTCTATGTCGAGATCTGCGGGTTTTGCCATCGTGACGATCTTCGTGGCGGCGGCAGCGAGGCTGGAGCACCAGCGCTCCAGGGATCGCTGTTCATGACGCGTTGGCGAGACCTGCCACTGGTGGAGCTCTTCACCACGATCGGCACCACGATGCCAAAGCATAATCCCGACTCCCTGCGAGCACAGGTCGTCATCGACATCGTAAGCTTCCTCTTGCGTGAAAATGGAGTGCCCGCGGGGACCAGCGAGTTGCCACCAGCCCTGCACCCGCTGGAGGGAATCCTTTTTACGGATGCGCCTTGAGCAACGACAAGACGTCGAGGGGAGACCGATTAATACCGGCCTCCCAGCAAACCGAGACCACCGTCCGGTCACGGAGCGACTCCCGCCACGCTCCTTCTCGTACGCCGGGACCAGAAGCCACCCCGCGTCAGCCCCCTACTCGGGAACGGGTTGAGCCGCGTCCTGGGACGCTGACTCCACCTGAGACGGCACATTTTCTGGGGTCGGCTGCGCAACCCGGCGTCCCTCTGAATTCCGAGCATTTCCTCGGTTCCGGCCACAATCGAAACAGGTCCGCAGTTCATCGACCATCCCTGCCGTCGAGAGACCTCGCTCTGCCATCAGTTCGGCCAGGCGCGTGGCGGTTTCTGGCTGCTCCTTGTAAAACAGCGAATAAAACACACCGTTGGCGATCGTCCACGGCGTCCACCCCTGCGAACTGCGAGCGTCGATTTCCGCTCCCTGTTCGACGAGGTAATCAACGATGCTCGGGGCCCCCCGATACGCAGCGCCATGTAACGGCGTCTCGCCACGATCGTTGGCAGCCCGCACGTCATTCCCTAACTCGACGAGCATCTTGACCGCTTCCAGAGCCTCCGGTTCATCCTCTACCGTCGCCCCACCATCTTCGCCGGGATTCCACATATCCACCCCCGCCGCGACCATCAACGGCGTAGTGAGGTCGGCGTTCGGCATCAGCGGATCCGCGCCCGACTCGAGCAAGACGCGCATGACCGCAGTGTCGACATTCTTCGAGGCAAGGAGAAAAGGTGTGGCCCCGATGCGATTGAGTCGGTTCCGATAACCATCACGGAAGTCAGCCGTCATCGGCGCGTTCACATCGATGCCGGAGGCCAGGAGTTTCTCGATGAAGTCCATGCTACTCACCGTCCCCTGGCCTTCCGGTGGCGGCAAGTGCCCAATATTGGTACGACGCAACCGTATTGTCTGATGCAATGCATTCCAGCCTTGCCCAGACGCATGGATGTCTGCCCCCTGATCAATGAGGAACGCACCAAGTTCGAACTGTCCGTTCATGGCGGCAACGATCAACGCGCTGGTCCCGTCGGGGAACGAGTCATTGACATCGGCCCCCACATCGACCAACGCTTGCGCCGCGTCGAGTTGCCCGAGCTGCGAGGCAAAGAGCAAAGCCGTAAAAGACGGGCCGGTCTGAGCGCGCTCGACCAACCCCACCTCACGCGAGAAAGTGCCGGTTGCATCGGCCGTCGTTTGGTCACCCGTACGCACTCGCACATCCGCACCACCGGCAACCAAGGCAATGATGGCATCCGCATTGTTCTCGGCCGTCGCCCACATCAATGCGGTCTGTCCGCGTGATTCTTCCCGTGCATTCGGGTCCGCACCCGCGGCCAGAAGACGCAGGATGACCGCCACCTTCCCCGTACGTGCGGCCGTCATGAGTACCGTCTCGCCTCCGGCCAGCTGCGTGTTCGGATCAGCCCCGGCTGCAAGCAGACGCGCGACGATCGCAGCATTGCCGTTGGTAACGGCTAACGTCATGGCGGTGACACCGTAGCGGTTCCTGGCCCTGACATCGGCTCCAGCCTTGATCAGCCGTTCGGTCAGCGCCACCGAGTCACGCTGTACTGCCCAATGCAAGGCCGTCATGCCGTCGGCCGTGGCCGCGTCAACGTCGACGGTCCCCCGCAACAATCGCTCGACTGCGTCATGATCGGCAGACCGTACGGCATCAGCCAACGGTACATTTGACGCCGCCATCACCACGGTTGAAGCGATCGCCAGCGCGAACCCGCACGCCCCGGCCACGAACCACATCCGAAGCCGCCCCTGATTGCTTCGCATCTTTCCTGCCTCCCGCCTTCGACAAGATGACGGTGAGTACCGCCACACCTTGCCCACATTCACACGAGTCTGCCCGGCCGCCTCGACCTTCCAGCAAGCCGCCACTACAGATCCGTCAGTAGCCCGGTCGAATCAGCCACCTGATCTCGTTTGACGCCGACCTTGTTCAATAACGTCAGGCCCAGGTTGGCAAATGGAGTATGTAGCGGATATCGGATGTGCCTCCCGCCGTTAAGCGCCCCGCCGCCACCCACCACGACTGCTGGCAAATCGACCGGCGTATGATGGTCGCTATCCCCCATTCCGGTGCCATATAGCAACAGGGTGTGGTCGAGCAGAGAACCATCGCCATCCGGCGTGCTCCGCATTTTCTCGATAAATTGGGCGAACAAGGACACGTGATACGCGTTGATCTTGGCACCCTGCGCGATCTTGACCGGGTCTAACTGGTGATGCGAGACCGCGTGGTGTCCTTCCGGCACGCCGATCCAAGGATACGAACGTCCATTCAACTCACGTGACATCTGGAACGCCACAACCCGCGTCACGTCGGCCTGGAACGCGAGAAACTCCAGATCAAACATCAACTTCGCATGGTCATCGAATGCATCAGGCACCCCAACCGGTGGCTCGGCAATAGGCGCCGGCGACTCATGACTTTGGCGCTCAGCACGCTGGATACGCTGCTCCACGTCGCGCACCGAATGGAGATATTCATCGACCATGATCCGGTCGTTACTTCCAACCCGCCGCTGGAGTCGTGCCATGTCCTCCATGGCAAGATCAAGGACACTACGATCCCGTGCCAGCCGCGCAGCCTGCTCGCTTGGTGTCCCTCCCTCACCAAACAAGCGTTCGAAGACCGCCCGCGGATTGCTTTCCATCGGCATCGGGGTGGTCGGCGTCCGCCAGGAGTAGGTGTGCTGATACACACAGCTGTAGCCGTTCTCACAACTCCCGACGATGTTCTCGTGATCCAGCGAGAGCTGAAGCGACCCCAAGGGCGTCTCGGTCCCGATCTCAGACGCGGCCATCTGATCGACAGAGACGCCCGCTTCAATGTCGACACCTTCTGTCTTCTTCGGACGCGTGCCACTCAACCACGCAGTATGGACGCGAGTGTGCACACCACCACCCTCGCTCTGGGTCTCCGCTCCTTTGTTACTGAGACCGCTGAGAACGACCATCTCATCCCGGAAGGGTTCCAGCGCCTGCAAGACCGGCGTCATCTTGTAGCCTGTCCCGGTCGTGGCAGGATGAAAATTCGGCAAATACGTGCCATTCGGGGCATAACAGAACCCAAGACGAGTCACCCCTGATCCGGCGGCACGAGCCGTCACGGAGAGCGCCGGCACCATCGCGTCGAGCATTGGCAGAGCCAGCGTGGCTCCAAGACCACGCAGGAAACTGCGCCTCGGCAAGGCCATCTTCGTAATAATCATCAGGGTCTCCTTCGTTCCACGTCGCTACCGTTGTCTGCCTCAGCGCGCAGCCACCCGTGCGGCCACCGGAGCGGCCGTCCGCCTCTCGCGGAAGGGCAGGCTCTCCACAATGCCAAGAATCAAGGAAGAAAAGCGATACTCGTCTGCCGCCGCCCGCCGCACGATCGCCCGAATAGCCGGCATATCGTAATATTCGACGCCGCGTCCCAACGCGTAGGTCAACATTTTTTCACTCAATGTACCAACAAAGCGATCCGGACGCTCCAAAAGAGCCGTTCGAAGCTCGGCCAGCCCGTCGAATACGGTTCCGTCTGGCAAGGTACCGGAGGCGTCTATCGGCTGATACTGCTCGTCGACCTGACGCAGACGCCCCACCGGGTCGAATCGTTCGAGACCGAAACCTAGCGGATCGATCATCGCGTGACAACTGGCGCACGCGGGATTATCGCGGTGCGCGGCCATCCGCTCGCGCATCGACGGCGTCTCCCCCGCATATGCTCCTGCTCGGTCAGGCAATGGCGGTACATTGGGCGGTGGATCAGGAGGTGGGGTACCGAGGATATTGGTCAGAATCCACTTGCCACGAAACACGGGGGACGTTCGCACGGGATGCGAGGTGATCGTCAGGATACTCCCCTGCCCCAGCAGCCCGCCTCGCTGCTCGTCAGCGAGCGCCACGCGGCGGAAATGACTGCCCTTTACCTGTCGCATGCCGTAGTGGGTCGCCAGTCGATCGTTGACATAGGTATAGTCGGCCTCGAGTAAATCGAGCACACTGCGATCCTCGCGAACGATACTCTGGAAAAACAGCTCTGTTTCGCGCCGGAACGCGTGCCGCAAGCCATCATCGAAATCCGCAAACAACACCTGCGACGGTCGAGCCGCCTCCAAGTTTCGCAGTTGTAGCCACTGACCAACAAAATTATCTGTCAGTGCCGTCGCCCGCGAATCGGCCAGCATTCGGCGCACCTGTTGCGCGAGCAAGGCAGGATCCGAAAGGTCACCCGAGACGGCCGCGCTCAGCAAGTCGTCATCTGGCACACTACTCCAGAGAAAGAACGATAACCGTGATGCCAGTTCAAGGCCGTCAAGCCGATAATTCGTCGCGGATGCCGCCCGACCAGCCGCCGGCTCGCGTACGATGCGGAACAGAAACTCTGGACTCACCAAAAGCTGCTGCAACGCGCGCTCAATCCCGGACTCGAAGTTGCCGGCCGCTCGCCCCTCGGTGAAGGCTGCCTCCAGGATATCCAGATCTCCAGCGTCCACGTCTATCGGCCGCCGATATGCTCGCCTCGCCAAGGTGGACAAAATGGAGCGCACGCATGAGGCTTCATTTTCAACCGCTCCCCCCGTATCCGGCTGAACGATGTCCGACGACTCACCCGGCCGGCAGTTCAGCAGACGGCGCCGCGCGAGCGTGTCACCGGGCCCCCGCACATCAAACGGTCCTGTGATGGTCACACTCCTCAAATAGGGTAGCGGGCGTCTACTGACGGTCGGATTCGAAAACAGACGCCGCGGCGTCTCCGCGAGCAGCGCCGGGGTCTTGAGAAACGCAACGGTAAGCTCTTGAGGACCAGCCCCGATGGGCAGGCGCACTTCGAGATTTTCCCCGACTTCGTTTCCGTCGATATCCAGCGAGGGCAAGCCCTGCTGCATCTGAAACAACTCGACACGCTCGCCAGCCACGGTCACCTCGAGCTGAGCGCCGTCCGTCACGCGCGAAACGTCAGCTCGAATGACATACTCGGCATCTACCGGAAATTGATGCGTAATCAGCGTGCCGCCTCGTGTGCCGTAGGGCATCCCATCGAGGTGGTCATCTTGCGGTAGGGCCGGCGACACGGAGTAGCGACGCGCCAGCGCCGTCGAGGGAGTCGTGCCTACGACCGCCCGGCTGATTCGACGGGCCGCAGTAAGATATCGCTCCATGAGCGACTCGGACACGCGGAGCACACCCGCGATGTTGTCGAAGCCATAGCTCGCGCTATCCGCCGGCAGCAGTTCCTCAACATCGATCTCAAGACCCAGCACATCTCGTACCGCATTCCGATACTCTGCACGGTTGAGCCGATGAAACGTCTGGGTCCGACCAGGGTCAGGGCTGAGAGCGGCCGCCTCATCTAGCTCAGCTTCCAGATAGTCAGCCAGCGCGTCATAGGTGGCAACATCGGGGCGAGGGCGACCGAGCGGCGGCATGAGCCCCGCCCGAAGCTTCCGGACCACTCCCTCCCAAAGTTCGGCGTGCTCACCCACCGCAGTCAGATCGGCTGCCTCCGTGTCCAACGCAAGGCCCGCCGTCAGAGTCCGTGCGTTATGGCATCCGACACAATAACGCCGGAGCACCGGACCAAATGTCTCTGCGGGAGACACGCCCCCTTGACCCACCTGCGATTCGACCGGGCCGGCGGCCCGCAGATGCGCTCCCGCTGGCGGGAGACATAAGACGGCGGCAGCAACAAACCCAAGCCACGTACGCATGTCACTCCTTTATCGAGAACAGAATGAAATTCTCGCAATGGTACCGCAAAACACGTACGTCGTGTCAGCGATGTTTCCCGATGCACGTCTTCTGCCGGCTCACGTGGTGCAACCAGGAAACGCCCCCTCCCTCCGCCGCGACACGTGAGACGAACGAAGGCCTAGCATCTGAGACGCATCACCGGCCATACTGAGTGTATGCAGAGAGTCACTACGGTCTTTCTCCCAATCCTGTTAGTTCTCATTACCGTCTTCTTCCGCGTCCCGATGGACGCCGCTGAACGAGATACATGGCCGCAGTTCCGGGGACCGACCATGAATGCCGTCGTGGCTGACAATCCAGCCTTGCCGGAACGGTGGAGCCGAACCGAAAACGTCGAATGGATTTCCGATCTTCCAGGAATCGGCTGGTCCAGTCCCATCGTCTGGGAGAACCGTGTTTTTGTCACCACCGTGACTGCCGTTGGTGATTTCGAACTGCCCAAACCGGGACTCTATGCGCCACGTGGACGTCCCGAGCCTCCACCCATCGAGCACGAATGGCTGGTCTACTGCCTCGATCTCGAAACCGGTGACGTTGTCTGGCGTCGGTCAATCCAATCCGGCCAGCCCTCTTTTCCGCGGCACATGAAGAACAGCTACGCATCAGAGACGCCCGTGACAGACGGAGAACGCGTCTACGTGAGATTCGGAGAGCTCGGCCTCTACGCCTTTGACATGGACGGCAATGAAGTCTGGCGGCTAGAAATTCCAGACCGGGAGACGAGATCGGACTGGGGCTCCGCCTCTTCGCCCGTGGTCCACGGCGATCAGCTTTTCATCGTGTACGACAACGAAGAAGAATCCTGGATCGCGGGAATCAATAAACACACCGGTGCAGAACTCTGGCGCACGACTCGAGACGAGGTCTCGAGCTGGGCCACGCCTTTCGTCTGGGAACACGATCTCCGCACCGAAATCGTCACGTCTGCTGTCAACCGCATCCGCTCCTACGACCTCTCCGGAACCTTGCTCTGGGAGATGAATGGACGCATGTCCTGGGCGGCCATCGCCACGCCGTTCGCCAGCCACGGCATGGTGTATGTCAACTCTGGGTACTTCCGGGACGAGCACAGACCCGCCTACGCCATTCGGCCGGGCGCCAGCGGCGACATCACTCTCGAGGAGGGTGACACGGCGAACGAGTTCGTGGCGTGGTACCAACCAAAAGCGGGTAACTACAACACCTCGCCATTGATTTACGGCAACATCTATTACAGTCTGCTCGACCGCGGTTTCTTCGAGGCCTATGACGCGCGGACCGGTACCCCGGTCTACGGTCGCCAACGAATCCGCGTGGGTGCGAGCTTCACCTCATCTCCCTGGGCCTACAATGACAAGATCTTCGCCTTAAGCGAACAGGGCGACACCTACGTCATCACGGCCGGACCTACATTCGAGGTACACCACGTGAACAGCCTCGACGAGATGGCCATGGCCTCGCCCGCTATCGTCGGCGACCGCCTGCTTATCCGGACGCAATCCAAGCTCTATAGCATTCGGCAACAGGACTAACCGACTCACTGCCACCGTCGACTGGCCCTGGCCGACGAACCATTCAAGGCGTCCTCCACGGGTTGACCAACTCGTGAGATCGGCATGGCCCAGACGGTGGCAGCCATACGCACGATCGTCTGCCAGGGACAGAGCGCTGTCATGAGAATATTGTCAACACCCCTGCAATAGGGCCTGTCTGACATTGCTCTCAACAAAGTGGTTTCTTGGAACGTTCACCAAGCCCGCGGCGCGCCTGTTCCAATTCCCAGGGAATCACCCACGCAGCCACGTTCTTGTGTTGGATTACGAAAGGCACATTTCGTCCGTCGTCGACAAAAAGCGCCCATCAATGACATTTATTGCGTCTTGTAGCCGTTCCGTGGATTTGGTCGAATAGCGTGACTATAGAATTTCGCCAGTGCAGCCAGGCACCGGCACCGGTCACTCAGGGGCGTGGACGTAGAACAGGGCACTGACCACGAAGCACAAACACGTAAGTCCGGGACCACCGATCACCCACATCAGCGACCTCACGACACATGCCCAAACAACACTGGCGAATCGTCCTGACCCTGGTAGCACTCTGCCTCCTCACGGTCTCGTTCCAACCGCTCGTTTCCGCTCTCCCCCAGACCGTCGACGCACAATCCTTGATCGTTAAGACCGGAGGCGTCCGCGTCCGGTGTTCTCTGACGGTGGGCGGCAGCTTCAACGCCACAACCGACGCCATCTCCGGTCGCTTGCACCCCACCCAATCCGATCCGGGTGCCTATGTTGGCGAGATCTCCGTCGAACTGGACACACTGGACACCGGAATAGCCTTGAGAAACACCCATCTCGGCGAACAGTATCTGGAGGTCATGCGAGGCGATGGGTTCACTCACGCGACGCTCTACAACCTGCGTCTCGATGAGGCGCTCCCTCACGATACAACCCGCCATGACACGGACTTCTCAGCAACGGTGCGTCTACACGGAACCGAGCGCCAGGTTAACGGGCAAACAACGCTCAGATGGACCGACCGGGGCCTGGAAATCGAAGCCGAGTTTGCCCTCTCTATCTCTGATTACGGCATCGCTCCGCCACGCTATTTGGGCATCGGGGTCAGGGACGAGGTCGAAATCACCGTGACTTTCACCGCCACGACAGACGATGCACCATGAGCGTGATACGACGAACCGCCACCTCCATGCTGCTTTCCGCCGGAGTACTGGCCACGGTCGGTAGTGCCACAGCCGAACCAATCTACCTCTCCAAGCAGTACACGCGCTGCACCACGTGCCACTACTCCCCCACCGGGGGAGGCTTGCTCACGCCCTATGGCCGCTCATTGTCGAAAGAGGAACTCTCGACTTTCGGCCGAAGCCCCGCTGGCACAACACCGACAGACCCTGGCTCCGGAGAGGAAGCCTTTCTCAACGGCCTCCTCGGCAAGGCTCTTGGCCCGGTGCAACTCGGGGTAGATCTACGGCCATCGCATCTCGACTTCACGTTCGAGGGCGTGGGGAACAGCCAGCGCAACTTTCTTATGAATGCCGACCTGCTCGGCGCCTACCAGCGTGGCGCATGGACCTTCTACGGTCAGATGGGACGCAAGCTTGAAGGTGATGGCGGGACACTCAACTCCTACGAACACTGGATTGGTTATCAGGCCACGAACGGATTGGGTGTGCGGGTAGGTCGATACCTCCCGGCGTATGGCGTCCGCTTCGCCGACCATACGGCATTCAACCGAACATTGATGGGGCTCACCCAGTACGATCAGATCTACGGGGCCGAGCTCAGTTTCACAACGGACCGCACGGTACTGCAGCTCTCAGCCGGTCCAGGTCGAGCAGACTCACTCATCGATGCCGAAGGAGGCTCGGCGCCTCTCTTTTCAGGACGTTTTCAAGTTGACCTCACGACGCGCACGGCCGTCGTCTTCTCTGGACTGTTCCGCGGAGACTCTGACCGTGAGGCCCGCAGTCACGCCGGCGGGGTGGCGATCGGATTCGCACCGACCACTAGACTCACCACGTGGACCGGGTGGGACACACGGTTCCAAGATCATGTGGTCAGCGACCGGACACACGTGTTCTTACACCAGACGTCGTTTGAAGCCTATCGGGGCCTGTGGCTCCGCATTTCACCACAAATCCACTGGAGCGATGACAGCCCCCTGAACACGATCCGCCGGCTGGTCTTGGGTGTCGATTTCCTCCCACGTACTCACTGGCATGTGAATCTTTCCTACTATCACGACCGACTTGCATTCACGGGCGTCGGGACGAAAACATTTCTCGCCCAGCTACACCTCTACCTCTAGAGCTCCGGGCCCCACGTACCCGTATGAGGAAAGGAACAGTCCTCAGTGCAAGAACGCCCCATCGACTTCAACTCCGTGCGCCAGGTTCAGGCGATAATCGCGTTCGGGTTCATTGCACTCAACTGCTCGCTCTTTCTTCCCTTTTATCTCGTCTTTTCTTACGAAAATAACTTCACGCCATTTTTTCCACTCGGGCATCCTCGCGGTGCCTATGACTGGCAATGGCCTGGCCTCGTCCGGAGCATTTATGAATACGTGATGCAACTGTTTGTCCGACGCCACAATTTGGACATATTCCGGCTCAGCGCAGAATGGGTATTCCTGTGCTCCACCCTCGTCCTTGCGAGCCGGCTCATTCCCCGCTGGCGTCGAGGTCTGACCACGCTCACAGGGCTCGGCTATGCTCTCTTACTGTCTTTCCTCGTGTACAGCGCGTTCATCCACAACCTTCGCGCACACCCAGCGATCCTCATCGATGACGCACAACTCCTCTACAGCGGTTGGGTATTTATCCGAGACACCTGGACCGCGACTTTACTGGTCTCTGTCGGTGGCGTCGCTTTAGGAATCGTCACCTTCGGAGCCTTGCTCACCCGCTACCTGAACCAGCTGTGGCACTGGCGTGGCGGAACATTGCGAACATTCTCACTCGTGACCCTCTGGTGTCTTTCGAATCTCTATTGCGCTTTGTCACTCGGGTGGTTCGGAATTGACCGTGACGACCCGATCGTGCAGCTGCAAAGCAAACAC
>CAZPZZ010000006.1:48715-63637 GCA_964591245.1 uncultured Vicinamibacteraceae bacterium | reverse complement strand
ATTTTGATATCCCCAACCGCGTTTTTGGGACGCCGAATTTTGGTCGCATTTTCAGTGCGCAGAATGCCCGGGAGATGCAGTTTGGGTTGCGCTATGCATTTTGACGAGCGGTTGCATCTTCTGAGGGAAATTTCTCCCATTGTTGTTCCGTACATAGGGGCGTGCGCCTAGCGGTCAGCTTCTCCCGGATTGTTGACTACGTGAGTCCCAGAGATGGACAGATCCGGTACTGAGGCGAGCACTCCGCTGACATCAGGGGCCATCAAGGCCCAGGCGAGTATGCTCGGGTTTGATCTGTGTGGGGTCGCGCCTGCGCGTGCGCATCCTGAACTTGGCCGATTGGAGGAATGGCTCGAGCGAGGATTCGCCGGTGAGATGAGCTATATGGCTCGCACGGCAGCGCGTCGGGCTGATGTGCGCGCGGTAATGCCAGCCGCCCAGGCGGTCATCGTCTTGGGCACCATCTACAACACTGCTCGTCAGGCCTCCCTGGATGTGCAGGATTCAGGCCAAGCGCTGATTTCACGTTATGCCTGGGGCGACGACTACCATGATGTTCTGGGCGCTCGGACGCAGGAACTCGCCGACTGGATGCATGCGCGACACCCTCAGCCGTTTGAAACGCGTGTGTATGTGGACACTGGACCAATTCAGGAGCGCGTGTACGCTCGACATGCTGGGCTCGGGTGGATCGGGAAGAACACGTGTCTCATCAATCCTGACCTCGGGTCCTGGCTATTCCTGTCCGAGATACTGTGCAGCGTCCCTCTTGACGTTGATACGCCCGCGTTCGATCAGTGTGGCACTTGCACACTCTGTCTTGATGCCTGTCCCACCGGCGCATTCCCGGAGCCAGGTGTGCTCGACTCAACACGGTGTCTGTCCTATCTGACGATTGAGACGAAAGGGGCCATTCCGGTCGGGCTTCGCGAGTCGGTAGGTGCGCACGTTTATGGGTGTGACATCTGTCAGGATGTGTGCCCCTATAACGACATGGCGCCACTGAGCCCGGATCCGGCCTGGCAGCCGCGTGCTGCGCTTGATGGCCCCCGGCTGGTGGATCTCTGGTCCCGGTCCGATACGGAACTACGGGCGGCGATCCGTGGTGGTCCAATGACACGAGCTCGGGTCAAGCGCTTGCGTCGCAATATTGCGGTGGCGTTGGGTAATAGTACCGACGATGAGGCTAGCTCTGTGCTCGGTGCGCAGTCGGCTGATCAGGGCGACTCGCTACAGGAACCTCTCGTCGTTGAGCACGTTGATTGGGCTCGAGCGCGCTTGGCCGAGGGGGCTACCCGTCATGGACGCTCGCGAGGAGAAGAGGACTGAAGCCAACCTGCACTATGATGGTGACAGACCATGCCAAAGGTGAATGCTAAGTCGTTGGCTCCGCGCTTGTTGCTCTCGATGCCGCAACTCCATGATCCGAACTTCAAACAGGCTGTTGTGCTGCTGTGCGAGTATGGGGAAGAGGGGGCGTTTGGGCTGGTGCTCAATCGTCAAACCGATACTCCCGCCTCGTCGGTGATACAGCTCACGCCACCAGTCGAGGCCGACAATGGCCTGCAACTGTGGATCGGTGGTCCTGTTGAGCCCGAGCGAGGGTGGATTCTGATGGGGCACGATCCGCCGGGAGCGAAATCGGTGGAAGTCTGCGACGGGCTATATCTGTCGACGTCGCCGGAGCTTTTACGCCAATTGCTTGAAGAAGGACCGCCGGAGCGTACGCGTCTATTCACGGGCTATGCCGGTTGGGGGGCTGGGCAACTGGACGCCGAGTTGTCAGCGTCGGCTTGGCTCATCTCCGATGTTCAGCTGGATTTGATTTTTGACACCCGGGCCACACAGATGTGGGAGGCGGCCATTCGCCGATTGGGAGTCGACCCGTCGATGTTGCAAATGGGTAGTGGTGTGCACTGATGAAGGTCCTCGTGACCGGTGCGGCTGGGTTTATCGGCAATGCATTGGCTTTACGTTTGGTTGAGCGCGGCGACGAGGTTGTAGGGGTCGACAACCTGAACGATTACTATGATGTGCAACTCAAACGGGACCGTTTGTCCCGTCTGAGTCAGTACTCCACGTTTCAGGACCTCCGAATTGATCTCGAAGATACCGAGGCGGTGGCCGGAGCCTTTCGACAACACTCCATCCAGCGGGTTGTTAACCTAGCTGCGCAGCCGGGTGTGCGGTATTCGCTGACGAACCCCCAGATCTACGTCCGTTCGAACCTGAGCGGGTTTGTCAATATTCTGGAAGGGTGTCGCCACCACGGCGTTGAACATTTGATCTACGCGTCAAGTAGCTCTGTCTATGGTGCCAATACTCGCTTGCCGTCTTCGGTGCATGACAACGTCGATCACCCGCTCAGTCTGTACGCCGCGAGCAAAAAGGCAAATGAGTTGTTCGCGCATTCCTATAGCCATCTCTTTGGGATTCCTACCACTGGCTTGCGGTTCTTTACCGTGTACGGGCCCTGGACACGGCCTGACATGGCGGTGTTTCTCTTTACTCGCCAGATCTTGGCGGGTGAGCCGATTGATGTCTTCAATTATGGTCGTCACCATCGCGATTTCACGTATATCGATGACATTGTTGAGGGAGTTGTTCGAGTTCTGGATCGGGTCGCGACACCGAATCCGGAATGGTCTGGGGATGCGCCAGATTCCGCTACGTCGAACGCACCATATCGACTCTACAATATTGGCTGTAATAAACCCGTTGAGTTGGCCAGGGTAATTGAGGAGTTAGAGCGGTGTCTCGGGCGAACGGCGATCAAGAACCAGCTACCATTACAGGCGGGTGATGTGCTGGCTACCCATGCCGATGTCGACGCGCTGGTTGAAGACGTTGGCTATCATCCCTCGACCCCCGTTGAGGTGGGAATTGCTCGCTTCGTGGATTGGTATCGAGACTACTACCGCGCCTGAAGAGAGGGGGAGCTCTTCAGGCGAGCAGCGTAGCACGTCGTGTCCGGCAGTCATCTTCTCCTGACGAGGTGGCCGTCGGCTTGCCGTCAGCGTGGCTCTTGTTTGTAGACGACACCGCCTTTCATGACAAAGCGTACATTCCGCATAGCGGTGATGTCGGTCAGCGGATTACCAGCGACGGCGACAATATCAGCATCTCTATCCGACTCAATTGTGCCGATCTGATCGTCGAGCGCCAGGGATTCCGCGGCAAGGGCGGTGGCGGAGATAATTGCGTCCATCGGACTTTGTCCACCGTCTCGGACACGATAGATAAGCTCCTCTGCGTTTCGGCCGTGTGCGCCAGCAACCGAGTCCGTTCCATAGACAACCTTCACACCATCGTGCCGGAGTGTCCGCCGGAACGTGTCATAGCCGGTGGCTCGAGCCTCTTCCATCAACGCGAAGCCTTCTTCGGTGTAGTTACCTCGACCAATGAATTGGTCCCGATGTTCGAAGTAGTTCGCCCACAGCGACCCCACGTGGGGATCGAGATAGGTGCCCCGGGCTGCCATGAGTTCGATGACGCTGTCGTCGTACCGGTTACCATGCTCGATGCCGCCGCACCCTGCCTCGATAGTGGCCGTCAACCCATCGGTACCGTACGCATGTACAACGGTCCGTAGTCCGACGTGCTGGGCCTCTTCACAGGCTGCGTCCAGTTGTGCCTGGCTCATGACGAGTCCCCCGCCTTCTCGGATACTGGCCGAGGCAAACACCTTCACGACGTCTGCCCCGTCGGTCGCGAGCTGGCGGACGAACGTTCGGATGGTCTCCGGGGGACCTGTGCCGGCGGTGACGGGTCGGAGCGAGGTCAACACGCGTGGGCCTGGGAATGTGCCCCGGGCGATCGCCTCGCGAAGTTCTCGATCTTCGATGCTGCCCAGACTTTGCACAGTGGTGAAACCCGCCATCAACGTGGCGTAGGCATTCTCCACCAGGTGGAGCATGGTCTGCCCGGGGGTTTCATCGGGGTCGTGGTGGTTCAGCCCGTCTGCGTCGAAGTGTGCTGCGAGGTGGACGTGGGTGTCGATGAGACCTGGCATCACGGTGAGGTCAGAGAGGTCGTATGTGACCGCGCCGCGGAGCCGGTCTACACGAGCGATGCGCGAGCCTTCAAGCGTGATCCTCGCATTCTCCAGGACACGTCCAGTGCCGTCGATGAGACGGCCAGCCCGGATCGTGACCAGGGGTTCTTGGGCGAAGACGTCGCCGGAGACGAGGATGGTTATGGCGAGGGAAAGGATGGAGGTCTTCATCTGAATGTTCTCCTCATGGGAACCGCAATTGGACTCTAGGACTTATCGGTGAGCCGGTTGTGCCGTAGGGCCCGCATTGTTCGGTGTACGGTTTTGACGCGACGTTGCTCGTTGAGCCGGGCCAGTTCGTCACGGCGTTGCTGCAACTGGAGGTCTTCATTCCGCAGTCGACGGAAACTCTCGAGGCGCACTGCCGTGAGCCGGCCTTCATCGACCGCTTCGCGGACGGCGCATCCGGGTTCTTGGTTATGCGCGCAGTCTCGGAAACGACAGGAGGCAGCGAGGGCATCGATGTCGTCGAAGGCTTCATCAAGCGCGTCGGTGCTTTCCCACAGCTGCAGCTCGCGCATGCCAGGTGTATCGATGAGCAATGCCCCTCCTGGCATGGGGATCAGTTCTCGTTGGGTCGTGGTGTGTCGTCCGCGCGAATCGCGAACTCGGACGGCACCCGTACGCTGGCGCTCGACGCCCAATAATCGGTTAATGATTGTGGACTTGCCGACGCCTGAAGAGCCGAGGAGTGCGATGGTCCGACCGGGGGTGAGATGTGCCCGGAGTGGGTCCGCACCGGTTTGCTGCAGACAGCTGATGACATGGAGCGGCGTTTCTGGAGCGATTGCCGCTGCCGCCTGCGCAGCGTCCTCGTGTTGCGGGCCAAGATCGGATTTATTGAGTATAAGGACGGGTGCTGCCCCACTTTGTTGAATCGCGACCAGATACCGTTCGATGCGCCGAATGTTGAAGTCGCTATCCAATCCGCAGACCAGGAACACCGTATCGATATTGGCGGCGATGAGTTGCCGTCTGGTTGGTTCGCCGGCAGCTTTGCGTGAAAAACTACTTCGCCGGGGCAAAATGGCTTCAATTGTGGCTCGCGGCTCCGTTGTGGTGGGCCGAATAGCGACCCAATCACCGACGACCGGCATCGCGTCGGCGCTGGCTGTTTGGTGCCGAAGACGCCCGGTGATTTCGGCCGTGAGTTCGCCGTCTGGTGTAGTGAGTGTATAGAGGTAGTTATGAGTCACCGCCACTCTGGCGGGGACAAGCCCCTGTTCGGCATGTGTTGCGAATGCGGCTGAGAATCTCGTATCCCAGCCGAGACTCTCGAGGGGGCGCCTATCGCCGCGTCGGGTCGTCATACGCTGCAGAGATGCCGCGCTTCCATGGACCGAAAGATGAAGCGTCTACTCGGGGGCGCTGTCACTCGGAGTCGCCGTGTCGTGCGCGCGTCACACTTATGACGCTGCCCAACAGATATTCCAGGGCGATGCGGTCGCCTGGTTCCAGATCCCGCTCGACGGCTTCTGGACCGACTCTCACCATCTGCAACGGTCCATCGAGATCGTCTGGGTCACTGAAGAAGACGTCCCAGGAGATCTGACCATGCACACTGATTGGTTGCACTTTGCGCAAGACCGCCGCGCGCGTGCCCTTGAGCATAACCGGATCTTACCGCAATCGTGGGCCGTCAAGTTCCTCAGGTTGTTTCTTGGCTACAGACTGGAGCCCTGCGGTGAGGGTGAGCATGTGCAGTTGGGCAATGTCGGTGCATCGAGGAGGGGGATAAACGTCGAGGCGTTTACGCAGACAGTGCACGGTGCGGGGCCCGAGTCTGTCTATGGAAAGAGTGGCAGTCGTGGTTCCTGTGACGCGTCATCGGCGGGGTCATCCCGAGAGATATTCTGGAGGCTGATCCCGAGTAGACGTACCGGCCTGGTGGCGGCCTCGGTCCGCTTGAGGAGTGCGTGGGCTCGTGCGGTAATTCGGTTCGCGTCGCTGGTGGGCGGTCGTTCACTGTGGCTGCGGGTGACGGTGGTGAAATCCGAATACCGGACTTTGATGGTCACGGTGACTGCACGCTGTTGACGTTGATGGAGTCGGCTTGCGGTCCGGTGGGCCATTCGAGTGATCTCCTCGCGCATCGTCACACCGTCCGTGAGGTCCTTGGAGTAGGTGCGTTCCGCGCCGGATGATTTCGCGGTACGGTGGGGGCTGACCGGGCGTGTGTCGATCCCGCGGGCCAGTTGCTGGAGCACGGCGACGTGGCTGCCCACAGCGTGTCGAAGGGCGCGTGGGTCCGCGGTTCGGACGTCTACGAGACGCCGAATGCCGACGGCTCGTAACCGCTTTGCGGTGACTGGGCCGACACCCCACAATGCGTCGACCGGTAATTGCTGGAGAAACGCCTCGACGCGCTCGGTGGCGATGATTGTGAGGCCATCTGGCTTATCCCACGCGGACGCGATCTTGGCCAGGAACTTGTTCGGGGCTGCCCCGGCCGAGACGGTGAGCCCCGTCGCCTCGCGGACCCGTTGCTTCAGGCGTTTGGCGACATTGGTCGCCAATGGTTCACCCCAGTTGTTGCGTGTGACGTCCAGATAGGCCTCGTCCAGCGAGAGTGGTTCGACGAGAGGCGTCACTTCACGGTACATGTCGAAAATCTGTGTTGAGATATCTCGATATCGAGTGAAATCAGGACGCACGATAATGAGGTCTGGGCAACGTCGTATGGCCTTGGCCATGGACATCGCAGACCGGATGCCAAATGTGCGCGCTTCATAACTGGCGGCGGCCACAACGCCGCGCGCTTCTGGCCGCCCGCCGACGGCGACCGGTTTGCCCCGAAGGGCTGCGTCATCCCGTTGCTCGACTGACGCATAAAACGCATCCATATCAAGGTGCAGGATCCGTCGAGCAAGAGAAGACACGGCGAAAGTCTATCCCTTCGGTTGCCGACAGGGAAGTTGTCCACGCGACATACAATTCAAGAGTGTTCGAGTGGTTGTGTGGTTCGGAAACGTTGACTGACGTAGGCCCACGAGTTGGCGGGTTGGTTGGTAAGATTGGAACGTGATGGCAGAACAGACTTCTTCGAAAGCCAGAAAGCGGCTGGTGACTCCAGGGGCCTGGGTAGAAGCCCGGGCGATCGTCCAGGCTCATCGGTATCGGCTGGCTCTCGGGCTCCTGCTCTTGTTGGTCAGTCGGGTGGCTGGGCTCGTCTTGCCTTGGATGTCTGGCTATGTGGTGGATGATGTCATTGCGCAGGCGCGTGGAGACTTGTTGGTGCCCTTAGCGTTGGCTGGTGCGGCTGCGACGCTGGTTCAGGCTAGTACCGGGTTCGCGCTCTCCCAGGTCCTCGGGGTCGCCGCGCAGCGAGCCATCACGGAGATGCGGAAGCGCGTGCAGCGCCATGTTACGCGCCTGCCTGTCGGTTATTTCGATTCAACCAAGACTGGCATGTTGATCTCGCGGGTGATGACCGACGCAGAAGGTATTCGCAACCTTGTGGGCACTGGGTTGGCGCAGCTTGTTGGCGGGTTCGTCACGGCGGCCTTTGGTCTCACCGTGCTCTTCTACCTGAACTGGCGACTGACGACGGTGACGCTTGCACTTCTGGTGCTGTTTGGTTTCGGTATGAGTGTGGCCTTCTCGAAGTTGCGCCCGTTGTTTCGTGAGCGCGGAAAGCTTAATGCCGAGGTCACGGGGCGGCTGGGTGAGACGTTGGGAGGAGTTCGCATTATCAAGGCGTACAACGTGGAGAAGCGCGAACAACTCGTGTTTGCCAAGGGTGCGCATCGCATGTTGCGGAATGTGGCCAAGACGGTGACCGGCGTGTCGGCGACTGGGTCCGCAGCATCGCTCATCATCGGGAGTATCGGTGCGTTGATGATCGTCATGGGGGGGCGCGCGATCATCGCCGGGGACTGGTCAGTCGGGGATCTTCTGCGTTACTTGTTGTTTACGGGTGTTGTGGTGGCCCCGGTGATGCAGATTGCGTCCATTGGTACTCAAATTACCGAAGCATTCGCCGGCCTCGATCGCATTCGCGAGATCCTGGGCACACCAACCGAGATTGATGAGGATTCGTCGCGTGCGTCAATTACCTCGTTAACGGGTGATATCAAACTGGAGCATGTCACGTTCTCTTATACAACCGGGGTCCCGGTCCTGCGCGACGTGTCGCTTTCCGCACCTTCCGGTAGTACGACCGCGTTGGTCGGTTCGAGCGGGTCCGGAAAGAGCACGTTGGTAAGCCTCGTGATGGCGTTTAATCGGCCAGAACAGGGACGAGTAGTGGTGGATGGTCGCGATCTCGCGACTCTCAAGTTGGCTGATTACCGTCGGCAACTTGGGGTCGTGTTGCAAGAGAACTTTCTTTTTGACGGGTCCGTCGCCTCGAATATTAGTTTTGCCCGTCGGCACGCGACACGGGCAGAGATCGAAGCCGTTAGCCGTATTGCACACTGCGACGAGTTCATTCGTGGGTTCCCGGAGGGGTACGAGACGATTGTTGGTGAGCGTGGGGTCAAGCTGTCCGGGGGACAGCGACAGCGTGTTGCGATCGCGCGGGCGATTCTCGCTGATCCTCGAATTTTGATTCTCGACGAGGCGACGTCAAGCCTTGATAGCGAGAGCGAAGCGATGATTCAGGACGGACTTCGAGCCCTGCGTCGTGGACGTACCACGTTCGTCATAGCGCATCGTCTTTCGACGATCCAGAGTGCTGATCAGATCGTAGTCCTTGAGCAAGGTGCGATCGTTGAATGTGGGACCCACGCCGAGTTGTTAGCGGCGGGAGGTCGATACCGCGATCTCTATGATACGCAGTATCGCTTCGAGCAAGACCGGTTCATTAATCCTGGCGAGGATTTCACGCCGGAGCCGGAAACGGTTCGGCTACCCAAAACGCGCGCTGGTGCGGCGACCGTGTAGGGCCTAGAACTACCATTGGGTAGGCTGCCTCAGGCAAGTATCCTTAAACGTATGAAGACACGCACACTCGTGATGGCGCTGGGCCGGGGAGGGGCATGCGTAGTGGTCCTGGCGATCCTGACTTCTCTCCTGAGTGGAAACCAGGGGACAGGCGTCATTCGCGGCATTGTCACGATGGCTGAACCGCCAGTTCCCTCCACCGTGGCTGTTACAGCCGATCAAGCTGTTTGCGGCGACACCGTCGCGAACGAGGCAATTCTCGCCGATACTGATGGATATGTTGGGAATGCTGTGGTGCGAGTGACCGGTCTACCTTGGCCCGACGATCCGCCGACGCCGGTGATCGACAATGTGGGGTGTCAGTTCGTACCGCGTGTGCAGATCGCCCGTACTCGAAGCCAGTTACTCGTGACGAGCCAGGACGACACATTACACTCGACGCATTCGTATGACGATCGAAACCGTACGGGTTTCAATATCGCGATGCCTTTTGCTGGCATGGAGGTGAGCCGGCCGTTGCGTCGACCTGGCGTCGTACGTATTGAGTGCGATTCACATGCCTGGATGCGTGGATGGATCGTCGTCAGCAACGACGTTGGTGCGGTCAGCGCGCTCGATGGTAGCTTCAGCATCGAGGGAGTGCCAGCCGGTACTCATGAATTGACGGTTTGGCATGAACAGCTGGCCGGCGTCTCCCAGTCCGTGACTGTCACGGCTGGAGAGGTGACCGAGGTTGTTTTCGAACTGGAGTAGCGCACGTTGTTTCAGCCGCCACGCTCTGCCCGCCATTGTAGTCCGACGTTCAGGATGCGCTGCAGTAGCGACTCGTAGGGGACCCCGTCATGGTGGGCTGATTCGGCGAAGTCTTCGCCGTAGGCGAGCTGTGGGTTGGCGTTCGCCTCAAGTACCCAGGGGCGGCCTTCGGCGTCGAGTCTGATGTCGATGCGACCGTATCCGTTCATCTGCAGGCAACGAAATGCCTGTTTGGCAATGGACTGAATATCCTCGCGGCTTCGCCGTGACAGGCGAGCCTTCCCACATCTGATGCCATTTTTTTGCTGATAGTCACTGCTCCATTTGACCCGAGCGGTTGCAATGCGATGCACTCCTGCCGGCATTTTCTCGAACTGCATTTCCCACACTGGGAACGCGTGGAGGCGTTCATTGCCGATGACGCCAACGTAGAGTTCACGTCCGTCAATGTACTGTTCCGCAATAGCGTCGGTATGTAGTGCATCGTGAACGAATGCGACGCGCTCTGCGAACTGTCGTTCGCTCGTGACGATCGATGCCTGCGCGATACCAAAGGAGGCATCCTGGGTCAGTGACTTGACGATCAAAGGAAATCGTAGTCTGGTCGGTTGCTGGACGATATGTCCTCTCCTGAAGATCACGAATTCTGGGACCGGGATTCCGTTTGAAGCGAGGATTGTCTTCGTGAGGGCCTTGTCGCGTGACAAGATGAGGCCGCGTGGGTTGCACCCCGTATATTGGAGTTGCACGAGTTCGAGGTGGCTTACGATATTCTGGTCGAAGGTCCCGATTTCACGGAACGCCTCCATGAGGTTGAACACGATGGAGGGTTGTATCTCGTCGGCCCAATCGGCGATCGTTCCAATTGTGTTCCCGATGCCGGCGGTGTACACCTTGTGTCCCATGGCGGCCAGGGTGTTCGTGACGTCGAATTCGGTCTTCCACGGTGCGTTGACCACGTCGACGCCCCTGACATCATCCGGAGGTACGAGGTAGTCATGCACGAGGGCAAGTACACGCAGTGGTTTCATATCTTGCTCCGATCCTACCTTGGCGGTGGAGGGACCCTCGGCGCCTCTGCCTGTAGAGGTGAGAGCGGCCGATTCGGCCATGCGGTAGACTGAAAGGCACGGCATGATCAGCATGTCGCGCCGCTGAATCCAGACGGCTCAGATCAAGCTTCGAAAGCGCAACGCACATGGCCCACCAATACGTTTACACGATGCACCGGCTCGGAAAGTCCTACGGTCTGGGACAGGAGGTCCTGAAGGATATTTCCTTGTCGTTCCTGCCGGGAGCCAAGATCGGCGTTCTCGGGCTCAATGGAGCCGGCAAGAGTACTTTACTGAAGATCATGGCCGGTGAGTTGCAAGAATACACCGGCGAGGCTTTTGTCTCAGAAGGGTTGACGGTGGGTTATCTTCCGCAGGAGCCCACGCTCAACACGGACAAGACGGTCAAAGGAAACGTGGAAGAGGGGGTTGCTGACCATAAGTCTCTCCTGAAGCGCTATGACGCGGTGACGGCCAGTTTCAACGATGGATTGATCGGCGACGAGTTGCAAGAGGCCATGGATGAGCAGGGGCGCCTGCAGGACAAGATCGAAGCTGCTGGTGCGTGGGATGTCGACTCGCGTGTCGAGCAGGCCATGGACGCTTTACGTTTACCGGCAGCCCGTAGCGCTGTCGCAAATCTGTCTGGCGGGGAGCGGCGCAGGGTCGCACTGTGTCAACTGCTGCTGCAGGCGCCGGATTTGTTGTTGCTGGACGAGCCAACGAACCACCTCGACACGGAGATCGTTGGGTGGCTTGAGCGGCATTTGCAACAGTATCGTGGCACGGTGGTGGCGATCACCCACGATCGGTACTTTCTTGACAACGTCGCCGGATGGATTCTCGAGCTTGACCGAGGGGCAGGGATCCCGTGGGAGGGCAACTATTCTTCCTGGCTCGATCAAAAGCAGAAGCGGCTGGATGTCGAACAGAAACAGGAAACGAAGCGCCGGCAAACCCTTGCCCGTGAGCTGGAGTGGATTCAAATGTCTCCCCGTGCTCGACAGGCCAAGGGCAAGGCGCGTTTGAATGCCTATGAGGATCTGCTAAACCAGGATGTGGCCGAAAAGATGGCGTCAGTTGAAATCTACATTCCACCCGGGCCGCGGTTGGGTGGTGCCGTGGTGGAGGCGAAGAACCTCCGGAAAAGTTACGGAGAGCGCTGTCTCATTCAGGATCTGAGCTTCACGTTGCCACCGGCCGGGATTGTCGGTGTCATCGGGGCGAATGGGGCCGGGAAGACCACGTTGTTTCGCATGATCACTGGTGAAGAGAGCCCTGACGATGGAACGCTGACACTCGGCGAAACCGTGAAGCTTGGGTATGTCGATCAGAACCGTGAATTGGATCCAGACCGTACCGTTTGGGAAGAGATTTCGAGTGGAGAGGACGAGATCGCGTTGGGTTCACGGAGAGTGGCTTCCCGTGCCTACTGCTCTTGGTTCAACTTTAAGGGGAGGGATCAACAGCGCAAGGTCAGTGAACTGTCTGGCGGAGAGCGGAACCGAGTTCACCTGGCCAAACTGCTTCGGACGGGCGCCAACGTGCTGTTGCTGGATGAGCCAACCAATGATCTTGATGTTGACACGCTTCGTGCGCTTGAGGATGCGTTAGTCGAATTCGCCGGCTGCGTGGTGGTGATCAGCCACGATCGCTGGTTCCTCGACAGGATTGCTACTCACATCCTGGCATTCGAGGGAGACAGTCAAGTGGTCTGGTTCCAGGGCAACTACCAGGACTACGAGACGGATCGTCGTCGCCGGCTTGGGTCGGCCGCCGACCGGCCGAGGCGCATCAAGTACCGGCGCATCGTTCGCGAGTAGATCTTGGGCTAGCGCGTGCGCGCTAAGTGTAGCGCGATGGCCACTGCGAAAAAGGCTCCGCCGACGAGGTCGGTCATGGTCGTGGCGTAGAAGAGCAGCAGCCCGCCGATAACCGCCATCACGCGTTCCGGCGTGTTCGTGGCCTGCCGGAGCCACCCACCTAAGCCCATAGCCAGGGCGAGAATCCCGATAATTGCGGTAAGCACGGTCCGAGCGATGTCGGGGAGCGGGGCCTGAAGTAGTACTCCTAGCCCTTCTGGACTCAAGGTAAAGGCAAACGGTACCAGGAAGGCGGGAAGCGTGTACTTCCAAGTCAGCATCATTGTCTTGAAGGGGTTTCCGCCCGTGATTGCGGCGGCGGCAAACGGCGATAACGCAGTGGGCGGGCTGACCTCGGACAGTACGGCATAGTAGAAGATGAACATATGGGCGGCGACGGCCGGGACGCCGACTTCGGTCAGTGCTGGCACGATCATCACTGCGGCGATGATGTAGGAGGCGGTCACGGGTACTGCTAGTCCGAGCATCCACACCGCGACCGCAGCGTAGAGTACCGTGAAGAAGAGGTTCCCGCCAGCCAGGTCGACGATGATGCTCGAGATTTTCAGCCCGAGACCGGTCAGGGTGACTACGCCAACGATCACGCCGGCCGTGGCGGTGGTTGCGGCCACGCCGAGGACCGCGCGTCCGCCCGTTTCGAGGGCTCGAATCAGCCGCTTCGGGCGGAGTGCCGTCTCCCGACGAACAAAGCTCAGGGCCACCGCCAGGACCGTGGCGAGGAATACTGCTCGGAACGGGGTCATGCCAGAGACGAGCAGCACGACGATGGCGAGTAAGGGCAAGAACTGATAGCCAGAGCGTCGCGTGAGCTCACCAACCGACGGTAGATCGACCGCGACAGCTTTCGTACCGAGGCGCCGAGCATCCGCTTCGATCATCAAAACGATCGAGAGGTAATAGAGAATGGCTGGCACGATCGCCATTGCGATCACCTGCAGATATGTAATCTGCAGAAATTCTGCAATCAGGAAGGCAGCGGCACCCATCGTGGGTGGCGCCATGATGGCGCCGATCCCGCTTGCCGAGAGGATGCCACCTCCGATTTCTGGAGTGAATCCCGCCCGCCGGAGCATCGGCCAGGCCACTGCGCCGAGCGTCACGGTGGTGGCGACTCCACTTCCGGAGACCGTCCCTAGCAAGAAGCCGGACATTGTGACCGTACGGCCCGGTCCCGCGCCGCTCGAAGAGCGTCCCAGCGCCGACATTGTCCAGGTGATGAAAAACTGGCCGGCGCCGGAATGTTGGAGCATGGCGCCGAAGATTGTGAACAACACGATGTAGGTCGCGGCTACGTTGAGCGGGACGCCGAAGATACCCTCGAGCGTCATGTAGAGGGTACCGACAAGTCGGGCAACATCGTAGCCTCGATGGGCCATGATCTCGAGTCCCACCAATTCGAGGTACGGACCATAGTATCCGTAGATGAGAAAGGAGATTGCGGTTGCTGGGAGGATCCAGCCGACCGTGCGTCGAGTTGCCTCGAGCACGAGGACGGGCGTCGCTGTTCCGAACACGATGTCTAGCCCGTTCGGGGTTGCTGCCCGGTAGACAAATTGATCGAAGTCGATAATCGGCCAGGCCAGGACCAGTGCCGAGAGGGCGGCCAGGCCCCAGTCGAAAGCGGTGATTCGCTGGCGCCATCGGGGTAGGGCCGGATAGAGGATGAACGTGAGCACCAACGCAACGAGTAGGAAGCTGGGACGGTAGACCTGCGCTTGTACGATGCCCACGACCCAATAGAGGGCATACAGGGAGAGTCCTGCCGCGAGAACCGTGACCAACCGGTCCGGAAAGCCAGTCAGCCGCCGGGTAGAGACTTCCGCGTCTGGATCATCCCGGGGATCTGGCGCGGAGAGCGGATTCGTCGTCTCCGGTGTTGTCGAGCCGCTGGTCACGATTCTGGCCAGGCGCCTTGTTCGCGGTAATACCGGATGGCTCCCTCGTGGAAGGGCACGGTCGATCCGATCACGGCTGACTCAACGGTAAGCTTTTCCGCTTCGGGGTGAATTGCGGCAAGTTCGGCCTTATGGTCGAACAGCGCTTGAGTGATCCGATAGGCAAGGTCCTCGGACATTTCTTCGTGCGCGACGAGGACATTTGCGACCCCGATGACGTCGACGGCTCCGCTCATGCCTGGGTAGGTGACACTCGGAATGGTGACGGAGTGATACACCGATTCGCCATACTCGTCATGGAGAAAGGGTAGCGTGTCGGTATTCGTCACGAGCTTGACGGTGCGTCCTGGTGTCGAAGCGAGGTCGAGTACCGCGCCGGTCGGGATGCCACCGCTCCAGAA
>CAZPZZ010000006.1:35526-48615 GCA_964591245.1 uncultured Vicinamibacteraceae bacterium | reverse complement strand
AAACGCGCCACGACCGTTCGCCGCGTCGTCCAGCGAGTCAGCCAGCGCAAAGGCCAAGTCAGATTCACGGTTTGAGATGAACTTCAGATTGTCCACTGTTCCCGCTGTCACCTCTGCGGTGGCCTCCACCCCGTCGAGGTGGTCGCTGATGACCTTGGCGACACCACCACCGTAGGGGTAGTAGACTCCACCGGTCCCGCCAGTCGAGACCGACAGCCGTTGGGTGAGGCCAGTGCCCTCCGGCGTGCCACAGGCCACGATCGCAGCCACAAAGGCGACAAAGAGCGACAGTCGAGCACGTCTTTCCATGATCCTGCGGTTCATCATCGTCGATCCCTCTGCACGGTGTTCGCGCCGTTATTCTAGTGTAGTGCGGAGCAAATAGGGGCCCCGACTTCGCCAGGGGCTATCACAGGGCCGACGTGCAGGCGCGATCACTGCCTCATCGGGAGCTGCTCAGGCTGGGAATTCTCCCCGGAGTTTCGATCCCCGGTATTGCGTCGGCTCCACGTCGTTGAGGGAACTGCTTCTCGGGCAGCGCCTCGCACTGGAGCGGATTATCATGGTGGCCGACGACTATGGACTCTTGCTATCGGTATCGGTTTCTGTGGCATCGCGTGACCTTCGGCATCGCAGTTTCTGTATTGTTGACTGCGGCCGCGATCGCTGAGGCAGGCCAACCCAATGGAACGGTGAACATCGAGGTCACCCAGACCTTATCAGAACCGGTGCCGCCAGGACGGCTCTTGGTGGTGGTGGCGCCAGACATTGGCACAGCCGAACCGCGCCGGTGGGTAGGCCAAGTGGGGGAAGACGATGTCGTGATACTTGGCGTCGATACGCCTCGGCTTTCACCGGGCGAGCGTGTGCGGCTGGATGCGGGCGCCTCGGCGACTCCAGAGATTGGACTCGCGGGGCTTCCCTCCGGCCGTTACCGGGCACAGGCGGTGCTCCGCACGAATACGGACCTACGTGTCGCGGCGGCAGCGGGGAATCTCTATAGCGAACCGGTGTCGCTCTTTCTTGACCATGACTCACCCACGTCTGTCAGTCTGCGGTTGACCCGCCGTGTCTCGGAGGAGGTGCGGCCGGGCGACGAGTCCCTCGTGCAATTTGTTCGCGTGCGCTCCCGACGGCTATCTGAGTTTCACGGCCGCCCGATCTACCTCCGTGCCGGCGTTATCCTGCCGCGTGGTTTTCATGAGCAGGGCAGTCGGCGATACCCGGTACGTGTGCATATCGGCGGCTATGGTACGCGGTACACTGCGGTACGCCGGATGATGCGGGCCGGTTCGCGGTTCAGAGATGCGTGGCTTGCTATCGACGCGCCGCCGATGATCTTGTTGCATCTTGATGGTGCTGGGCCTTACGGCGATCCGTATCAGGTGAATTCGGCTAACAACGGCCCGTATGGCGATGCGGTGATCCAGGAGCTGATTCCGCACGTGGAGCAGGAATTCAGAGGCATCGGGACCCCAGGCGCTCGCGTACTGGATGGGGGCTCGACGGGTGGGTGGGTCGCCCTCGCTCTCCAGACTTTCTACCCGGATTTTTTTAACGGTGCCTGGGCCTCCTGTCCGGACAGTGTCGATTTTCGCGCATTTCAACTCGTCAACATTTACGACGACGAGAGTGCCTACGTCGATGCCGAGGGGCGCGAACGACCGAGCGCGAGAAATCGTGATGGCAGCGTTCGGTTCACAATGCGCGACGAGTTGCAGATGGAGAATGTGCTCGGGGATGGCGATCAGTGGACGATGTCAGGTCGCCAGTGGGGCGCGTGGAATGCGGCGTATGGGCCACGGGGGGAAGATGGTCACCCGATTCCGCTTTGGGATCCGGAGAGCGGGCGTATTGATAAGTCCGTCATCGAACTCTGGCGACAGTACGATCTCCGCGCGTATCTGGACCGATATTGGACGGACTTGGCGCCGAGTCTCCGTGGGAAGCTCAATGTGTGGGTTGGCGAGCTGGACGATTACTTTCTCGAAGGTGCTGTGCACCTACTCGATGAGTTCCTCAGGGCACCATCACGGCTGGGTATTGGTGCTCGCGTGACTTTTGGTGTTTCGGGAGGGCATTGCTGGACAGGCCTTTCCGAGGCCGAGATGATGCGCGAGATGGACGCGCGAATACGCGATTGGTCCCGCTAAGCCATAGCGGTCTTCCCATGATCGAAAAGCGTCTGACATAACGAATTTCAATCCGGTTGTTGGTTGGGGGCGAATTGCTATCCGGATCCGTGTCGAGGCGGGGCTGTTCAGATACCTTTCTGCAGGCCTGGTGTTGGTGGTGACGAGTCGTCTGGGGCAGCGCGTTGCGAGATGTCGAGTTGCCCATGTCATAATCGAGACATGGCACACGGGTTACTGGAGGCTATCCGAACTCAGAGCGTGCGCACCGGTGTTATAGGTCTTGGTTATGTTGGTCTGCCACTCTTGGTTGAGTTTGCGAAGGCTGGATTCCAGGCGATCGGTGTGGACATTGACCAGAAAAAAGTCGATGCGATTGAAGGTGGCGAGTCGTACATAGACGATGTACCAGAGGCCGATATAGTCATGGGTCTTGAGGCAAAACGACTCAGGGCTACCACTGATTTCACGGAACTCGCCAGCCTCGACACGATCAACATTTGTGTCCCGACACCACTTACAAAGACGAAGGACCCGGATCTTTCCTACGTACTCTCGGCTGTTTCTGAAGTCGCGAAGCACCTGTGCGAGGGGCAGTTGGTGATTTTGGAATCAACAACGTACCCCGGTACCGTCCATGAGGTGGTTCAGCCGAAGCTTGAGGAGACCGGGCTTCGTGCAGGGCACGATTTTTTCCTCGCGTTTTCCCCAGAACGTGTGGATCCAGGCAACGCGAAGTGGACAACTCGTACTATTCCCAAGGTTGTGGGGGGAGTCGACCGTGTCTCCACTGAGCTCGCTGCGGAGCTGTATGGCCAGGTGGTGGAGACAGTGGTTCCGGTGTCTTCGACGCAAGTGGCCGAAATGGTCAAGTTGATTGAAAATACATTTCGGGCGGTCAATATCGGCCTGGCGAACGAGTTGGCCCTGATGTGCCGGGGATTGGACGTGGACGTCTGGGAGGTCATCGAGGCGGCCAAGACTAAGCCGTTCGGATTCATGCCCTTTTACCCTGGACCAGGGCTGGGCGGTCATTGCATTCCCATCGATCCGTTTTACTTGAGCTGGAAGGCACGTCAGAGCGGTTTTGAGAGCCGTTTCATCGAGCTGGCAGGTCATGTCAACGCGAGTATGCCGCACTATGTTGTAGAGCGGGTGGCCGACGCATTGAATTCCCAATCCAAGGCCGTCAATGGGTCCAGGGTGCACCTCTTTGGTATGGCCTACAAGGCGGACGTCGGTGACATTCGCGAGTCGCCAGCGCTAGACATTGCAAGAATGCTGGTGCGGCGTGGAGCCATTGTTGAATACACGGATTCATTCGTACCGACGGTTCAGGATGGAGATCTGTGCCTCACGGGTCGTTCTATGGAGGATGCGTTGGCTGAAGGCGTCGATTGTGCGGTCATCACTACAGACCACCGCGGAGTGGACTACGAGCAGATCGCGCAACACATTCCCCTGGTTGTGGATACAAGGAACGTCTTGAAGGGGGGCGCTGGTGGGAACGTGTTCCGTCTGTGACCGGTTAAGAGTACCGGAACTGGTATGGCGCTGCCCGGCACGGTCGCGGGGTGATGAGTCAGGGCTGTACGAGTGTTTGCGTCATGACCCATGAGGTACAGGATCGTTCCCCCTGGACGTGACTCGAGCGAAGCTCGTCGCAATCCCACCCCTCTCTCGTCGTGAGACGCGTCACGCGTTTGCCTCGAACTCGTGTTCGTCTGTGGGAGACATAGCTCGGGTAACACCTTGCGACCACCGGAGTTGACTGCCATGATGGGCGCCATGGGGAGTCCGATACGACGTAGCGCGACAGTGGTGAGTGTGGCGGTGGTTCTTGCCGCTCTCCCGGGTCTGCTCGTTGCCAGTAGCCAGCCGATTCGTGCCCAGCAGGCGATGGTGGTGTCACAGGATGCCATCGCCTCAGCGGTTGGGGTGCAGGTGATGCGGGACGGTGGTAATGCGATCGACGCGACGGTCGCTACCGCTTTTGCGCTCGCCGTGACGTATCCGACTGCCGGAAATATTGGAGGAGGCGGGTTTGCGGTCTATCGTCCGGTTGACGGTAACCCTGTGGGCTACGACTTCCGGGAGACGGCTCCCGCCGGGGCGTCGCCCACCATGTTTCTGTCGGATGGGACCTATGACCCCGAACTACACCACAATTCCCATCTCGCGGTGGGGGTTCCGGGTACGGTTGCCGGGTTGTATCAAGCGTGGGCGGAACATGGTTCTACCCCTTGGCGTTTGTTACTGGAGCCCGCGATTGCCCTGGCTCGCGATGGATTCATCGTATCCGATGGGCTCGCGCGGTCGTTGGCCGGAGTTCTGCCACGTATGCAGGCCTATCCGGCCTCAGTTGCGCAGTTCTCAAGGGATGGAGATCCCTACGAAGCAGGTGATGTTTTGCGGCAATCCGCGCTGGCATTAACGTTACAGCGCATAGCGGATCGGGGAGCGGCAGGATTTTATGAGGGAGAGACGGCGGAACTCATTGAACGAGAGATGGTGGCCCACGGTGGGTTGATCACCCGCAGGGATCTGGCCAGCTACCGCGCGATACAGCGTGAGCCGCTCGTGGGGTCCTACCGAGGGTACGAGATTATTGCTATGCCGCCCATCAGTTCTGGTGGAACCGCGGTGATCCAAATGCTCAATATTCTCGAAGGGTATGACCTGGCCGCCACCGGGTCGGGTTCCGCGGCGACCATCCATGTGCTGATTGAGTCGATGCGACGGGCGTATGCAGACCGGGCTCGGTACCTCGGGGATCCGGACTTCACTGCGACGATGCCAGTCTCGCGTCTAACCTCGAAGGCCTACGCGAACGCGCAGAGGCTGAGCATTGACCTGATGCAGGCGTCTGTCTCTGCTCCGGACCGTTTTACCTGGCCGACTGAGGGAGAGGAGACCACGCATCTGTCTGTGGTGGACTCGAATCGAAATGCGGTCTCGCTGACCTATACCCTTGAGCAGGGATATGGATCCAAGATCACTGTGCCAGGCGCAGGTTTTTTGCTCAACAACGAGATGGGTGATTTCAATGCGGCACCGCAGTTGACCACCAGGGATGGGTTGATTGGAACTCTCCCGAATCTTGCTGAGCCAGGGAAGCGGATGCTGTCGAGTATGACGCCCACGATCGTTGCCCGTGAGGGCGAGCTGGTGATGGTCGCCGGGAGTCCAGGTGGGCGCACCATCATCAATACCGTACTGCTGATGATCCTCAACGTGATCGATTTTGGCATGAATGTTCAGGAGGCGGTCGATGCGCCCCGCATCCACCACCAATGGCTACCCGACGTGACGAGATATGAGCGGTGGGGATTGTCTCCGGACACGCTGGTATTGCTCGCCAACCGTGGTCACACCATGGTCGAGACCCGTGTGCAAGGTGCTGTGTCTGCGATTTTTTTCAACGCAGAGGAAAACGTGTTGGAAGGGGCCGAGGATCGGCGGCGGACGAGCGCGGCGCTCGGCTTTTGAGCCCTGGCCGTCCAGTTCGTCACCGGAACGTCCGGATGTACGATTGAAGCAATGGATACACGTTGTGGTTCTGGTGGGGGGGGCGAGTTACGCCGACGAGGAGCCCTTGCTGGTCACGGCGCACTGAGTGCGTTTCCGTCGACCCGTCGGTAACCCTCCACATTCGCGATGACCTCTTTGGCAAACCGCCGAGTCTCACTGTACTGGATAGTGTCGACGAAGAGATCTTGGCGAAGGTGACGCGTTGATTCCCACTACCAGGCCAAGGTTACCGGTAACAGTGTCTCTCGGCGAGGCCAAAGCACGCTGATTCTCCTGATGCTAACGTCTGTAGAGGGTATCGGATAGGCTCTCTAGAGAGCCCCAGGTGATTGGAGAATAGCCTGCCCGTTGCGGCCAGAATTACCGTCAAGGTACCCGCGCATGCGGAGGAGCGTCGTGTGTGGAACGCATGCATTGCATGCCTACGGGATTTAGCGCGAATCATGAGCCGAATTCTGGATTAGAGTAGCACGTAGTGGAGTATCGCTATCACCCCACGGTATTAGAGGAGCTAGCACGGTTTGGAGTATGCCCGCGGCCGACGACACCGCCGGAACGTGCGAAGGAGGTCGTGAACGATCTGTACAGATATGAGCTCCGCGTACTTCGCGCCAGCCTGCGAGCTCGTGAGATTCTACGGGAAGGCTATGCCGATCGTGTCGTAGACCTGCGGAAGAAGTACTACCTGCTCTCCATCCGACTCGAGCTGTGGGCCCAGCCTCTTTCGTGATCTCGCGAGGTCGGCCAGGCGGGATCACGTGTCCAGGGGGATGGTGGCACGCGTCGCTGCCGGGACAACCCTAGGCGATGGTAATGTCTTTGGCGAGATAGACGTCTTGAATGGCATTGAGCAATGCGATGCCATCCGGCATAGGCCGTTGGAACGCTTTCCGTCCCGAAATGAGCCCTGTCCCACCTGCGCGTTTGTTGATGACCGCGGTCCGGAGGGCCTCTTTCAGATCACTGTCGCCCGAGGAGGCGCCACCAGAGTTGATGAGTCCGGCCCGGCCCATATAGCAGTTCGCGATCTGGTAGCGCGTGAGATCGATGGGGTGTTCACTGGTCAGCGTGTCATAGACATCCTTGTGGGTTTTACCGAACTTCAAGGCAGTGAAGCCACCGTTGGTGTCTGGGAGCTTCTGCTTGATGATGTCTGCGCCGATCGTGACCCCGAGGTGGTTGGCCTGGCCAGTCAGGTCAGCGGCTGTGTGAAAATCTCCGGTCTGGGTCTTGAATGCGGCATTACGCAGATAGCACCACAGCACCGTGAACATGCCGAGCTCGTGGGCTTGATGAAAGAGTTCGGAGACTTCCTGCAACTGGTGGGTTGATTCCTCGGAGCCGAAGTAGATCGTGGCGCCGACGCCCATGGCGCCCATGTCGAATGCCTGTTCGACACTTGCGAATCGAATCTGGTCGAACGAGTTCGGATAGGAGATGAATTCGTTGTGGTTGAATTTGAGAATGAATGGAATCCTGTGGGCGTAGCGACGTGACACCGCGCCGAGGACGCCCAATGTAGAGGCCACGGCATTGCACCCGCCCTCGACTGCGAGCTTCACGATATTTTCTGGATCGAAGTATGCGGGGTTCGGCGCAAACGAGGCGCCGGCGGAGTGCTCGATCCCTTGGTCTACGGGAAGAATGGAGACGTACCCGGTATTTGCAAGGCGGCCATGACCGAAAAGGGCTTGGAGGCTGTTCAGCACGCGTGCGGGACGGTCCGAGGGTGCGTAGCAACGATCGACGAAGTCCGGTCCAGGGAGGTGCAGGTCCGACGCAGGAATGGTGCGACAGGTATGTTCGAGGAGGGCAGAGTCCTCGCCGAGAACGCTGATGATGGTGTCCAATCCTGAGAGGCCCTGTGTGCTCAAACCTGTACTCACTCGTTTACCTCGCCTTGGTGTAATGCTCTATGTCCGGGGGGGCAGAGCTGATGTTGGTTGCCACGCGCCCTTTCGCAGTGCGTCGGGGCAAAGGGTGACAACCCATGTTGTCGAGGTCATGCGCGCTCGAATGAATGACCCTGCGTACAACACTGGATGCCATCAATCCCCCATTGTCCGCTCGGGGGGCAGGAATTACAAGTCCGTGGATGTGCTCTGGGTCTTGGTGGTGGTGACCGATCGCGTGTAGGTGGCTTTAGCGGCTGCGCGACCATCCCAGTACTGCTCCAGATGATCCCGATTGATATGCAACTGGGCTCATCTGCCGGAGCATTGTGGCATGGCTCGGGGGGCCGTATGGAACCGGTCCGGAGTGGAGGTCGAAACCCTCCAGCGGGTTGATCTCCGGTGCGCGTCCGTAAACCTCGACATAGAAGTTAAGTTTGAGCAACGAGCGGTCCTCGTCACGGGATGGTAGTGCGGCCAAGCGTTGTTTCAGACGCTGGAGGTTGACGGGGAGTTCCACTGCTGGGAGTGGTTGCGGTTCGAGAGGTTCTTGTGTGGTCACGGGAGACCCCCAGCAGAGACTCAACATGGTAGCCACAAGCGGTACGACGGTGGCGCGTGTGTTCATGCGGAATCAACCTGGTTGGCGGGCTCGCTCCGACTGTTCCTTGACTCAGACAGTAGCACCGGGGAGGAGTCTCGGCAAGCATGTTGTCTGTCATCGACGGCGGATCTTGTGACTGGCATGCGTGCCAGCCGGGGATTGCGTCGAGTGAAGCTAAATGCGGCTGATCGAACCGCGTTGTGCACGGCTACTTCGGCCGTGGTGTTCCGAAGTCAGCGAGCCGGGGTAGGGGGCCTTGTGTAGACTAGTTAGAGAATTGTTCAAGATCGAGAGGGAAAACCAGGATGTCACACGACACACAAGCTCCGCCGACCGGTGCCTCCCCCACCGGGGGACGGCCCCCAGCGACGATGGAAACGTTCGTTCCCGACCTTGTCGAGCACGGTGCGCCGGTACGTGGGGAGCCGCAGACACTGGAAAAGCGCCTATTTGTACAGTTGCAGGTTTTTACGGGATGTCTCGATACCGCACCGTTGATTGACGCTGTGCGCGACAGCGGTCTTGAAGCCGCAGTGTATGCAAATTTGAATGATCCGCGTGGAGTCGGGGTGGTGTTGCTGTCAGAGGAGCCGACGCTGTTTGCCGAGGCGGCCCGTGGGCTGCTGACCGGTCCCGCATTTTCGTCACTGACACCACTGCCGGATTTCACAATGCTGGGGCGTACCTACGCGAGTGGACGTGAACAGGACTTACGGGATTTTGTACTGCACAAGGTTCGTCGTAATGTCCTGAATCCAGATAACCCCTGGGGTATCTGGTATCCGCTACGCCGGCTCGGGGCGTTTAACCGTCTGGCCCGGCGTGAGCAGGGCAAGATCCTGATGGAGCATGGAATGGTCGGTCGCGCGTACGGAGAACTGGGACTGGCGGTCGATGTCCGTCTCGAATGCCACGGACTCGACCGCGACGACAACGAGTTCGTGATCGGTCTCATTGGACCAGAACTGTATCCGTTGTCGAAATTGGTGAAGGATATGCGTCCCACGGTCCAGACGTCGGAATACATGCAGGACATGGGGCCATTCTTCGTTGGCCGTGCCATCTATCAGGCACCAGTGCCGGAATTTGCCAAGAGTGACGCGCCGGAATATTAGGGGCCCTGCGGTCGTGGACGTTTGTGGCCCATGGCGCCACGTGTAATCCGTATGTGTTTTTCGGCCAGGGCGCACCGTAGATGATTGGTGCGCCGCGGCTGTGTTGTCACCATACGAATGCCTTGCACGCCTGAGGACCGTCGTGTCGTGTGTCTAGTAGGCGACTGCCCATCCCTCCCGTCTGCGGTCAGCTCCCGCGCGGCGACGGCCGGCGATCTGGTCAATCAGGACTACCTGAGCCCCACCGAATTCAGCGGTCCACCCGCTGCGAGCGTGTACGGTGTAACCACGTCTTTCCAGAGCGTTACGCACGTCTTCCGGAACCCTGTCCTCGATGGCCAGTGAGCCGTCATTGAGACGTCGCAATCGAGGGGCGTCAATGGCTTCCTGCGGAGTCATCTCGAAGAGAGCGATATTGTTCAGTACTTGGGTGATGGTATGCGTTTGGCCGTCCCCCCCGGGTGTGCCGATGGCGAGCCAGGGAAGGTCGTTACTCAGGATAATCACCGGGCAGAGGGTGTGGAACGGGCGGCGGCGGGGGGCAAAGACATTTGGGTGGTCCTCGTCGAATCGAAACAGTGATCCACGGTTGTGCAACACGATGCCGGTGTCGGGTACGACGAGCCCAGAACCAAAGGTGGCAAAGAGGCTCTGAATGAGGGAGACCACATTGCCATACTGGTCAACCGCAATCACGTACACCGTGTTTGGGTGATCTTCCGAGGTTTCGATTTCTAGTATCGGCGCTGGTCCCGATGGGGCAATTACCGAGGCCATGGCATTGATGCGGGTCTCCGCTAGCAAATCGTCAACGGTCACTCGCATCGCACTCGGGTCGGCAATTTCTTCGTCCCGGTCGACGAAGGCCATTCGGATTGCCTCGGAGATGGTGTGCAGGTAGTCGGCACTATTGTGGCCTAGTGTCGTGAGGTCGACGTCGAGCGCCTGGAGCATCGCGAGCTCTTGGAGCAGTGTCACTCCTTGGGTATTAGGGGGAAACGCCTGCACTTCCAAGCCCTGGTAGCGCACACTGATCGGGAGTGACCATTCTGGCAGGTAGTCGGCCAGGTCGTTGTACATGATCAGTCCGCCCTGCTCGCGCATGAAATTCGCGAGTGTGTTCCCGAGTGAACCCGTATACATCTCCTCCCAGCCATTCTCCTGTAACGCACGGAGGGTGTTGGCGAGATCGGGTCGAGGCAACACGTCCCCCGCCTGCGGCGGGGCGCCTCCTGGCAGAAAGATACGGGCCGCCTCTTGGTTGTTCTGCAGTTTCGTTTCGGCAGCCGCGAAGTCTTCGGCCAGTCGCTCCGAGACCGGGAGACCCGCTGTGGCCAAGTCGACAGCGGGTTGTAAGGCCTGGGCGAAGCTGATCGTCCCGAATCGGCGGAGCCCTTCGGCCCATGCACCAACAGCGCCTGGTACCGACACGCTGAGGGGGCCGCTGGTCGGCATGCGTTCCAGGCCTTGGTCTTTCAGTTCTACCAGGGTCTTCGCACTTCCGGACCGCCCTGAACCGTTTAGGGCGTAGGTCAGCTTGGTGGCTGAGTCGTAATACAGCAGGAACATATCCCCGCCGACGCCATTCATGTGTGGCCGGGCGACGGCGAGCATCGCGGCCGCAGTGATTGCCGCGTCCATGGCCAGGCCGCCCCCTTGAAGCACGCGCAGCCCCGCCTCGGCCGCGAGTGGGTGTCCAGCGGTGACTGCGCCTTCATTACCTAAGGCATCGCGACCTGGCTCGGAATTGCGTGACGCGGACGAGTTGCAGCCAGAAGTCGCCAGGGTCACCACTGTAGCCAAGGCGACGGCGATGACGGCTGACGAGACTCGAGGGTTTCGGTCTGTGGGCATCGGTATCCTCCCCGGCTTGGGTGCAGGATGCAAGGGAGCATTATCTTACCGCCTTGTCGTGTGGTGGATCGACCAAGGGCCGATCAGAGACCCTGCTCGTTTGGGCGGGGTCTCTGATACGATGTCGACCATGCCGGATAAACCTGAGTCGTTCGATGCGCTCCCATTGCCAGAAACTAGCCTTCGCGGCATGTTCAAGCATTTTGGGCCAGGGCTTATTTTGATGATGACGGGAATTGGTACCAGTCATCTCGTTACGGCGCCGGCCGCCGGCGGTCGTTTCGAGTTTGCGCTGTTGTGGTGTATCCCCGTCGCCTACATTTTCAAGTATTACGGTTTCGAGATGGCGTTCCGGTTTACGAACGCCACCGGCCGCAGCATGCTCGATGCCTACAGCACGGCGCCTGGAAAGTGGCCCGTCTGGTACGTCCTTATTACGACGATCATTCAATGTGCCCTGGGCCAGGCTGGGCGACTCGCGGCTTCTGCCGCCGTGCTCTATTTCATTGTGAGCGAGTTCATGGGCGTTCCTCTGCCGAGCTGGATCTACGCACTCGGGCTTGCGCTGCTGGCAGTGACGATCATCCTGTACGGCCGTTATGCTGCGGTGGAAGTGGCCACGAAGATTTTGGCTGGCATCCTGTTTCTCTCGACTGTCGGTGTGTACCTGTTTGAACCCGCGCCGCTCGCGGCGATGGGGCGGTTTTTTACGGTAGAGATTCCCGGTGGATCCTGGCTGATCATCGCGGCCTTTCTGGGATTACTCCCTACCGGCATGGATGTGTCACTTCAGGCGTCTGAGTGGGGCAAGGCCAAGCGTGTTGGCATGGGGCGTATCCGGGAGCAACTCGAACAGCAGGGGTTGGCTCGGCGATTCGACGCCTTTTCGTCGAGTCGGGACGATCTTGCGGTCGACATAAACCGATTGCCGAGCCATGCCCAGGAGTACTGCCGTCGGTGGTTCCGTATTGGATTGGTTGATTTTTCTCTAGGGCACGTCGTGTCGTTCGTGCTTGCGACGATCTTCTTGTTGTTGGCGGCCGTCCACCTCTATCCGAGCGAGGTTGCGGGTAATGCTGTAATAGGGGAGATCGCCCGCATTTTCACCGACACTCTTGGACCGAGCGCAATGTTCATCTTTATTGGGGGGGCGTTCGCCGCGACGTTTTCGACCGCCTTCAACTATTTCGATGGATGGCCTCGAGTGGTTGGAGCGTGCTGTCGGAATTTGTTCAGGTCCACTGCGTCACTACCAGGCATCGCAGCGGACGGACTGACGGATGAGCACCGGTCCACGTGGACCTCCGAGTACAACATCTATCGGCTCACGATGTTCTACTCGCTGGTGTCCGCCGTCTTGATCATCGCCGGGTTACCTCGCCCGGTGTTTCTGGTACTCGTGTCCTCGGCGTTGGCGTTTTTCATTGCGCCGGTGATTTTCTTCCTGAACCTTCACTACTGCCTGACCGTCATCCCAAAGGACGATCGTGTGTTTTACCCCTCGAGGTTCGCGACGTGGTTTAGCTGGTTCAGTCTGGTGGTATTTACGGGGCTCACGGTCGTCATCATTGTGGCTCGGGTGATCCAGCCGCTGCTGGGGATGCTCGCTGGGTAGTTGATATTGATGCCGGTAGTGGTGCTGCTCCGGTGACACAATCGTCCTACGAATGGACGCCGTATCGTCCGACTCCGCCACAACAACCACTTGATTGGTGGGTCAAGGGCGTGCCCGTGCTCGTGGGGGTCCAGTATCTGATCGCGGGACTCCTGTGGGCCAGGCCAGGCCGCCTGGGACTGTGGCTTTGGTACAGCGGCCCTTTGGTCCTCATCGGGCTGGCATTCATTTTGCTACTTGGGGCGTTGCGGTCATCGCGCCGATGGAGACACGGTATTAACGGGTGGCACATCATCGGGTACCTCGGGCTGGTGGTGTTCGTTGCGTCTCTTCGAACATACGGCGC
>CAZPZZ010000006.1:25788-35426 GCA_964591245.1 uncultured Vicinamibacteraceae bacterium | reverse complement strand
TCATCGGGTACCTCGGGCTGGTGGTGTTCGTTGCGTCTCTTCGAACATACGGCGCTTATCCTTCTTCCTTCGACGCGCGCCCCAGTCGTGTTGAGTTCAGGCTGCCGCTAGACGGTTGGATCACCGTAGCGTGGGGAGGAGATGAGGCCGACGTCAATTACCATGTGTTTCTTCCAGACCAGCGTTGGGCTTATGACCTGTTGGTGACTGACCACGGGCAGAGTGCCTCCGGTGCCGGCACGCGTCTCGATCAGTACCTTGCGTGGAATCTCGCGGTGCGTGCACCGGCCGCCGGCGTGGTCCGTCGAGTCGTGGATGGGACGCCGGAGGCGGTCCTCGGTGCGCCCAGGTGGGGGTTGGCCGGCTTAGGTAATCACGTTGTGATGGAGGTGGCTTCAGGGGAATTCCTGTTTGTCGGTCATCTGCGGCGCGGTACAGTGGCCGTTGCGGTGGGAGAACGGGTAGTCGCCGGCCAGCTTCTTGGTCATGTTGGGAATTCTGGGAACAGCAGTGAACCCCATGTGCATCTGCATCTGCAGGATACGATGCAGCCGTACTTTGGGGAGGCGATTCCCTTCTATTTTTCGTGGTATCAGAAAGACGGGACTCTCGTCAGTCAGGGCATGCCGGAAGGTGGTCTTGAGAAAGGGCGCTACGTGGGCGATCAGGTGCGGCACCGCGGTTCGGAATAGTGAGTGGCGCCGTTGCTAGGCGTAATCGGTGTGGGGAGTGTGCATGTGGAGAGTGGAGTCCTGAGCGGGGCGCGTCTACGAAAGGGAAAGATGGCGACACGACAGATGCGTGCAGGTGGGCTCGTCGCGGGGGTGGCGTGGCTGTGGCTACTGGGGGCAATGAGTGCTCTCGCACAGTCACCGCGCGTGTTGATCTCCCATCACGCACGAGGAATGTATCCCGGGGAGGCGGTGCTTGTCCGAGTGTCGGCGACGCCACCTTTGACTGAGGTGCGTGGCGCGATCTTCGAGAGGACCGTCAGGTTCTACCAGGTGGCAGAGACGGTGTGGGAGGGGTTGGTTGGTATCGACTTGCTCGTCGAGACGGGGGATCATCGTCTCGAACTCGACATCACTACCGCGAACGGTGGCGTCATGGAACGAACGCATGTGCTGCGAGTGGAGGAGAAGGAATACCCCACGCGGCATTTGTCGGTGGCTCCCCGCTACGTCGAGCCACCTCCCGCTGTGTTGGCGCGGATTACTCGGGAGGCGGAGCGGCAGACGACCCTCTTCGCTACGGATACGCCGGAACGTCTCTGGGAGGGATCATGGCTACCGCCTGTGCCAGGACAGGCCACGAGTCGGTTCGGTAGCCGGAGTGTGTTCAACGGACAGCCGCGTAACCCCCACAGCGGAGCCGACTTTCGGGCTGGCGTGGGCACCCCGGTGACGGCGCCGAATGGCGGTCGCGTAGTGCTGGTCGATGACACGTACTTCTCTGGGGGGTCAGTGATTCTTGATCATGGCTGGGGCATGTACTCGTATTTTGCCCATCTATCCAAGAAGTTGGTGGAGGAGGGTGATCGCGTGGGGCGGGGGCAGGTGATCGGTCACGCTGGCGCGACCGGTCGGGTCACGGGTCCACACCTGCATTGGACGTTGCGCCTAAGTGGTGCACGAGTTGATCCGTTGTCGGTAATGGAGGTTGTGGACAAATAGGGAATGATGCGAGTGCAACGGCTCCCCATGCTGGTCGCATTTTCTGAGGCTATCGAAGACTGGCATGCGGTGAACCCAAAGAGCAGGGGCGTGGCCGTGACCCACTTAGAATCGAAACCGCAAGCCCGCTGTCAGCTGCAGGCCTCCCAAATCGACGGCGATTGGGGTGTCGTCAAACATGAACTGCACCGACCCCCGGACTAACCGCAGCAGTAAGCCCAGACCTACTCCTTCCAGGCGGTCGTATTGGTTCAGGAACGGGAGCTTGTGCAGAAAATAGGTGTCGACGTTGACACCCACGTTGTACCCGCCGGTTACGGACGATTGTTCTTCTACCGTGGCCCCGGTGAACTTTACCTCCTCAAAGGGAAATTCGAGTTCCAAATGTTCGACCGCGTTCACGAGGTCTTGTCTGGCATTGAACAGGCTCGGGCCGGCTGAGAATGATACGACCAACCAATCCTTCAACCGCGAGACCCATAGGGCTCGGAGGTGGAAGCCCAACTCATGTCGTTCCAGTCCGCCCGCGACTCCGGATGATTGCCGGGGAACATCAAAAAAAATAGGATGCGGTAGGTCTGTCTTGAGGGTGGCTGGGTTGACCGACCGGTAACTCGAAACGTCGAGGCCGACGGCGAAGTTGTCCCACAGGAGGAATGACGCGCCGACGTCCACGACACCCCCGCCCGTAATTTCGTAATCTGCTTCGAAGTTGGCCTCTTCCTCGAAGACCGTAAATATCCGCGTGCCCGTGAACGATCGCGACGCCGGGCGCCAGCCGATGTCAACATGGGCTGAGATCCAGTTGTCCGGCTCCGGTTGAGCCATGGCGTCGCTTGGTCCGAATCCGCCCCAGAAACAGAATACGAGAACCCCTGCAAGGGTGCGGCGCCACCGAGTCCACGTCACCGTTGCACCCATGTCGTCAGTTTACGCCCACCGCTGTCCAGGCCTGGATCACCGCTTGTTCTGCCTGGCTACCTGCTCCGTAGAGGTCTAGGGCAGACTGGATGGTCGCGGCACGTGCAGTCGAGAAGTCAGCGTCCCGGGTCAGCAGCATCGTGAATGCACGGTAGAACACTTTTTCGATGATCTTGCGGTTTCGCGAACCGACTCCCTGGACTTGGAGCCCGGATACACGATTGGTTCCACCTTCAATGGCCAAATAGAAAGCGTGGGACGCGATCAATGAGTTTGCGTGTACCCCACCGTTGTCCAGAGTCCCCTGTATTTTGAGACTGTAGTGATCGGGATGGCCAAATTGTTGAGGGTTGGCGAGTGACCGCATACCCCCGGCCGATGTGATGTCTTCGCCAATCAGATAATCGGCTGTACCAGCGGTGCCCTGGTAAAACGGTTCCGAATAGAATTCCGTCCCGATTGCGATGATGTCGGAGAACGCTTCGTTCAGTGCGCCCGAGTCTCCGACTAGGAGGAGGCCAGACGTGAAATCGGTGAGGCCATGCGCAAGTTCATGGGCGACCACGTCCAACGCGCCAGAAAAGTATTTGAACTGCTGGCCGTCCACGGCAGTGTTCGGCGGTGTTCCCTCACCAAATACGACGATTCCGACACGGTCCGGACCACAGTGTCCGCAGTAGAAGGCATTCAGGTGGAACAGATTGACCAGTTCGGCGGGTGCTGTGAAGAGATCGGCGCGATCGATAGGATGCACGAGAGCCATCAGACGGACATTCCGACCGTCGAGGCTTTCTCGGCCGAATCGATTGTAGAGGTAATCGTAGGTCCAGCCCATACCGACGTGCGCGTCCACGGTCGCGGCGTCCGTCCACTGGTTGTCGTCGTCGATGGCGAGATCTGTGTCGAAGATAGGGACGATTCCAGCCAGCATACTGAGTGTGCGGTCGGTGTCGCCGCGCATGTCGAACGTGTAGATATTGGCTGGTCGCATCTGGTCGAGCGCGAGGAATTCGCCACCGACCGGCATGACACTGAGCTTCTTGGCGTCGGCGGCAACACCAATACCATCACCGATGGTACAGTGCTCGCACGGCAAGTTGGGCTGTTGGGTTTTCAAGTTGTCGAAGGACCAGACGAGGTCCCCGGACAATGCGTCGATGAAATAGGCAACCAGACTGGTTCCGGTAAACGCGTGCGCCTCGTAGACGAGTCGGTAGGTGTCGACGTTCTGGCGGTCAGGCAGTACGACAAGCCGAGGGTGCCGTGCGGTCCCAGGTGGAAGACCGGCGAGCGTTTCTACGATGCGGGCCGCCTCATCGGTGGTTAGCGTGGGCGTGGTATCGACTTTTAGATCGAGATAGACCGTTCCGAATAGCGACGTGGTCAGACCATTGGCTCGCTGTCTGGTGATCTGCGCTGCGAAGACGGGAACACCGCCATGATATTGCTGAAATCGCTCATGAGTGTGGGTGGCTATCAATGGGTCGTCGACGCGCTCCACCAGTTGCAGGGAACCTTCGTCCTGCAGCTGGTTCAGGAGCAGGTCCGCCTGTCTGAGCCCCGTGAGGGACCCGGCGGTTCCGGTTGCCAGCGCAAGCACTTCAGGTTGTTTCTGCGGATGAACAGGGGCAGCGGTGAGCACCACGAGAGCGGCGCCAGCTGAAAGACCGGCCGAGAGACGGGAGAACGAACGCATAGGACAGGTCGTCAGCGCCCCTATTGTAGCAGTCCTGCAGATTTTTGGCGCGGCATGCCGTCTGTCTCCCCGTTGTTGTGGGCGGTACGGCGATAGAATTGCCCTAATCCGGTAGTGTGGAAAGGTGGGGGAGTTGGGACGATGACACGTGTAATGGGATTGATTCTGATCGTGATCGCGCTCATGCCGTCTGTCGTGATGGGACAGTCGATCGGGCCTGTACACGGAGCCTTGGTCTTGGTCGGGGGGGCGATGCGGGATCCGGCGATCGTCCACCGATTCATCGAACTCGCGGGCGGACGCGATGCGCCCCTGGTCATCATTCCGACCGCCGGAGGCCGTGAGCACTATGACCAGGACTATCCGGGCGCCCGGGTGTTTCGGGACGCCGGGGTGATTGATCTCACCGTCTTGCATACGACCGATCGAGAAGAGGCCGACACAGAGGCCTTCGTCGAACCGCTCCGGCGGGCGAAGGGCGTGTGGTTTCCTGGAGGGCGTCAGTGGCGGCTCGCGGACGCGTATCTGGACACCCGAGTCCATCGGGAGTTGCAGGCCGTGTTGGATCGTGGGGGCGTGCTGGGAGGATCGTCAGCCGGAGCCACGATTCTGGGGGAGTATCTCGTGCGTGGGGATACGGCGACCAACACGATCATGATGGGAGACCATGAAGTTGGGTTCGGGTTTCTACGTGGCACGGCGATCGACCAGCATCTTTTACGGCGAAATCGGCATTTCGACCTGGTCGAAGTGATCGGGGCGCATCCTGAGCTACTGGGAATTGGACTCGATGAGGATACGGCGATTGTTGTGCGTGGTGACGCGTTCGAGGTGATGGGGCGAAGCTACGCGGTAATCTACGATCACGACCGTGTGCTCGATTCCGGCGGGCGGTTTTATTTTCTTGGGGCCGGGGACCGCTACGATTTGCAGGGGCGCCGCGCGTTCCGTACTACTCCAGCCCCACGTCCTTTCGAGCGTGTGATCGAGCGCTCTTGGTCGACAAATGATGCTAGTGAGTCTCAATCAACGCGTTAAAGGGGGAATTGGTCCAGCGCGTTGAGCAATGCGTCGGTGTCCGCGGGATTGTTGTAGAGATGTGGCGATACGCGAATTGAATTGCCCCGCACAGAGACGGCGACCTGGCGTTCCTGGAGGTGTTCGGCGAGTCGCCGGACGTCGACTGTATGGGGCGGTCTGACGCCAAATAGGTGGCTACCCCGGAAGTGATCGTCTTCTATCCAATAACCTCGAGCCCGGAGTGTCCGAGTCAGCTCGGCGGTCAGAGTTCGGCAATAGGTTTGGATTTCTGGAATTGTCCATCCGAGAATCACCTTCAGCCCTGCCGCAAGCATTGGAAGCAGCGTGAAATTGGAGCGTTCGCCTACATCGTATCGAAGGGCTCCCGGTTGATATTCAGATTGGTAATTGACTAACCCTGAGAAATCCTCGCTGCCCAGACGGGTGATCCAGTTTTCCTCAATGGGTATTCCGTAATCGAATGCCGGCCCGAAGTAGGCGAGGCCGGTCGAATATGGTCCCAAGAGCCATTTGTAGCCCGCGCAGACGACCACGTCTGGGCGGATGTCCTGGACGTCGAAGGGCATTGATCCGACGGATTGTGTGCCGTCAACCACGAGGATGGCTCGACACGCTTCGGAACGCTCTCTGACCCCGAGGAGGTCGAAGCGTGTGCCGTCCGTCCAGTGAACGTGCGGTAAAGCGACGATTGCGGTTTTGGAATCGATACTGGCGAGCAGTCGTGAGTTCCATATCTCTGCCCGGCCGTGTACGGTCTGTGGCGGGGCGGCGACCGAACGGAGCTCGAGACCACGGTCTGCGCATAGTCGCTGCCACGTGTACACATTGCTGGGAAATTGCTCGTCGAGCACGACGATGTTGCCGCCACGCTCTGTCCGGGCATTGCGTGCCGCCACGGCAAGACCGTAGGACACTGATGGGATGATCGCGACGCGGTTAGGATCTGCCGCGTTGATTACCTGTGAAAACAGGCGTCTGACCCGATCGCTCTCTGCGAAAAAGTCATCCGGGGTGATTTGGCTCGGGTCGGCACGCCGGTCGATGGCGGCGATGCCTGCGGTGCGCACGGCTTCCGCTAATGGTGCCATGTACGCGCAGTTCAAGTAGTGGAGCTCCTGCGGTAAGGCGAACAAGGATCGTTGGCACGGGAGCATAGACTACGGCAGTATATGTCCTGGCAAGACATCGGTTTCTCAATCTTCTCGGGAGATGCTGGACTGTGAGCACGTTCGCGGTGCGTGGCTGTGTTCCGGAGTGCTCACACGGTTTGGTGCTGGACCCGTATTCGACACGTTCGTCACGAGGGAAGATCTGCGGGAACGTGTTTGGCTGGCCGGTGATCGAGATGTGCCATCGTGACCTTAGCGGTGCCGCCGAGCATAGAGGGAGTTGCTCAACCGGCCGATCGGGTTGTTGATTTGACTTGGTGAGATAATAAAAACACGGCAGCAGGCTGTTGCTGCACGCGGCACGACCACGTTACGAACGCCTCAGACGCGAAATTCGGTTGAGGTCAATAGCCCAGACGGAGAGCCAATGAAAGCCCTGGAGGGAGTACGCATTCTGGACATGACCCATGTCCAGTCGGGTCCCACGTGCACACAGTTGCTAGCGTGGTTCGGCGCCGATGTTGTCAAGGTCGAACGCCCTGGAAAGGGCGATGCGACCCGTGGGCAACTGCAGGATATCCCGGACGTCGATAGTTTGTATTTCACGATGCTGAACCACAACAAGCGCAGCATCACGTTGAACACAAAGAAGGACAGCGGCAAGGCGATCTTCACGGAGCTCATCAAGAGCTGCGACGTATTGGCTGAAAATTTTGCACCCGGTGCGCTCGACCGTATGGGGTTTTCCTGGGAGCGGATCCAGGAGATCAACCCTCGCATTATTTATGCTTCCGTGAAGGGTTTTGGACCTGGGCCGTATGAGGATTGCAAGGTCTACGAGAATGTCGCTCAGTGCACTGGTGGAGGTGCCAGCACGACCGGCTTTCCTGATGGTCCCCCCGTTGTCGCGGGAGCACAAATCGGAGATTCTGGAACCGGACTGCATCTGGCTCTTGGCATCGTCACGGCGCTATTTCAGCGAGAGAAGAGCGGGCGCGGACAGCGTGTCGAGTGCGCCATGCAGGACGGTGTCCTGAATTTGTGCCGAGTGAAACTCCGCGACCAACAGCGTCTGGCCCACGGGCCGCTCAAGGAATACCCGCAGTATCCCAATGGCACCTTCGGGGTGGCGACGCCCCGTGCGGGGAATGCCTCGGGTGGCGGACAGCCTGGCTGGATCGTGAAATGCAAGGGATGGGAGTCTGATCCCGACGCGTACATTTACATCATTGCGCAGGCGGCTGCCTTTGATGGTTTGGCCAGGGTCATCGGGCACGAGGATTGGCTGGAGGACCCTGAATGGAATACTCCAGCGGCCCGATTACCCAAGATCGATCAGATGTTCGCCGAGATCGAGCGATGGACGCAAACTAAGACGAAGTTCGATGTAATGGACACGCTGAATCCGCTCAACGTCCCCTGTGGGCCCGTGCTCTCAATCAAAGAGTTGTCAGAAGAGCCATCTTTACGTGCGACGGGTACGGTGGTTGAGGTGGAGCATCCGACGCGTGGTTCGTATCTTTCGGTTGGTAATCCGATCAAGCTGTCGGATTCGCCGGTCGAGGTCAAGCGATCACCGTTGCTGGGTGAGCACACCGACGACATCCTGCAAGAGGTGTTGGGAATGGACGAGGCCGCCATCGCGGCCGCGAAAGCTGACGGCGCCGTTTGAGGCGCGTGTGGAACGACGGGGGCACATGAAAATTTGTGTTGTTGGGGCGGGGGCGATTGGTGGGTACATGGCTGTAAGGCTGGCAAATGCCGGTCACGAGGTGGCAGCCATTGCCCGTGGGCCACATTTGGCCGCGATCAAGTCAAAGGGTTTGAAGCTTGTCGAAGCGGAGCAGACGCTGGTGGCGAGTGAGCTGGCCGCTACCGATCGGATCGCGGACCTCGGGCCGCAGGATGTGGTATTGCTTGCTCTGAAGGCCCATCAAATTGCTGCCGTCATCGATGAGCTCTCTGTGTTGCTCGGACCTGACACGGTGTTGGTGACGTTGCAGAACGGCATTCCGTGGTGGTACTTCCAGAAATTGGGCGGCGAGTATGCCGATCGGGTCGTTGAGACAGTGGATCCTGGAGGCGTGCTTTTCAGGGCTATCGACCCGAATCGGGTCATCGGTTGCATTGCCTATCCAGCCGCAACCATTGCCGAGCCAGGAGTCATCCGACACATTGAGGGTACGCGGTTTCCGGTGGGTGAGCTCGATGGGGCGGACACGGAGCGTGTGCGGATGGTGTCCGGCCTGTTCGAGGAAGCGGGGTTCAAGTCGCGTGTGCTTGATGACATCCGTTCTGAGATTTGGCTCAAGCTGTGGGGCAATCTTACGTTCAATCCCATCAGTGCACTCACACATGCGACCCTGGTCGACATCTGCCAGTTTCCTCTCACACGCACACTGGCCGCCACGATGATGACGGAGGCCCAGGTGATCGCGGAGCGACTTGGCGCTCGGTTTCGGGTACCGATGGAGCGCCGGATCGCGGGCGCCGAAAGCGTGGGAAAGCATAAAACGTCGATGCTCCAGGATGTTGAGGTTGGTAAGCCCCTTGAGATCGATGGGATGCTCGGTGTCGTGGTTGAATTGGCTGAGATCACAGACGTCGACGTGCCGACCTTACGGGCTCTCTATGCGTGCGTGAGCCTCCTCAACCGCACGATTCAAGAGGAGGGAGTGCGGATCAAGGGTCTCCCGAGGGACTAAAGGGTGATGCGCTGGTCAGGTGGAACCGGTTGGGTGATACCGATGACAGGGACGAGGTGCGCGTCACTGGCCATTCTGTTCTTCATGACTGCGGGTCACGCGGCAGATGGTGCCGTCAGGCGTTCGACGCAAGCGGTCACGCGAACGGTTTGGGATGGTGTGTACTCGGTTGCCCAGGCTGCTCGCGGACACGCTGTGTACGAGAGCCAGTGCGAGCGGTGCCATCAACCGGATCTTAATGGAACTGATGAAGCCAGCTCATTGGTTGGAGAAGCCTTCATGCAAGCTTGGCGGGAGGATACCGTCGGAAGAAGGCTCTGCAGAGTCATTCGTCTCCGGGGGGCTCGGCAGAGCCTTGTTTCGCTGGGCGTTCCAGTTCAGGCTGTTCCTGCTTGCCTGCTCCACCGCCCGGGCACCAATCAGGCACCAGCCAGACCCATCCCAATAAATCCGGCAGCCCCTGGAGAGCCGTCGGAATAAATGCAGAGGGCCC
>CAZPZZ010000006.1:0-25688 GCA_964591245.1 uncultured Vicinamibacteraceae bacterium | reverse complement strand
CCCCGCGTCCTATGCGATCCACGCTGTCGAGACCCAATCGAGGTGGGACGTCTCGAAAATCGGCCAGAGTCCTCCAACGGGGACGGTTCCCCTGGCGGATTTCAGCAACCACTATCACGTAAACCGGACAACCATGACCGGTATTTGCCGTTGCCCTGGGTGCAGAATGTTCGGTCGTAGCCGTCGCGCAATAGCCAGCAATGAGCGGCGGCGGCGGCGCCGGTGACCAGTGTAGCCAACCAGGCACTCCCGCTGGGAAGACGAGGCACGCGCAAAAGCCCCGCTTAGGGGGATGCGAGGATTGGCGCCGTTTCTCCGGGGTACGCGCCGGCGCAGAGAACAACCTCAGGAAAGCAGGGGTGACGTCAGGGTGTTTTCCGATTCATTCCGAAGATGATGGCGAAAAGCACGACCCCGGCCGCGTCGAGGATCGGAATGGGCAAGCTTAGGACGGACACCTCCGGCCCTGGGGCAAGTAGCAGGGCGGCGGCCACGAAAATGGCCAGGCGGAGCGGTAGGGTCAAGGCGCTACGGAGTTGACCGGTGATCCCCGAGGCAAAGCAGACGACACCGAGCGTACCCATAGCCACCGGTAGAAACATGGCGAGTGGTCCCGCAGTTTCTCCGGCTGGCGTCAGCATGAGTAGCTCGGGACGATAAACGAAGATGTAGGGCAGCGTAAAGCCGACCAATGCGAAGCGGAAGGCCGCGAAGCTGGTGGCCATGATGTTCGTGCCGGCGATCGAGGCGGCCGCATAGCCAGCCAGTGCCACCGGTGGGGTCACCATTGACATCATGCCGAAGTAGAAGATGAAGAGATGAGCGGCCAGCGGTACGACACCGAGGTTGCCGAGGACTGGACCGATCAAGGTGGCTAGGAGTAGGTAGCAGACCGCCGACGGCAAGCCCATGCCCAGAATGATTGATGACACCATGATCAGGACAAGAGCGAGAAAGAGGCTCTGCTCGGCGAGAGGTAGGATCGTGGCCGGAAGTCTGGTGCCGATACCGGTCAGGGTGACGATGCCAATGATGATGCCCACCGACGCGGAGGCTGCGACCAACGAGATGACGTCTCTCGAAGATTTGATGAACGCCTCGATCACCGCCTGGACAGAGAGGCGAGTTTTGGGGTGAAAGGCGCCGACGACGACGATGGCCAGCAGTGACATGCTCACCGCGCGAAAAGGCGTGTAGCCAGCGATCAGAAGCAGAATCAGGGTGCCGAGTGCGGTGGCGAAGACGATGCCTTCCATCCGGGATTCGGCTCTGGGGGTTGGTGTGGCGACATGCGTGTCCTGGCTGGGATCGTTCTTCACAGTTCCGCGTGCATGGAAGTGAGTGATGAGAAACAGTGACAGGTAATACAGGATCGCTGGTATTAAGGCTGCGCGAATGATTTGGAGGTACGTGACGGGTGGATCCACGATTTCGAGCATCATGTAGGCACCCGCTCCCATCACCGGGGGCATCAGCGCACCTCCGGAGCTGGCGGCTGCCTGAATGCCGGCTGCGGTTGTGGCCTTGAAGCCAGCGCTGCGCATCATGGGAATCGTGAACGTCCCGGTGGTTGCGGTGTTGGCGACCGCGCTTCCGGAGAGCGATCCCATCAGCCCGCTGCTTAGTACAGCGACTTTGGCGGGCCCACCCGGACTGGAGCCAAAGACGGACTGGGCGAAATCGATGATGAATCGCGTAGCGCCGGTCGCGCTCAGGAATGCTCCGAAGATGACGAAAAGGAACACGTAGGTGAACATGACGCCAAGGGCCACGCCGAACGTTCCCTGAGCCTGAAGAAATGTCTGAGCCACAATCCGTTCGATGGTGTACCCGCGATGTGGGAACAGCCAATCTGGCATGCTCGGCCCGATATAGGCGTAGATCAAAAAGAGCCCAGAGAGGATGGGCAGCGCGAGCCCAAGTGATCGGCGGGCTGCCTCGATGACCAGCAGAAGTCCGACCGCACCAACGAAGATATCGGTTGACGTTTCGAATCCTGCCCTATTGCCTAGGGTCGAACCGTTTTGCCAGACGGCTTCAAAGAAGGGGTCGTTCTGTACCAGGACCCAGCCGCAGCAGAAGGTGGCGGCGAGGGCAAGTACGACATCGGTTGCCCGAGCGACCGGGTGGAGCTTCAGCGTGGGATGGACCGGAACGTTCAGGAAGCAAATCACCAGCCCGAGGAGGGCAAAGACCGCCAGCTGGGGTTGTGGCGCCAGGATGGGGTAGTTCACCTGCACGAGGGTGAACGCACACAGACCCACTGAGAGTATACGTGTGACGAGTTGTCGGACGTCTGTCTGGCCGCTGGCCGGCGCGGGTGTATCTTGCGTCATGGCGAGGTCTTATAGTCCTGGGCAGAGGGTCTGGGTGGTGGCGATTGCGCGCTGAGGCCAACGCTACGGTTCAGGAGCTACACCGATTGAGTTGGAGGACCTGTTCTTTCCTACGGCCAGATTCCGATTTCCTGATAGAAGCGGATTGCTCCCGGGTGGAACTCGGTGCCGCTGTCGCGTACTACGTTGGCGGCCACGATAGCTCGGCCAGCTCCATGCTTCTCCACAACACTGGCGCTATTCTCGTATAACGTCTTCGTAGTGTTGTACACGAGTTCCTCGTCGGCTGTCGCAGAGGTGATCAAATGCATCGAGCCGACGTCGAGTCCTTCGAAGGCCTCGGTTTGGCCGCGATAGGTGTCGGCGGGAATCGTAGCCGGGCGGAAGAAGAGATATTCGCTGATCAGTTCTTCCTTTGCGTCGTCGTCGAATGGAATGAAATGGATGTCCTGTGATGCCGAGGCTTGGGTAATCGCCGGGTTCGGGATCGCTCCGCCTACGAATACTGCTGCTGCTGACCCGTCCGCGAGCAGATCGACGGCACCAGATTGTGTGGCGTTCACTGGATCGAAATCGTCGTAGGTGAGCCCGTGTGCGCCGAGCAGGGGACGAATGAAATATTCGAATCCGGCGCCGGCTACGCCAACACCGACCCGCTGATCTCGGAGATCAGCAAGTGTCTCGACGTCCGAGTCGGTGGGGGTGATCCAAAGCGCCACGTTCGGGGCCAGGGTCATCACAGTGCGGACGTCGTAGGCTTTGTCCCACCCTTCGGTACCCCGCACGGCGAAGTACGTAATCGCTGCATTCGAAAGAGCAAAATCCAGTTCGCCGCTGTCGAGTCGGCGTATGTTCTCCTGTGAGCCACTGGTTGCTTCTGCGGTGGTGTTCCAGCCTCGCGCTGTGCCGAATTCGTTCATGACCTCGGCAAGGGCGCTGCCGAAGACGAAGAAGGTGCCCCCGGGGGGCGCTGTGCCCATGCTGAGGAAGACCCGTGACGGCGCGTCGTCGGCCGATCCCTCATTTTCGTTACCGCCTCCGCAGGAGATGACGGCAAACGCACACACGGCCCACAGGATTAACAGTCGGTTTCGCAGCATTCCTTCTCCTCAAGCCGGCGCCGTGGCGTCGACGAGAAATCAGACATCCTTCGCGTGCATACCAGCGAGCAGCGGTGACGCGAGCGTCAAACGGTTAATCGTACACTAATCACCAGTACAGGGCCTTGTGCGACCAAGGATTGACTTATCAAGTACGCGGGTCGTCTTACTACTAGAGAACCCTACCGTTTTCGGAACAGAACATCGATTGCCGGCGGTTGGATCGCTCGTGAAACCTGCTTCCGCATCGCTCAAGGGTCTGTTGGGGCACCTGCCTCTGGATCGTGGGAATCGTGTCTCGCGCGCGCTTCTGGGTCAACGATGAAGCGTCTGGCTTTCAGTTCGAATCTGGGAAGTGAACCAGGAGACACGACCCGAACCGGTACGGTTAGCCCCGTTGCCTCTCGAAGGCCTTGTGCAACCCCGGCAACCGCCGTGTCTGGCTCGGAGCCAGGGCGAAGCTCGATCTCAATCGTGAGAGAGAGCAATGCGTTGCGGGAGGTCACGGTCGATCGGAATTCGAGAACATCGTGGAACTGCCGAACAACGGCTTCGATCGCGGTGGGGTAGACATTGACCCCGCGCACGCACACCATGTCGTCCGCTCGGGAGAGGATACCGCCGTCGGCCCGCGCGAGGGTTCGCCCACAGAGACAGGGTTCGTATCGCAGTCGGACAATGTCCCGGGTACGGTATCGAACGACCGGTGAGGCCGTACGTCCGAGAGTTGTGACCACGAGCTCGCCGGCCCGTCCCTCTGCAACCGGTTCTCCGGTTGCAGGATCGATGACCTCACAGAGGAATTCACGCTCGTTCAGGTGCAATGCGCCCGGCGATTCCCAGCACTCAAAGCTGACCGGACCGACTTCGGTCAGCCCGTGATGATCGATGACCCGAGCCCCCCATTGTTTTTCAATTTGCTGCCGTGTCGCGGGCACATTCCCTCCCGGTTCGCCCGCAACGATAATCACCCGTACGGGGCCTTGGGCGAGGTCGTGTCTGCCTGAATCGTATGCGACATCAGCCAATCGCAACGCGTAGGTCGGGGTGCAGCAGATGACGGTGGGTTGGAGCGTGTCGATGAGGTCGAGCCTCGTCCGGCTCGACATACCGCCGGCTGGAATACAGAGCGCGCCAAGCTGCGTCCCTGCGTCGAAAGCCGTCCAAAATCCCAGAAAAGGTCCGAAGCCAAACGGAAAGAAGATACAGTCTTTGGTGTTGACGCGCGCAGCACGATATACCGCCTTCCAGCAATCGAGAGCCCATTGCCACGAGTCGTCCGTGTCAAGCCAGCGGAGCGGTCGGCCTGTGGTGGACGAGGTTTGGTGATACCGGGTAAAGCGCTCAAGGGGCGGCGTATGGGCTGTGCCCCAGGGAGGGGCTGCCTGTTGATCGGCAACGAGTTCCGCCTTTGTCGTGAACGGCAGACGAACCAGGTCTTGCGGAAGCTCGAGACGGTCCGGTGACAGACCGGCGGCATCGAATTTACGTGAATAGAAGCTATTTTGTCCGTAGATGGTGGACAGGAGTATCGCGAGCCGTTGATATTGCGCGGCTTGCAGCTCGCTTCGGGGACGACACTCGGCGGTGGGGGCGCCACCACCGTGGGGCTCGGCCATCAGCCTTTCACGGCCTCGGGAGTTGCGACCTCGAACGCATTTGCGATCTCCGCCGGGATAGTCGCACTTTGCATCGGTCCTCCGGCAAGTTTTTGAACGCACGCGATCGTGAGCGTGCCGCGAGCCAACGCGTTTCCATCTTTTTCGATAGTCGCGCCGTAGGAGAGGCTTCTTGAGGATTTGCGCGTGATCCGCAGGTGCACCTCGAACTCGTCTTCGAAATACAGTGGACGCAGAAAGTCGAAGTTGGCCGCGACCCGGGGAAACCCCACGGACGCGTTTGGAGGCGCGATGCTCAAGCCAGCGGCACGCCACATCGCGTGTTCCGCCTCCTCGACATATCTGAAGAAGACGCTGAAGTGGACGATGCCGGCCGCATCTGTCTCATAAAAATGCACTTGCCGCTTCAGGCAGAACTCGCTGATCACGCGCAATCTCACTATGTCGATGCGGTAACGAGGGGACGCCGCGCCGTCTGCGGGGCGAAATTCGAAAGCGCATCGAACAGGGGCTGGAGATCCTTGAAAACATTCCCGACGAGTGCGTCCACTAGCTGAGGCTGCAGATCGGGATGGGCGCCGAGGAAGTCCTTGAAGCTAAAGGTTCGATCATAGAAGGCCATGACGAGTTGTCTGAAACTGTCGAGACCGTGACGGAGCTCACGTTCGTAATTGGCGAACGCTGCAGCACTCACATCTCCAGTTTCTAACCCTGCGTGAATGGCGTCGGCCGCGAGTTCGCCGCCCTTGAGCGCGAGAAAAACTCCGGACGAGAACACGGGATCCAGGAATGAGAAGGCGTCGCCAACGAGACAGAACCCATCACCGGCCGCGGCGGTAGCGCGGTAGCTAAACTCCCCGGTGACGCGCATAGGACCGAGATACGTTCCGGGTGCAAGATGTTCTTTGATCCAGCGACACTCGTTCGCCTCGCGGCAGAAGATCGCTTCGGGATCTCTGCTGTCGCGATACAGGTATTCCTGGTCAGCCACGAGACCGACGCTGACGGTATCGTCCACCAGAGGGATGTACCAGAACCAACCTTTCTCTGGAATATAGGCGACAGTTGTGGCCCCTTCATCGAGGCCAGGATCGCGTAGCGCGCCCTTGAAGTAGGTAAAGATGGCAATCTTGTTCAGGTCCGGATCGCGCCGTTTCCAGCCGAGCCGGCTTGCTAGGAGCGCATCACGGCCGGTGGCGTCGACTACCACGGTGGCGTGCAGTGATTCGCGGCCATGGTCGGTTTCTGCCTCCACGCCGACGACGCGGTTGTTGTCGGTCAGAACGTTTCGGACGGTGACGCCTTGTCGCACGTCGACCCCTTGAGCCGTCGCGTGTTTGAGCATCATGGCGTCGAAGTCGCTCCGGCGAATCTGCCAGGTGCTGGCGTATTCGTGTTTGATCGTCTCGAAGAAGTAAAAGGGTTGTGAGACGTGGCCGCTAGTGGAGACGAACTGCACGCTGTGTTTGACTGGGCTTCCGGACTGTTTGAGCCAATCCAGTACACCAAGTCGCTCGAACGTAAACCAGGTGTACGGCATCAGTGACTCGCCGATGTGGTAGCGCGGGAAGGCATCACGTTCCAGCAGGAGTACACGTCGGCCATGTTGAGCCAGCACGATAGCGGTTGTCGCTCCAGCGGGGCCCCCACCCACGACGATGACGTCGTACGGTCTCTCTGACGTCACAGTTCCTCCTCTTCTCCCGCAAGTCGGGCGGCTTGACGCGGCGATTCAAGCGTTCGACACGTTTCGAAATCCTGATGCCGTCCTGTTGCCGTTGCGTGTTTGTGCGCCATCCGGGTTTTACCAGGCTCTTCCGTGTAATCGCCTCACACAGGCGGTAGCACTTCGACGATGTCACCAATTTTTTGGCCATCATGGGTGATGACCGTACGTCGTCCGTAGAGGACTCGCGGTTCCCTCATCCAGAATACCCCCATCATCTCGGAGTTTGGCGTAATTGCGACAAATGCCGTAGCGTGGCTGACGTATTCGAATCGGTGGTCTCCAAGGAGGCGGCCGAGGGGAATCTTGTTGTCCAGGATGTGTTTCCGCAGTTTCGGGGGAAAGACGCTGAGCTTGATCCGGATGGCTCCCATTTCGACCGGCCGGCCTGAGTATTCCTGCACGAGCAGCACGCGCCGGAAGTACCAGGAACGGGTGGTGAAGGTTGAGAGCGCTCGTAGGACGACTCGCCCGCCGTAATGACGTTCAAGCGTGCTCGTCATGTCGTCTTCGTGTACGAGCATTGACCGGTAGGGTTCGGGAATCTCCTCGGCCCTGACCGTTGCCCAGTCCGGCATCGCGACCCCTGCACGCCGGTAGACAATGTCGAGCGGGTAGAGCGTACGACGGTCGATTGGACGTCGGGGTGCGGACTGTCCACGCGTAGAACGCGAAGGGCGAGGCGTTTTGGGCATTTGCAGAGTGGGGGGCGCCGCCGCTATGTATATCGGAGATCGACGTGTTCAGGTAGAAAAAATCGTGGTAGTAAGCTGTCCACCCGTAACAACCCCTCCCGGGTCAGCGCCACTTGGTCGGAGTCAGCGGCGAGCAAAAAGCCGTCGTTTCTGAGCGAGGTGAGCGCGTCTGCAAAGTGTTCGAGCACGTCGATTCCATACTTCCTCTGAAAGTAGGCGGGGCGGATCGAGCCGAGCTTGAGTTGCAGAACAAGCTCTCGGATGAGCCGTTCTTCGTCACTCGGTCGGAACGCACGGTTCAGCGGAATTTCGCCGCGCTGGATCGCCGCTGCATAGGGACCCCAGCTGTCGAGGTTTTGCATATGGACACCGTTGATATGCCCGAATGAAGCGACACCGAGTGCAGCCAGGTCGGCCCCGCGCCAAAGTTGATCGCGATAGACGAATTTCGTCCTTTCGGGGTTTTTCACGGCGGTATACGCGCTTCCGATGGTGTATCCCGCGCGTTCGAGGGTGTCGAATGCGCCCTGGACCCACCGTCGCTTTGTGGACCACCCAGCCACAGTGTCTGAGAACTGCCCCGTGCCTTTCAGTAAATCGCTACTGATCGTGGTGTTGTAGGGAAGTTCCATCTGGTAGATGGTGACGCTGTCTGGGTTGAGTTCAATGGTGCGCTCAACCGCTGCCTGCCATTTGTCGTCGGTGTCGCCTAGCATGCCGGCGATGAGGTCGATATTGATCTGGGGGAAGTCAAGTGATTGTGCGAACCGGTAAGCCCGAAAGATCTCCGCGGAGCGATGTGCGCGACCATTCAACTCGAGCACTTGGTCGTCGAAATGTTCTAGACCTAGGCTGAGACGCGTAACACCCATCTGTCGGATAGCAGCGAGCTTCGGCTCAGTCAAGGTTCCAGGTTCGCATTCGAACGTGATCTCCTCGGCGTCGTCCCATGAGGTGATACCGGAAAGACGGTCGACGAGGCTCCGAAGTTGGCGAACGGATAGGAATGAGGGTGTGCCACCACCGAAGTAGACGAAGCGAAGTGGTCGACCTGCGATGGCCGGCTGCGTTGCATACAGTTCCCACTCGCGGCCGAGGAGATCGAGGTACTCCGTGATCTCTTCGGCATTCTTCCCGGTATAGACCCGGTAATAGCAGAAGTGACAACGCTTGCGACAGAACGGGATGTGTAGATATAGCCCAAGCGGTACATCGGCGGCGCGATGCGCCAGGGCCGGCCTGGCGTCGTTCTCGAGTGCCTCCGGCGTCCACAGAGAGAACGGCGGGTAGTTGGCGACGAAGTAGCTGCCGACTTCGGTCTGTTCGGCGGTCGTCGTTGGCCCTGAGTCAGCCATTGGTCTCCACTCTTTCACTAGACGGGGCGTGGCCCCAAATTCTTACGGTATATACCTTGTGCGTGTCGTTAGCCGAAGCAGTACAACACGCCATCTTCCGATCCTATGACCAGGCGGCCTTCCGCAATGGCCGGTGATGCAACCAGGGGAGCGGCGGTGTCAAATTCCCACAGCTTGTCGCCGGTTCCGAGGTCCAAAACATACAGGCGTCCGTCGCTCGATCCAGCATAAACGTGATCGCCGCTTGCAGCCGGAGACGAGTCGACTCGGGCTCTGGTGGTGAACGTCCATCGCGCTTCGCCGGTTGCGTCGTCGATAGCATGGACCATTTTGTCGCGACCGCCGATGACGATGGTGTTGCGAGTGGCCAGTGCTGACGAGTAGAACGGAAAATGGCGATCGGGGTGCTCATAGCGCCAAAGCAGCTCGTGGGTCTCGAGATCGAGACCGATGACTTCGTTGTCAAAGGTGCCGAAAAATACTTTGTTGTCCGTAATGACTGGCGAGGCAGCTGTGTACGCTCCGGCGGAAAGGCTGACGACCTCTTCGCCGTCGCTGATACGTACCCCGTGGAAGACTTCGTCGCACCCGCCGAAGTAAGCAATGCCATCCCAGACGGCGGGGGTGGCGTGCACATAGTTCAACGTCTCGTACTGCCAAATCAGTGCGCCGTCGTGGAGCGAGAGGGCGTACAGGTAGCCGTCGTAGGAACCGATGAGCACGCGGTCATCGACGATGACCGGGGAGGATTTGATTTCTCCCATGGTCTCGAAGGTCCAGCGCGCTTCTCCTGTCTCAGCGTCGATAGCATGAAAGACTCCGCCCAGGTCGCCCACGAAGACGAGACCTTCTGCTACCGCGGGAGACGACTCGCCGATGCCCATATCGCCTGTTTTGTAGACCCAACGTTCTTCGCCGGTGGCGAGATCGAGGGCGATTACGCTGCCGGCCCAGGTGCCCACGTAGACCGTCCCGTCCGCGATGGCCGCCGATGAGTCAATCGCCTCGTCAGCTTCATACGTCCACTGTAACGTGAGCTCGGCAGGGAGCGTCGCTTCGGTGGCGCCTGTGAGCGCAGGATTTCCGCGGAACTGCGGCCAGGTGTCTGCGGGGGTGATGCTCGAATTCAGATCTTGCGCGTGCACGCCAGGTGCGGCGGACAGGCTGACCAGCATCACGAGCAATCCGAGAATGAGTCGTGGCCTGGTCCTGACCCGTAGGGTCTGGACGGGGGCAAGACGGGGTCGGGTGGAATGCATGGATTCACGTATGTGACGGAGCTGGGAGGAGGTGTGACGTTCCACGTTCAAAATGCGCATGTGTAAATCTCCAATGCGTCAGTGGCTGCTACGGGTCGAGGATTGAACGTCGCTGTCCATTGGCCCGCTGCGTCCTCTGCCAGTGTCGGGAGAGATTCTCTCTCCACGCCCTCGGTGCAAAGCCTATTCGGTAGACGGGCGAGTTCGGTGAAGAACCGTAGGCGTGTGGCCAGGCGCGCGCCCGGGTCCTCGCCAGGGGGAACGTCCTGCTGTAGTTCCCTGTAGAGGTCGTTGGCAACGACGCTATTCCAGCGTACGACGTGAGGCAGCAGGATGGCGAGCGCGACTCCATGGGTCACATCATACCGGGCCGTGAGAGGGTTGGCGCATGCATGTGCGACGCCGAGCATCGATTGCTCGATGGCTGTACCGGCGTAGAAGGCGCCCAGTTGCATGGCGGCGCGTGCATCAAGGTCATCGGGATGCTTGAGTACGTTCGGATAGTTGGTGTTCAGGAGTGCCCAGGCCTCGCGGGCGAAACAGTCAGACAGTGGAGTGCGTCGTCGGGTGACCGCTGTTTCCACGGCGTGGGCGATAGCGTCGAACCCCGAGGTGGCTGTCACCGAGAACGGCTGCGATCGGGTCAGCTCCGGGTCCAGGACCGCTATCCGGAAGGCAGCCTTCGGATCCCCGCAGGCCATTTTCAGGTGGGTTGTTGCGTCGGCGATCACGGCATAGCTTTGCGCTTCGCTGCCAGTTCCGGAGGTGGTCGGAATGGCAATCATCGGGAGCATCGGCTTTGCGGCCTTGCCATAGCCCTGGAAGTCTTCCATTCGGCCACCGTTGGTCAATAGGAAGTTGATGCCCTTGGCGCAGTCCATCGAGCTTCCGCCACCCAACCCGATGATCCCGTCAATCTGGGGCGAGACCGCAACCGTGCATCCCCTTTCAATCATTGTTGTCGTGGGATTGACGTCGAAGTCGTGGAATGCCACGACAGTCATGCCAGCGTCGCGCAGTAAGCCCAGGACACGCGTTACATGTCCGGCCTCGACGAGGCCCCGATCGGCAACGAGCAGCGGACGCTGCATCCCGAGTTCTGATGCGAGGGTGCCGAGGCGTTGCACCGAGCCGAGACCAAACACAAGTCGCGTGCGAGGCTGGAAATCGAAAGCGGTCCGTAGATTGACCCTTCCGGTTCCGGAACTCTCGCTTATGGAATGAGACGTCATGATCAGCTGCGTGTTCCCCGCCTTTGGGCCAGAAGCATGTCAGAAAGCCAGAAATACGCTCTCCTTCAGGGGCGATTCCTGAGGATTGTGATCGCGGTGCGGCATTCGCACGTCGAAACCGAGTACCCTCTTGGTCACCGTGTGCCGCACCGCGAGACCGGATGCCGTGGGTCGTGGGGCCGGATTTGTGTTGCACCAGGACCGCGATATCTGGCTAATCCCGAACTCTACGACGTGAACATGCACACCGATGATCTACCTATGGTAACGCCTGGCGAGGCGACGACGAACAATGTACGAGGACTACTACAGATTTCACCGTCAGCCATTTAATCCCACTCCGGATCCCGAGTTCCTCTACAAGAGCGAATCTCACGAGTTGGCGTTCGAGCAATTGCGTCGTGGTGTTCACCGTCGGGAGGGCGTTCTCCTCTTGACCGGTGATGTTGGTACCGGAAAGACGACTACGACTCGCGCTCTACTCGAGGAACTCGAACCCGACGTGTTCACGGCGCTTGTGATCAACCCCTTTGTGACCGCCGATGAGTTGCTCCGGGTGCTGCTGCGGGATTTTGAGGTCGTTTCGGACACCCGTGTCCTAGAGAACGCCGGAAGACAGAGTCTCGTGGAGACCCTGAATCAGTTTTTGCTGTCACTTGCGGCGGTCGGGGCGAGTGCGCTCGCGGTGCTTGATGAGGCACAGAACTTGACGCCGGCCGTGCTCGAGCAACTACGAGTGCTGACCACGCTCGAGACCGACCACGAGAAGCTGTTACAGATTCTCTTGGTGGGACAGCCGGAGTTAGAGACGCTACTCGCAACCCCTGACCTACGGCCGCTTAATCAGCGGATCGCACGTCGGTGCGCGTTACGTCCGCTGACGCGGGAGGAGGTTGAGCAATATATCGAATACCGGGTGCGCATTGCTCGCGAGGACTGGGAGATGGTCTTCGACCGCCGGGCGCTTGACAGGATCGCAGAGTGCAGCGCGGGGATTCCACGGCAGATCAACTTGCTGTGTGACCGGGCGTTGGAGGCAGGTTTTCTCGCACTGAGTCAGACCATCGACGAGACGCTGGTCACCGAGGCAGCCGAGGCTCTACATCTGGTGCCTGGAACGGCGTTACGGTCCGGTTCACCGCGTTCGGTTTCACGAAAAACGGTTTCGGGAGAACCGATTCCCTCGCGTCCGACCGCTGCCGAGTCGCCACCTCGGAGACCTCGGCGCTCGCTCACGCGCTGGTGGGTTGCGGCCGCCGCAGCGCTTGGTACTGTGTTCGGGCTCGGTGCGCTCTTGGTGGTCCTGGGGCCGCGGACACCGAGAAGTGGGCCACCGTTACCAGGATCCCCTGGGCTAGCGGCGCTTGTCCTGCCGACGCCGGTCGAGTTCGTAAGCGGTACAGACCAGGGGTATTTGCTTCAGGTGTCTGGTTTTGACACATTGCTGTCCGCTGATGTTGCCGTGGCGATGCTTCGGGCTCAAGGCGGAAGCGCCATGGCGGCGTCGGATGGGGTTGGTGCCGTCGCGTGGATTGGGCCGTACCCTTCGCTGACTGAGGCACGGTCCATGGAGCAGTTTGTTCAGCGACGCTTCGAATCGGTAGACGTGCGGATCGTTGCGGGCTACCCGGCGGACGACAGCGTGCGATAGGTGTTCTGACTGGTTTTATACGTCCAGCCCGTCGGCATCCTCGGCGCGGTCCATGATGAATCTGAAGCGAGCCGAAGCGTCTCGCCCCATGAGGTCCGCAATGACGCGGTCCGTGCGAATTTGGTCGTTAATGCCGACGCGGAGCAGACGCCGCGTTTTGGGATTGAGTGTCGTTTGCCAGAGGACTTTCGGCATCATTTCGCCAAGGCCTTTGAATCGGGTCACCTCGGGTCGGACGCGGCCATTGCTTTCCTTGAGCTCATTGAGGACGCGTCCCAGTTGGTCGTCGTCAAGCGCCCAATGTGTCTGTTTACCGGCGTCGACACGGTAGAGTGGAGGCTGGGCTAGGAAGACCTTGCCGTTCGCGATGAGCTTGGGTAAATGTCTGTAGAGAAAGGTCAGCAACAATGTCGCAATGTGGTTTCCGTCGGCATCAGCGTCAGCGAGGATGATCACTCGGTCATACCGGAGCCGGTTGAGATCAAAGTTTTTCCCAAGCCCACAGCCTAATGCGGTGACAAGATCAGATAACTCCTTATTTTCAAGTACTTTGCTGAGCGAAGCGTTCTCTACGTTCAATACCTTCCCGCGGAGCGGGAGGATCGCCTGATGCGCGCGGTTCCGACCCTGCTTGGCGGAACCGCCGGCCGAGTCTCCTTCGACTATGAATATTTCGCTGTCCGTGGCCCCGGGGGTCGTGCAATCGCTGAGTTTCCCTGGCAGGTTCAGGCGGTTTGATGTGGCGCTTTTTCTAGATACCGCCTGTTGTGCGGCCCGGCTCGCGGCACGAGCCCGGGCGGAGAGGATGATACGGGCGACGATGCCTTCGGCTACGCTGATGTTGTGATTGAGCCAGTGTTCCAGGGTTGGCCGCACCATCCCGTCCACGACCGAGGCGAGTTCGGGGTTGTTGAGCCGATCCTTGGTCTGACCTTGAAACTGGGGTTCCGGGATGAATACGCTCAGGACCCCTACCAGGCCCTCGCGAAGATCCTCCGTGGTCAGGCTGACTCCTTTCGGTGTCAACTCGTGGGTTTCGATGAAGTTGCGAATAGCCTTGCCAATGCCTGCACGCAGTCCGTTCTCGTGGGTTCCGCCTGAGCCAGTCGGGATGCCGTTGACGTAGCTGCGAAGGTGCTCGTCCGTCGCTTCTGTCCATTGCATCGCCAGGTCGAGTTTCGCGTGTGTGACGTCGTGAGACCGGCTCAGTGCAAATGGGGCGTCGTGAACGGGTGAAGCTTCGCGTGTGCGGAGGATCTGTTGGAGATAATCTGTCAGCCCTTCGTCATGCTGGAAGGTCTGCCGTGTGCCGGTGGCCTCGTTCTTGAAAACCACCGCCACGCCCCGGTGAAGATAGCTGGCGATTTCGAGTCGGTTGCCGATGAGATCCGCATCGAATGTCGTTTTGGGAAAGATTGTGGCATCAGGCCGGAAGAATACGGTCGTGCCGCTGCCGCGCGCTCGGCCGATGCGTCGTAGTGGCCCCGTCGGCTTGCCTTGCGTGAAGTGTTGTTCCCACTGCGCTCCGTCGCGAGTGGATCGTGCGATCAACTCCTTGGACAAGGCGTTGACGACGCTCGCTCCGACACCGTGCAGGCCTCCGGCTGTCTGGTATGTCCGTTGTTCGAATTTTCCGCCCGCATGCAGGGTGGTAAAGATTACCTCGAGGGCGCTCCGTTTGGATTTTTTGTGCGTGTCGACCGGAATACCGCGTCCGTCGTCGGTCACGGTCACGGAAGAACCATCGCTGTGCAGCGTGACGCCTATCTGGCGAGCGTGGCCGTTCATTGCTTCATCGATGGCGTTGTCGAGGACTTCCCAGACGAGGTGATGCAAACCCGGGAGTCCGACGCCTCCGATGTACATACCCGGACGTCGACGGACTGGTTCCAATCCCTCGAGTACGGTGATGTCCTGGGCTGTGTAGCTCTTCGCCATCTTCTTTGTAACGGTCCGGCAGGTCGCCGGGAAGACCCGACCCGATGCTAAGGCAGGAACGAATATTGGCTCAGTGTAGCATGCAGTGAGAACGCCATTAGAACGCTTCAGGCCTGTCCCTGATACGATTAACCGGATCGTCTATATCATCGTATGCCGGCAACAGAGTTCTCGTACAAACGTTCACGTTTTTCCACTCGCCTTCTCGTGCACCGGAAGTACACCGCGGGACATAGCTGGCTAGAGCAGGAGGACAGTGACGTTTGGCGTGTCGGCTTTACGAAATTTGCCGTTCGGATGCTGGGCGACATTGTGGAACTGGGATTCGATGCTGAGCCTGGTAATCAGGTCGAAACCGGGCAGGTGGTGGGGTGGTTAGAGGGGTTCAAAGCCGTTACAGATATTTTTTCACCCCTGGCAGGGCGCTTTGAGGCGGTCAATCCTCGCCTTCGTGACGAGGCAGTCTTGATCGCGCGTGATCCGTACCGCGAGGGCTGGTTGTTCAAGGTGCGGGGGCGTCTGGATGACAGCTGTCTCGATGTTCAGGGGTATGTCGCACTTCTCGACACTACTATCGACAAGATGCTGGGGCAACGTCATGAGTGATCGTGCGCGCTACATCATGATCGGCGGATTTCTCGGGGCTGGGAAGACGACGGCTGTCGCTCGCCTCGCGAAGTTTCTGTCTGATCGGGGCGAGCGAGTCGGGCTGATCTGCAACGATCAGAGCAGTGGCCTTGTGGACACGACGCTTTTGCGGGCCCAAGGGTTCGCCGTCGAGGAGATCACGGGTGGCTGCTTTTGCTGCCGTTTCAACTCGCTGCTCGATGCTGCAGAGAAGCTGACTCAGGCCACGCGGCCCGACGTGTTCTTGGCCGAGCCGGTCGGGAGTTGCACCGATCTGATCGCGACCGTGTCCTATCCGTTGCGCCGGATTTATGGTTCACAATTTACGGTGGCGCCGCTGAGCGTCATGGTGGATCCGCTGCGCGCTTCGCGGATCCTCGGGCTGGCCGAAGGTCGGTCTTTTTCTGAGAAGGTGAACTACGTCTATCGCAAACAACTACAGGAGGCGGACTTCATCGTGATCAACAAATGCGATGCGCAACCGCCCGAGCGGATCGACCGGCTGAGGACAGCGCTTGCGGAGAATTTTCCGCGGAGTCGGGTCTTCGCGTGCTCCGCGAAGGAGGGAACCGGGGTCAATATTTGGTTCGACGCAGTGCTCGCTGATGAAAATCCGGCATCTCGAGCCCTGGAAATCGACTACGATATCTATGCTGAGGGTGAAGCCCTGCTCGGCTGGGTGAACTGTACAGTGCGGTTAGCCGCTGAGAGCCCCTTTGATGGGAACCAGCTTCTCGTGGACTTGGCCCAGCGGACACGGCAAGGCGTTGCGGACTTGGGGGGGGATATCGCCCATCTCAAGATGACGTTGGATGCCCAGGACGGTACGGGTACGCTATCGGTGGTGAGTGTCGTTGGTACGGATCGGGAGCCTGATGTGCGGGAGTCATTGCTCGACGGGGTAGACGGGGGCGAACTGGTGATCAATCTTCGTGCCGAGGCGGACCCGAAGGCGCTTGAGGCGACTGTCCGTGCGGCGCTTGCATCGCTATCAGGGGTGGAGACAGTCGTCGAGCATTTCGAGCAGCTTCGTCCAGGTCGGCCCGTTCCGACCCATCGGTTGGCGTGATGAAGATTTTGTACTGTAACTGCACCTACGCGAAGGTCGTACCGGTTGAGGTGAAGAAGGACGTCCTACGGCAACTGAGTGATTCCGGGCAGGCATTCGATGCCGTTGCAGATTTGTGTGACATGTCAGCGCGGAAGGATCCGGCACTGAAGAAAATTGCGGAGGGAGGGTGCACCCGTATCGCCGCATGCTTTCCCAGAGCCGTGAAGTGGTTGTTTCACGCGGCTGGGACTCCATTACCCGCGGAAGGCGTTGACGTTTTGAATATGCGGGAAGATTCGGCGGAAGACATCGTAAAGGAGCTCCTGGCGTGAGTCGCACAGAAGGTAAGAATCTCCGGGTTGTTCTGTATGAGGGCCCGGGTGGAACCCCCCTGGGGGATACCGAGCGTTTCGAAACATTGTCGACCCTCCTCGACAATGGCTTTGAAGTGACGAGACCCGTCGCGGGGCAACAGGTGGCGCCGGCTGACGATGCACCGGTGCTTGTGCTGGGGCACCTTGATATGGAGGCGCTTCCCTCGGTGGGTGCGGATCAGGATGTGTACTTTCGAAGCTTGACGGACGCTGAAGCCTTGGAGACGGCCAGGGACGTGCGCGAGGCGTCGGGAGCCCGCCAGCTGGAAGCCTGGAAACCGTGGTTTCCCGTGATTGATTTTGACCGTTGTACGAATTGCATGCAATGCCTCACATTCTGTTTGTTCGACGTCTATGGTGTGGACGGTAAACAACAGATTACGGTGCAGAATGAGGACAACTGCAAGACTGACTGTCCGGCGTGCTCACGCGTGTGTCCTGAGGTGGCGATCCTCTTTCCGAAGTATGGAAAGGGGCCGATCAATGGAGACATCGTTCGGGCGCAGGACGTCCAGCGGGAAGCGATGAAAGTGGACATCACGACCTTGTTGGGGGGCGATCTGTACGGGTCGCTGCGAAACAGGCAACAGGACGCTCGTAAACGGTTCTCGACCGAGCGCGACGAATCCAAGGCGTTGCTCGAGCGCAAGCGTTGCCTGGGTAAGCTCAAGCAGGATTTGGATATTCCTGACGAAGTGCTCATGACCTTGCCTTCGGCCGAAGACATCGAAGAACGTGCCGTGAGGGCGAAGGCGAAGATGGAGAAGCGCTTGGCGCGGTCTAAGACCGTTCAGGACAGTCGCCCGGTGCCAACCGAACGCGAGTGGGGCATCTAATGCTTCGGGCTGCTGCAAGTCTCGGCGTTCGAACGGTAAGATCCACCGACGCACGGTTGTTGTGGAAGTTTGCCTACAACTTTGGGTACAAGGGGATGCGGTCGGTACAGCGCTTCAAGAAGCGTCTCAAGGCCGGCGTCCATTTTCCGCCATTTCTCTACATCTCGATCACGAACAGCTGTAACTTGCGGTGCCAGGGGTGCTGGGTTGACGTCGACAAACCGCAGCACCTAATTAGCTACACCGACATGAACCAGCTGATCGAGAGTGCGAAACAGCACGGCAATAGCTTTTTTGGCATCCTCGGTGGCGAACCGTTCATGCATCCGGATCTGATACGGATCTTGAAAGCCCATCCCGATTGCTATTTTCAGATTTTCACGAATGGGCAGCTAATTACTGACGAGGTGGCGGCCCAGTTGCGGGAGGCAGGGAATGCGACCCCGCTGATCAGCGTGGAGGGCACTGAGTCTATCAGTGACACCCGACGCGGCCGGCAGGGGGTACTGAATCGCACGCTTGAGGGTATCCGCGCGAGTATCCGCCATGGGTTGATTACGGGCGTGTGCACCAGTGTTTGCCAGTCGAATATCGACGATCTGGTTCAGGAGGCATGGGTAGACGAGCTGATAGAGATGGGTGTGCATTATTGTTGGTTTCACACCTATCGTGTGGTGGGGCCCGTTCCGAATCCTGAACTCGCTCTTGTTCCAGAACAGGTACTCAAGGTTCGTCGGTTTGTGATGGATATGCGGAATCGGAAACCGATCGGCTTAATCGATGCCTATTGGGATGACAAGGGGCAGGCGCTGTGTCCGGCCGCGACGGGTATTAGTCATCATATCGGCCCCTTCGGTGACGTCGAGCCGTGCCCGATTATTCAGTTTGCGAACGAAAAGATTCAGGACAATGATGGCGATATTTACAAGACCATGACGGAGTCTGCTCTTCTCAAGGATTTCCGGAAGACTGCGGCGAAGGCGACGCGGGGGTGCGTGGTCTTGGAGCGCCCGGATTTGCTCAAGGAGATTGTCGGACGTCACGGGGCGCGCGATACAACGATACGAAATACTGCGACGGATGAGCTTGAGAGCCTCCGCTCGCGTCCGAGCCAGCACAATCCGGGCCACGAAATTCCTGAAGAGAATTGGGTGTATCGCTTTGCCAAGAAGCACTGGTTCTTCGGGTTCGGGGCGTACACCTGACACAGTCGATATTATGAGTACGGATACGTCGGATCAGGTTCAGCCACAGGTCATCCCTCTGCAACTGCCGGTGCAAGTGCCCCGGCAGGAATATCGTCGGGCGCAATCGAATATCCCTGACGAGAAGTCGGTGCGGGTGCGCTTGAAGGAGATCACCGAGGCCCATGTAGCCCGTGTGGGTGCGGTTCCTCCTTTGACGATGGACGAATTGGTCGAACACACCGCGGCGGTGCTGGCGGAAGCAGGCTTGGATCAGGTCTACGGGGATTATGCGTCTATCTTGATCAGTAACGCCGCCTGGAGAGATTCGCTTGCGCAAATTCCGTATGACCGCCGGTTGTTACTTGTTCCGAAATGCCTCCGGGTCGAGGAGAAATGTCCGGCCCCGTTCGACGAGTTTGGTTTGCTGTGCAAGGAATGTGGGCTCTGTTCTATTCAGGACCTGACCGTCGAGGCCGAACGGCTGGGTTATGCCGTGTTGGTTGCAGAAGGCTCTGCAATCGTGCGCTCGATGATCGAGACGGGGAAGATCGAGGCGATCGTCGGAGTCAGCTGTATCAACGTGCTCGAAAAGTGCTTTCCCCACATGGAGGCGGCGGCGATTCCAGGAGTGGCGATTCCTCTCTTGCAGGATGACTGTATCAATACGACCGTCGACCTCGATTGGGTATGGGATCTTATTCACCTGACGTCCGAAGACAAGACCTACCGACTCGATCTCGACGCGTTAAAAGCAACGGTCAGAGAGTGGTTCGTGCCGACCGTTCTCGACGAGGTGATGGGGTCGGTTGCAACTGGTGACGACACGGCGCAAATCGCTCGGGACTACTTGCGGAAAGGTGGCAAGCGGTGGCGTCCCTATCTGGCCGCGTGTACCTACATGGCGCTCGAGAGCGACAATGCCGAGACCGAGCCGTTATTGACCGCAGACGTGAAGAAAGCCGCGATCGCCATCGAGTGCTTCCATAAGGCGTCGCTGATTCATGATGACATCGAAGATGGCGATGAGCGACGGTATGACAGTCCAGCGCTGCACGCAGAGGTTGGATTACCGGTGGCGCTCAACGTGGGGGATTTTCTCGTTGGCGAGGGATACCGGTTGTTGGGCGAGTTAGGGTGTCCCGAGCTCATTTCGATTGCGGCACAAGGGCAGGTCACGCTCAGTCGAGGACAAGGGCGAGAGTTGCTATGGGTTCGTGAACCTCAACCGCTCCCCTCTATAGAGGTCTTGGAAATCTTTCGGCAGAAGACTGCCGCTGCGTTTGAAGTGGCCCTCCGTATCGGTGCCGTTTTGGGGGGGGGCGATTCGGATACGCATGACGTGCTGCAGAAATACAGTGAATCGCTCGGGATTGCGTACCAGATCAAGGATGATCTGGAAGATTTCAAGGGAGAAGCCGATTCCAATGATCTTGAGCAGGTCCGCCTGTCGTTGATTCTTGCCATAGCGCACAAACGAGCGGAAGGAGCCCACCGGGACCGCATCACGGCCGCCATTCGTTCCGGCGCCGCCAGTCCAGTGTCTGATGAGATTCATGCCATCATCGGTCAGTATGGTGTTCTGGATAAAGCAGAGGATCTGCTTGAGGCGTACAAGGAGGAGGCCATTCGATCATTGCGATTTCTATCGAGTCCCACGCTCAAGGGCCTGATGCGTCGAATTGTTGGCAAGATCTTCGGCGAGAATCTCATCGAGGGCTACTGTAGTGAGTTTGAGGCTCGAAATGCTGCAAGTCGCGCGCCTGGCACCGAATCTGCTTCAGGAAGCCTCTGACAAGGTTGCCGACTACTTTCTCGACCAGTTCAACGACGACGGGGGTGCCGCCGACCGGGCCGGGCAGAGTGACCTCTACTACACAGTATTCGCACTTGAGGGGCTGATCGCGCTCCAGCGGGAACTGCCGCCAGACACGAAAGGTTTCTTGGAGCAATTTGGGGGCGGGCAGGACCTCGATTTTGTGCATCTGTGTTGTTTGGCCCGTTGCTGGGCTGCGTTCGGGGAGCCGGCGCCGCTGTCGAGCCAGATTATTCTGAAGGAATGGGACCGAGACAGCATCTATCACAGCTTTTTGGCCTGGGGCGCGCTTCAGGACCTGGGGGAGGTTCCGACCCCATTCGAAGTGGAAGATGGATCTGGGCCCATGACTACCCCGACGACCGCCGCGATGATCACGCTCCGGCGTCAGATGCAGCTCCCGGTTTCCGCGGAGGCGGTCCGGTGGTTGCAAGCGCGAGTTCATCCGGACGGTGGGTTCATCGCAACCGAAGCGGCACCTATCCCAGATCTTCTGTCGACGGCAACCGCCCTACATGCCCTGTCCGGCCAGCATGTGTCATTTGTGGCGTTGAGGGAACCTACGCTCGATTTTCTTGATACCTTGTGGACCGGCAAGGCATTTTGCGGAACCTGGGCGGATGACGAGCCCGATTGCGAATACACCTACTACGGCCTCCTCGCACTGGGACATCTCAGTCTGGCGTGAACGACTCCTCGCCGAGCGTACCGCTTCAGGACGCTGGGAAGGGGAGCTGTCCTCCAGTGCGCTGTCGACGGCGACCGCGGTCGCGGCGTTATCCATCGTGGGCGGGCACGAAGAGCTGGTGGCCCGCGGACTCCGATGGCTAACCTCTCATCAGAATTCCGATGGTGGATTTGGAGACGCCGAAGGCTGCCCGAGCAACATCAGTACGACCACTCTGGTCTGGGCCGCGCTCGCCATGCATGGTGCCCCTGGTCTCGACCAGGCGGAGGCGTGGCTGCGCGAGCGTGTAGGCACGCTTGATGCCGTGTCTTTGGCAGATGCCATTCGGCAGGTGTATGGGGATGACCAAACCTTCGCCGTCCCCATTCTTACTCACTGCGCGCTGACTGGACGATTCGGGTGGGAGCACATTCCAGCGTTGCCATTCGAGCTGGCGGCACTCCCCCAGGTGTCGTTCAAATGGGTCGGATTACCAGTCGTGAGCTACGCCCTTCCGGCATTGATCGCGATTGGTTTAGCTCACTTCCGCCACTGTCCACCCCGGTCGTCAATCATGCGGGTGATCCGTCAGGCGGCCGAGCGGCCTACGCTACGGGTACTCGAGGCGATCCAACCATCGTCCGGTGGCTTCCTTGAGGCGACGCCGTTGACCAGCTTCGTCACGATGAGCCTGGCTGGGAGTGGGCTCCGCGACCATCCCGTGACCAAGCAAGGTGTGGAGTTTCTCGTCCACTCGGTCCGTGCCGATGGGAGTTGGCCGATCGACACGAATCTTGCGACCTGGGTGACCACGCTGGCGGTAAACGCGCTGGGCCGACATGCCTTCTCAGATGAGGAGCGCCAGGTGCTACGGCAATGGCTTCTTGAGCAGCAATATACAGCTGTCCACCCCTACACAGGATCGCCGCCTGGTGGCTGGGCCTGGACAGACTTGCCTGGTGGTGTCCCAGATGGAGATGACACGTCTGGGGCGTTGCTCGCCTTGGCCCAGCTCGGCGACGCTGCGGCGGGACGGGACGCGGCCGCTGCCGGCGCCGGGTGGCTGATCGGGTTGCAGAATCGGGATGGTGGTATTCCAACGTTCTGTCGCGGGTGGGGGAAGCTTCCCTTTGACCAGAGTAGTCCGGATTTGACGGCACACGCATTACGAGCCTGGCATGCGTGGAGATGGGTCGATCCGCGTATCGACCGAGCGATGGACCGGGCTGTTCAATATTTGCTTGGGTGTCAGCGAGAGGATGGCGCGTGGATTCCCCTGTGGTTTGGTAATCCGTGGATGCCGGACCAAACCAATCCAGTCTACGGGACCGCCCGAGTACTCGAATGTGGCGAACTCTTGCCTGCGGTGGCTCGTCGGCGCGGGGAACAATTTCTCCGCGCGAGGCAACAGGAGGATGGTAGCTTCGGGACTATAGAGGAGACGGCGTTAGCGGTCGCTGTCTTGAAGGATGTGCGTGGGGCCGAATGGCTGGCGTCACGCCCGAGCCTGCCCGCGTCTCCAATCGGGCTCTACTTCGCGAAGCTCTGGTATTTCGAGAGGCTCTATCCGCTGATATTTACAGTGGGCGCGCTCACCCGTTGTACGGAGGGTGACGGGCGTGATACCCGGGATGCACGTGCGCCCTTGAGTCGGGGGGTGGGGTAGAGCCCAGGACACTGATGATTTACCTTGATCACAACGCGACGACTCCCCTTGCCCCGGAGGCGCTCGACGCGATGATGCCGTTTCTCACGAATCGCTTCGGCAACGCGGCAAGCCGCCATCACGCGGTGGGTTGTGCGGCGGCGAGTGCTGTGGAGGAAGCTCGGGGACAGGTGGCTGAGGTGATCGGTGCGGATTCGCGCGAGATCGTATGGACCAGTGGCGCCACCGAATCGGACAACTTGGCATTGCAGGGTGTGGTGCATGCCCCCGCCTATCGGAAGCGACATCTTGTCACGGTGACGACTGAGCATCGTGCCGTGCTCGAGTCGTGTGAGCGACTTGAGCAGGAGGGGGTGCGTGTAACCTACGTTGCTGTTGAAACAGATGGACGGGTGAATCCCGATCGTCTGCGACAGGCTATTACCGACGATACGCTGTTGGTGTCGGTGATGCATGGCAATAATGAGACCGGCGTGCTGCAGCCGATTGAAGAGATCGGTGCGCTGTGCCGCGAGCGCGGCGTACTTTTTCATACTGACGCGACGCAGTCGTTCGGTAAGGAACCCATCGATGTCAATGTGATGCACATTGATTTGCTGAGCGCGAGTGGGCACAAGATTCACGGGCCGAAGGGCGTGGGGCTGCTCTATGTTCGGCGCCGGGATCCCCGGGTGCGCTGTGAGCCGCTTATCTATGGGGGAGGTCACGAGCGTGGCCTACGGTCCGGTACGCTCAATGTACCCGGGATCGTGGGAATGGGGGCCGCTGCCACGCGGCGAATGCATTCCGACGTTCGTGTCCTGCGTGATCGTCTTGAGGCGGCGCTGTGCTCGCAACTGGGTGACGTCATGGTCAACGGCCATTTGACGCAGCGCTTGAGCAACACCACAAACCTCAGTTTCGGTGGGGTCGATGGTGACGCGCTGATGAAGCGCATGCCGGAGCTGGCGGTGTCATCGAGTTCCGCGTGCACGAGCGCGTTGCTTCAGCCGAGCTATGTCCTGGGTGCGATGGGTTGTGGAGAGGTAAGAGCTCGGAGCAGCGTCAGGTTTTCACTTGGCCGTTTTACCACCAGTGACGAGATTGATCAGGCGGTGGCGATGGTGCGAACAGCCGTGACGGAGCTACGGGAGCATGGCGGCGGATCTGGTTCCACCTCTCCGAGTGAATGCGAACGTTAGCTGGCTTTCCGTCGCGTCGCCGTGTTCCGGTGAGGCGCTGGGAAGGCGGATCCAGGATCCTGCTTCTACACGCGGTGCGCGAGCTCCTACGGTGTTCACTCGGTGTCTGGCAAAGTCGGGACGCTGACCGGGGTCGGGATGATCCGGACGAACTGTCCTCGCTGCAATAGTTCTCGGCCCTTCCCTCCACGGCCGGTTACTCCATATTTGGCGGTGCTGATGGTCTGGCTGGCACCGCGGTTTGTCTCGACCGTCAGGAGGTTGCGGTCTCCGGTCGATGCGATGAACCCGAGCACGCGATCGGCGCCGCGTGGCAACTTGATGAGGATGACGCCCTTCCCTGGTCCGGACAAGTAGTTGACGTCGCTGACTGGGCACAGTATTGCTCGCGCCTGGGTTGTGGCGGCAATGAGCGTCTCGTTTCCGGTGGTTCGAACGACGCCGGCAACGGTGGCGTCGGTTCCGAGCCTGGCGAACCGGCGTCCCGCGCGGGTACTCGGTTCGAGAAATGATTCCAGGCTGAAGCGTAGACTGTAGCCGTCGGTGGTCACGGCGGTGGCGTGCAACGGTGGAATCTCGCCAGATTGAGTAGCGGTGACAGTCGGGGTGATTCTGGGGTCCAGACTGAGTGCTGCTATAACGTGTTCCCCATCTTTGAGCTTGAAGAGACGCTGAATGGGCTCACCGTATCCGGTTGTGGCCGGGATGTCCGTGATACGTGCTGTGTAGGCGTTACCGAAATTACTGAAGAACACGCACGTGGATCGGGTGCTTCCGGCCAGGACCGCCAACCAGGAGTCCCCCTCGCGGAGTCTCGTGGTCGTGATGTCACGCACCTCCTTCTGGCGTTTAACCCAGCCGTCGGCGGTAACCAGGACGATGGCATCTTCGGCGACAATGAAGGCGTCGGCGTTGTACTCCACCTCATCTTCGGTGTTCTCGACCTGGGTCTGGCGCGGGTTGGCCGACGTGTCTCCGTAGGTTTCCTTGATCTCGCGAAGCTCGTCACGCACGATGTTCCACCGCTCGGGTTCGCTTCCCAGGAGGTGGCCGATCTGTTCCATCCGCGAGCGCTTGGTGGTCAGTTCCTCCCGAATGACAAGGATCTCCAGTCGGGCGAGTCTATAAACCTTAAGCTCGAGGATCGCATCGGTTTGCTCTGCATCGAGTGCAAACCGTTTCATGATTTTCTTCGCAGCATCCGCCTTTCCGTCTGAGCGACGTACGATCCGAAGCACCGCGTCCAACGCGTCAAAGACGATTTCGAATCCTTCGAGGAGATGGATCCGACGGCTGAGGACTTCGAGTTCATATTCCAAGCGGCGGGTGACGACGTCGAGCCGAAATCTCAGGAAGTGCCACAGGAGCTGGTGTA
>CAZPZZ010000005.1:0-67902 GCA_964591245.1 uncultured Vicinamibacteraceae bacterium | reverse complement strand
TCGCCTCGGCGGAATCCGACGGCGCCGGCCACGCCAACCGAGCATCGACCCGCCCAAAGGCTTCGCGCTCAGTGACAGCGAAATCCTGCACGCGTCCAATACGAGCCCGTTCGAGATCGAGTGCGTAGAACGAAGGAACACGCGGACGCGACTCACCCAACTGCAGACGCGGATAGGACACATAGAGCCGTTGCGCCGCCGCTCCGGCCGCGAGCCGCAGCAAGAGACGTTCATCAGCGGCGCGGTCATCTTGCACCGAGAGACCGAGACCCATCTCCTCACTCGTCTCCTCCTCGACGACGGCGTTCAGGTGCTTCCGCTGGTCGTCGAGTAAGAGAGGATCTTGGCGCTGCTTCTGCGGAAACACCCGCTCTGCCAATCCCGGCACGAAAACAACATCGAACGTGCGGGCGCGGACATGCTCCGGCGCCCCAACGAATACCCGCCCATACCGGCGAAGAGGCGGCTCTTCCTGAAGCTCGGTGAGCCGTTCCGTCAGTGCGTCCCGAATTTCCTCCAATGACACTGGTCCAACTCCGGACATCGGCCGGAGTTCCCCAAGCATTGCCAGTACTCGGTCGGGGCGCCGTAAGACCATAGGAGCCAAAGCCTCCAGTTGGTCTAACCAGTCGCCCCACCTTGCCCGGGACGGTAACGCCTCAAGCGCATCCACGACTGGCAGGGCAAAGCGTCGCAAGTGGCCAAGATGGACGAGATCCTGTTCGAAACGTCGTACCTGAGGCGATCGCGGATCTTCCGCGGCTACCTCTTCGAGTCGAAGTCTGAGTTCACGATCGAGTCCAGTGAGGCGCCGCGCCCATCGTTGATGGCTCCCAATGACCGCAGACTCGACGAGCAATCGATCCCACCGCCACGGCGCTCGCAATGCACCATCGATAACCGGTCTCGTATCGGCGTCGACGGGGAGCGGTTGGGCCTCCTCCGTTCGAGGGTCAAGCCGCGTCGGTTGGACGGGAACGGCCGTTGCCGGAAGAGTTTCATCCGCCTCGGCCGGAGGCACCCACCGTGCTCGATCGGTCGGAGGGGCACCGTCCTCATTCAGCAATGGCACCTGACCGAGTGATAGGTACTCGGAAAACCGACGAGCCGAAAGCTGTTCAGCCGCACACGCCAGCAGCGCCAGAAACGCCCGACCGGCGGGATCAGGCGCTCGCGTACCGCGCACGAACCAGGCCTTGATCCCTGCTCGTCGGAATGCTGTTTCGAGCAAGCTCGCGTAAGTCTGTGGCGCGCGCAAAAGCACGGCCATCCGGTCAAAGGGAACACCGGCTCTGGCCTGCTGTAGGACGGCACGAGCAATTTCTACGCACTCACGAGTCTCTCCAGGCGCCGAAAACAGCGAAACCTGGGAGTCATCGTCCGGGGCCGACGTCGTCTCGGAATCATCGATCTTCTGGAAGAGCCGGGTTCTGACGCGGTGGAGCGAATCCTGCGACGCCGGCAACTCCTGCGGCACGACAACGACGCGTGGCAACCGGCGCAACGCGGCAAGAGTACGATCATCACCCGTCGGTACGGTGGCTACAATTTGAGGCGATCGGTCGACCAGAGCCCTGATGAACGCGAACGTCGCGCTATCACGCACCGGTATGTCAAGCATCACGACCGGCACCCCAAGCGGCACGTTGACGGGAGCCTTCTCCCCTATGACCTCGGTGGCCACGCGGAAAAGTGTCGCCATGTCGCTAAGGCCTACCTCTGCCAACTCTTGCGCATATCGTCGAGCCAGTGTCTCGAGGTCAGCCCCAGCTGGACCACAAGCGGCCAACCGTTCCACTTCGACATTGCCCAAACGCAGGTCTTCGATGGTCGAGGCCAACGTCCGTCCGAAACTTCGCAATTGGGCGATCGGTTTGAGATAGCCGAGCGCATTCTGATCCAACGCCTCAAATGTCGCGCGGACCGCCACCGCCTCAACCCCGAGCAATGTCGAAGGCGCCATGCCGCGCTGTGCCAAACGCGCAGCCGCAACCCGTCCGGCCAGCTGTCGCAGACTGAAGCGATGTAATCCAAAGACCGCCCCCCGGTGCATGGCCAACTCGCGGACGAAATCGTCAACGGCATCACGTGTGACACCGATCAGCAACGCCTCAGCTGAAGCGCCGAGACACTCAAGGAATTGCCGCGCCGCGCCGAGTCGGATCGACGCGCTGGTGTGACAATGGAGCGTAACTAAACCCACAACGAATGCTCCGAGCAGTCAGACACTGAGCGCAGGAAACGTAGCCCACGCCAGACAGCGTCCACAAGTTGCGCCCCGCGGAATGCATAGGAGTCCACAGGGTCCGCCGTAAGTGTGCGTCAACAGAAGCTGACAACCATATGGCGACAAGGTCGCGGTGTCGCTGCATTGTAGCCGCAGGGACATTGCAGCCGAGAATGATGTCGCGTGACCGGCTCAACCAGAGGTCGCCTCAGGCAGATGTCATCGGCCGTTGTTCTACAGCGCAGACCACACCGGTATTCTGGGACCGTGGAGATTCCACGTCGGAGACGAGGTTAGACGGCATGTCGTGGACGAACTCCGGAACGTGGAATGTGTTCACCTTGCTCCATGTAGGCCGAGGCACCACATACCTAAATAGAGCCACGTGGATCCTCTGGTAAGGAGTCACACTGCACCGACACGGCGCGCGCCAGACGTGTTGACCTGTCCAGCATAGGTATCACTGTCAAGACCGGCGACCGTCTGAAAGGTAGTCGCTATCCGACCAGCAAGGTCCGTCGCCTGTTCATCCGAGGAGGCAAAGGCGAAAACCGACGGCCCAGAACCAGATATCGAGCAGCCGAGCGCGCCCGCCTCGAGTGCTGCCTGCTTGACCTCGGCAAAGCCTGGGATAAGCGGCGCTCTTATCGGCTCCACGAGCGCATCGCTGATCGACCGCCCGAAGAGTTCGAGGTCACCACGGTGCAACGCGGTGACCATCGCCCCGAGCTGACCAAGATTGGCAACGGCGTGTCGGATGTCAAAGCGGCGTTCTGTAACCAGACGACGCGCCTCGGCGGTCATGACCGTCGTATGCGGGTGCACGACCGCCACCCGTAACGCGTCTGGCACGGGCAGGGATAACAGTTCCAGTGGCTGGTAGCTCCGGATCAAGACGATTCCACCGGCCACACATGGCGCCACATTATCCGCGTGCACCCCACCGGACACTGCCCGCTCACCCTCGAGTGCACAGGAGACCAGTTCGTCGCGGGATAGCGTGCCACCGAGGAGTTCCACGACCGCCAACGCGCCAGCCACACTGCTAGCAGCAGAACTTCCGAGCCCACTCGCGAGCGGCATCCGCTTCTCAAGCCAAAGCCGCACCCCGGGCGGCCGTGGGCCTTTGTTCTTCCGGTCGTGGATGGCCAGCACCGCCGTCGCCGCGATTCCGATCACATTTCGCTCTGGATCGGTCGTGAGCGTTCCAGCGTCACCATCAACCGCCGCGATTTCGATGCCCGGAACCTCCGACCACGCCGCGTCGACGTAATCCCCAGGTTCTTCCATCGCCAATCCCAGCACGTCGAACCCCGGTCCAAGATTAGAAAGTGTCGCGGGAGCGTACACACGAACCCGATCAGTCATGACCATATGTATGACAATTGCAACGGTGGAAATAAATGGTGAGCGACGTACAACCGATAAGACCGAAACACTGACACGACGACGCCATCACCGACAACGATCCGCTCCGGCCAAACTATAGGCTGAAACGCTGAGAACTGCCAGCACCCGATCCAGGCTTCACATCCCCGGTACGCCCGACGCGGTATCTCGCACGCAACCACGGACCTGCACGTGGAAATTCACCACAAGTCCCGGACGTGCCGACCGAGATACAGGTGCAACAGAGAACTCTGCAGCACACGCCGTCTCGGCACAGCTACCAGAGTTCCCCCCATTGCACTATCTCAATTCCTGTTCTCGCTGCACTGCACTTTCGAGGTCCTCAAGCGTTGCGACAGACCCATGAAGCGGGAGAATCGTGTCGATCCGAAGTCCACGATCTTCGATGTTTTGCAGCAACGCTGCCGCAAACGGCGAAGCCTGCGCCGAAGGAGAAAAGGCATCGGCTTCAATGAGAATGCGTTCTCGTGTGAGGTAGGCCACGACCATACCGTCGGAATGGAGATCATCCGCAAGGTGAAACAACTGCAAAGTACGACGCCCACTCGACAACTCGTAGGGCTCGGAACTCGATATGGCCTCAATCGTGAGCGGCTGGGGATTTCGAGCCAGTGCGTCCTGCTGGATCGAATGCTGACGAACCACAGCCTCTTCAAAAAAGGCTTGGTTCACCTGATGGGTCAAGACGGTCAGTCCCTCTGATACCGCGGCCCGAACTCCAGCCGAATGGTCGAAGTGATGGTGGGTATTCACCAAATACTGTAACGGCTTATCAGGTTGCAACCCGCGGGCCCGCTCAATCACCTCCAGCGTGCGAGCCTCGCTCTGAGGCGCCTCGATGAGGACTAGATACTCGTCGAACTCGACAACCACGCTGTGATGTGATCCACCGGTGAGATACCACACGCCACTGGCAATCTCCTCAACCTCAACGACGACACCATCTGCAGCAGCCGGTTCGGTTGCGGGAGCCGACAGCTCGCCAAGTTCTGGCGAGGTATTTGTCTGAACCCGGTATTCGGAAATCAGAAACTCTCCGAGTGTGGTGGCATAACCGCGCGGCAACGTCAACCGTGCTTGAAACCCACCGAGCCCCCCGGTTTCCTCGTAGTCCTCAAACGTTGTTTCGAGTGTGACGTCCCCCAGATTGGGATGGTACGCCGCAGAACTCACACGGCTCGGGAAGCCGGTTTCCGCATCAACCCCCAAAGTCAATTGGGTTCCGTTTTCAGCCACGATATCCACGAGCTGCTGTCCACCCTCTTCTCGCAAGTTGCTGACGGTTGATGTCTCGTCCAACGCGAGTAGCAGAATCCCGACCGGATTGTGAAACATCTCCGTCCAACGGTCGGCGGCAACTTGGGCCGAGGCCTGCACGGTCTGATCGCCGCGTTCATCATAGGCGACGTCCCCATCCAGCCCGTAGACCTGCCGAACGCCATAGAGTGGCCCCCCGGTCAGAAAAGTTGTCGTACGATCCTGACGAAGACGCCACTGCCGGTTGGCGTAATCAATCTCCAACAGATAGTTCGCTATCTCGTAGTACGGAAGGTCTGCGGTGGGCCGGCTGTTCTGGCCAAGACGATACGTCTGCCCCTGTCCTTCGAGAACCAGGCCTGTTAACTCATTTACGGCCCTGAGACTTCCCAGAGCCTCTGCGGCATCTTCGATAAGCTGCAGCTCTGGGGTGGCCGCACCTCCGCAGCCCGCGAGCAGCGCGCACAGGACAACCACGCGACGTGACCACATCCTCATGAACTCGAACTCCTTTCGACGAGACGTGAGTGCCGAATGAGTAGCGCACAACGAATGGCCACTCTTTGCACGGACGGAACACGACGACGAACGAAGCACAGCTATCTGAACATGTATGTAGCGGTATTGTGTCCCAAAGCTAGATCGCAAGCAAACGATTGCGGCGGGGCCAGGGCGGACCGGTAGGCGTGAAACTCAGCGCGCAAAAACAGCTCGAAAGAGTGGGTCAGAGCAAACCGAGTTGAAGTTTGGCAGCATCAGACATCTTACTCATTTCCCACTGCGGCTCCCAGACAACATCGACCCACGCATCGCTGACCCCGGGTACGGCCTTCGCTGTGTCCTTCACCTTCGCGGGTAAGGTCTGTGCCTCTGGGCAACCAGGCGACGTTAAGGTCATCCGGATACCTACGAGAGCTTCGGCGTTGACGTCAACGTCGTAGATGAGTCCGAGCTCGAAGATGTTGACCGGAATCTCTGGATCATAGATGGTCGACAACGCCTCGATGAGCTTGGGTTTGAGTTCGAGCGTTTTGAGCGGATCGGACTCGATCGGATCGTGGGTAGTCGTCGGAGGAGGAGGGGGAGGCCCGGACGTCATCGTCGGTGACGGCGACTCCATTCGGGGCGGTTCCATGACGCCCTGTGACGGCTCAGTTGAGCGAACGTCCACGTCGCCCTCAGGCTCAGCAGGCCGGAGGTCAGAGTCGAGCGGCATATCAAGTTTAAAGATTCCCACGTATCACTCCGTTGAGACCACATCATGATGGCCATCGACCGCCGCCCGCAACGTATGCCACGCCAGCACCGCGCACTTCACTCTAGCTGGATAATCTCGCACACCTGCGAATACTGCGAGCTTGCCTAAGTCCGTGTCACCATCGACATGCGAATCCGAATGGTCGGTCACGAGTTTGTGAAAACGCTCGAACAGGGCCAAAGTTTCGTCGAGTGTCTTGCCTTTGACCTCTTCGGTCATCAGCGAGGCCGATGCCTTGGAAATCGCGCAACCAGAGCCTTCGAAGCGCAAATCCGTCACCACGCCATCATCCAGCTTGACCGCCACAGAGAGACGATCACCGCAGAGTGGGTTGTGGCCATCGGCCTGCGCATCGGCATCTTCGAGAGCCCCGAAGTTTCGCGGGCTCCTGTTGTGATCGAGAATAACCTCTTGATAGAGGTCTCGCAGGTCAGACACTTAACCAAATACCTCCCGAACTTTGGAGAGCGCCGCTACCAGCCGATCGATCTCACTAGCCGTGTTGTACATGGCGAGCGAGGCCCGAGCCGTGGCCGGCACACCAAAACGGTCCATGACCGGTTGGGTACAGTGGTGCCCGGTACGAATAGCTACCCCCTCGGTATCCACGATCGTCCCGATGTCGTGCGCGTGCACACCATCCAGCACGAATGACAAGATGCTCGCCTTCTCTCGTGCAGTCCCGATGAGTCGTAAACCCGGCACCTCCAGCAGGGCAGCGGTGGCGTACTCAAGCAGGCGGCGCTCGTGGGCGGCAATGGCCCCGAACCCGACACCATCAATGAAGTCCACCGCCGCTCCAAGACCGATAGCCCCGGCAATGTGCGGTGTCCCCGCCTCAAACTTGTGGGGCACCTCATTGTAGGTCGTTCGCTCGAACGTCACCGAGCTGATCATATCGCCCCCCCCCTGATAGGGAGGCATCGCATCAAGCAACTGGCGGCGCCCGTAGAGCGCGCCAATACCCGTAGGTCCATAGAGTTTATGACCCGTGACCACATAGAAATCACACCCGATCGCCTGCACATCCACGGGCATATGGTACGCCGCCTGCGAACCATCAACCAAAACCGGAACATCATGCCTATGGGCCAACTCTACGACTCGACGCACCGGATTGACCGTGCCGAGCGAGTTCGACATATGCACAATCGAGACAAGCTTCGTCCGTGGGCCAATGAGAGACTCAAATTCATCGAGCATCAGCTCGCCGGCGTCAGAGATCGGCACAACCCTCAGGCGCGCCCCCTTCTCTTCACATAGGAGTTGCCAGGGAACGATATTCGAGTGATGCTCCATCGTGGAGATCACCACCTCATCTCCCGCGCTCACGGTGCTGCGCCCAAAGGTCTGCGCAACCAAATTAATGCCCTCTGTCGCGTTGCGCGTGAAGATGATCTCTGCAGACTCTGCCGCGTTCAGAAAGGTGGCCACCTTACCGCGCGCATCTTCATAGGCCTGGGTGGCCTCCTGACTCAACTGATAGACGCCGCGATGAATATTCGCGTTCTGCGATGCGTAATAGCGCGCGAGAGCGTCGAGAACGGATTGAGGCTTCTGCGTCGTCGCCGCATTATCAAGATAGACAAGCGGTACGCCGCGGACCGTCTCGGAAAGAATCGGAAATTGTGCGCGAACCCAATCTTCATCAAGTACTGGTACGGTCTCCGGCATTCCAACACCCGGAGTCAGCGCCTCACCCGCATTCACCGTTCAACCCCGAGCGGCAGGCGCTCCAAGAGCAGCGTATCGAGCTGATGTCGAATGGCGTCGATCTTGATGTGTCCGAGTAGATCGGCCGCGAACGCATGTATTAGAAGCTGCCGGGCCTGATGCTCAGACAATGCTCGGGACCGCAGGTAGAACAACGAGTCCTCGTCGAGCTGACCGACGGTCGCACCATGCGTACACTTTACGTCGTCCGCGAAAATCTCCAGTTGAGGCTTGGTCGTCACCTGAGCGTCCTCAGACAGCAACAACGCCTTGTTGGACTGTTTCGCATCGGTTTTCTGCGCGTCAAGGCGCACCACAATCTTGCCGTTGAAGACACCCCGGCTCCGGCCATCAAGGATTCCTTTGTACAGCTCGTGGCTATCGCAGTGGGGTTGGGCGTGATCGATAGTCGTCTGGTTGTCGACAAGTTGGCTCGCTTCCGCGAGATACAGACCATTCAGCGTGCATTCGCCGCCCTCACCATCAAGGACAACGATCCCCTCATTCCTCACAATCGATCCACTCAAGGTAATGGCGTGAGATGAAAACCTGCTCGCACGCCCGAGCTTCGCATGGAGTGCACCGATGTGAAACGCAGACTCGGCCTCGCGTATCAGCGCATAGTGATCTACGACAGCATGCTCATCGACCAGCACCTCGGTTACCGCGTTACTCAGATACGCAACGTCGCGATCGCCGGCATGACTCTCGACCACCCGCACCTGACTATTCGCACCCGCGAGTAACAACACTCTCGGTTGGCTCAGCGCCGGTGTCTCCGAGGACATCGACACAAATACCAGGTGAATCGGCCTCTCCACGACGACGCCGGCCGGCACCTCAACCACTGCACCGTCGCGCAGGAACGCGGTATTGAGTGCCGTGAATGCCTTGTTCTCAGTCGATGCCAACCGACCGAGATACGGCGAGAGCGTGTCGGGGTCTTGAGCCAGAACAGACGCCAAGCTTCTCGCCTTCACACCGTGAGGCAGTCCCTCAGTCGTACTGAGAGCAGGTTCAAAAAGGCCATTTACAAAGACAAGCTCTGGGCCACCCAGCGCGGGCAAACGTAACGCCTCGAGAGCCGCTTTGTCATAGTCTCCCGGTGCAGACGCTACCGAGAATTGCGTCTCGGCGATTGGCGACACATTCGTAAACCGCCAGTCCTCGAGACGAGTCGTGGGAAACCCGAGTCGGCCGAAACCGGCAAATGCATCGTCCCGCAACGCGGCCAATGTCCCTGGCAACGACACGGCCTCCTTGATTGCTTCAAATTGGGCAGCGTAGCCCTCCGCACTCGTAGCCATCTGGATCATAGGAACAACCGGTTACACAGCCGCCGTCGTCGACTTCGCCTCGAGCCAGCCGTAACCCTTCTCCTCAAGCTCGAGCGCTAGCTCCTTACCACCAGACTTGACGATCCGACCGCCTGAAAGAACATGGACGAAGTCAGGCACGATATATGTCAGCAAGCGTTGGTAGTGGGTAACCACTACCATCGAACGCTCTGGGCTCCGCAAGGCATTGACCCCGCCGGCAACGACCTTCAGGGCGTCGATGTCGAGTCCAGAATCGGTCTCGTCGAGAATCGCCAAAGACGGCTCGAGTACAGCAAGCTGAAAGATTTCGTTCCGCTTCTTCTCGCCCCCTGAAAACCCTTCGTTAACGGGCCGGTTCAGCAGGCTGTCATCCATTTCGAGCAACTTCATCCGCTCACGGATCAACTTCATGAAATCCATCGCGTCGAGTTCAGGCTCACCACGATGTTTGCGCACTTCGTTCAGCGCCGCCTTGAGCAGGTACGCGTTGTTGACTCCAGGAATCTCGACGGGGTATTGGAACGCTAGAAACACCCCTTCGCGGGCCCGCTCTTCGGGCTCGAGGTCCAGAAGATTCTGCCCTTGAAAATTCACGGAACCGGCAGTCACGTCGAGACCATCCCGGCCGGCCAAGACCCCAGCCAAGGTGCTCTTACCCGAGCCGTTCGGCCCCATGATGTCGTGGACCTCACCGGCGTGCACTGAAAGGGTGATCCCCTTGAGAATATCTCGCCCGCCAGCACTGGCGTGCAACTCACGAATGTCGAGCATGCTGTAATCTCTCAATTGTCATCCGCTATCCGACACTACCCTCGAGACTGATGCTGAGCAGCTTCTGTGCCTCGACGGCGAACTCCATTGGGAGTTCACGGAAGACCTCTTTGCAGAATCCGTTGACGATGAGGTTCACGGCGTCTTCGGTCGATAGACCCCGCTGGCGGCAATAGAAAATCTGATCCTCCCCGATCTTCGAGGTCGAGGCTTCATGCTCGACCTGTGACGACGTGTTCTTCACCTCGAGATACGGGAAGGTGTGTGCACCACACCGGTCTCCGATCAACAGTGAGTCACACTGAGAGAAATTTCTGGCGCCGCGGGCACCTTTTCCAATACGCACCAACCCGCGATACGTGTTCTGACCCAACCCGGCCGAAATCCCCTTCGACACGATGGTGCTTCGGGTGTTCTTACCCAAGTGCACCATCTTCGTCCCGGTATCAGCCTGCTGACGGTTATTCGTCACCGCGACGGAATAGAACTCACCCACAGAGTTATCACCCTGCAAAATGCAACTCGGATATTTCCAGGTGATCGCGGAACCCGTCTCAACCTGCGTCCAGGTTACTTTGGCATTGGTCAGCGCTTTACCGCGCTTCGTTACGAAGTTGTAGATACCGCCTTTACCATCCTTGTCGCCCGGGTACCAGTTCTGAACGGTCGAGTATTTGATGGTCGCGTTATCGAGTGCAACCAGCTCCACCACCGCCGCGTGAAGTTGATTCTCGTCACGTTGCGGGGCCGTGCACCCCTCCAAATAACTAACCTCAGCCCCTTCATCGGCAACGAGCAACGTACGTTCGAACTGACCAGTATTCGCCGCATTGATGCGGAAGTACGTGGACAGCTCCATCGGACATTTCACGCCCTTGGGAATGTAAGCGAACGAACCATCAGAGAAGACGGCAGAGTTAAGAGCAGCGAAGAAATTGTCGGAATGCGGCACCACCGTGCCCAGATACTTTCGGACGAGCTCGGGATGATCCCGGACGGCCTCCGAGAACGAGCAAAAGATAATGCCGAGATTCGCTAGTGTGTCCTTGAATGTCGTCGCGACCGAGACGCTGTCGAATACAGCATCGACGGCCACACCGGACAGCCGCTTCTGCTCATCGAGCGAAATCCCCAATTTATCGAACGTGGCACGGATTTCAGGATCGACCTCGTCGAGGCTCTTCACCTCTTTCTTCTGTTTCGGCGCCGAGTAGTAACTGATGCTCTGGTAGTCGACCGGGGGATAGTGCACATTGTGCCACGCGGGCTCGACCATCTTTGACCACACCCGAAACGCGTTCAGCCGCCAGTCGAGAAGCCACTCGGGCTCTTCTTTCTTCGCCGAGATTAGCCGAATAACATCCTCATCAAGCCCTTCAGGGATGGAATCCTGCTCGACATCCGTGACGAATCCGTACTTGTATTCTTGCTTGGCAAGCTCTTCGACGGTTTGTGTCGCAGTACTCATGAGATTCTCTCGGCAGACAGACCGCGCTCTCAACAATCTTGTCAAGCGCTGGGATTTCTATTCATTGGCGACCAGATTGGTCGTATATAAAGATATCACAGAAAGGCCCAAAACACGGGGCCTGACAACCTCAACTGGCCTGTCTTGGGACTCGCACGAGACGCATGCCGACACCGACCACCACAACAGCCACCGTACCGACGATGTTGTACCAGATAAAGGAGATCTCTGTTGTGGCCTCAACAATTCCAACGGTCACCATTCCAGCGAGCAACCCCCAGAATGCGCCGTTTGCCGTGGTCTTGGGAAAGGCAATGGCCAGTACGAAAACTCCAAGCAGTGAGCCGTAAAAATATGATCCAACACGGTTTACGACCTCGATCAGCGAGCCGAAGTTAGCCGCATAAAGGGCAAACCCAGTCGCGAACAGCCCCCAGAATGCGGTCGCGAGCTTCGAGATGAAGAGATAGTGGCGGTCTGTATTTCCGGGACGGACGTGTCGACGATAAAAGTCGATGACGGTCGCTGCCGACAACGCATTGAGTTCTGCCGCGATACTGGACATTGCTGCCGCAAACACTGCCGCAATGAGCAAACCCACCAACCCGATGGGTAGACTGGTTGTGATAAATGTGGGAAACACATAATTGACGTCATTGTAGGCGGCGTCCCCACTCTCCTCCCGAACGAGCTCCACCGCGCGCTCACGAACCGCCTCGACCCGACGTTGACTCTCTACGAATCCAGATCTCGATACGGCGAGCGCGTCGCCATTCCCTTCATTACCGACCGCCAACATCCGGTCGGCGGCGGCACGCCGCGCACGAAACGCTTCCCCGAATTCCGACTCGAGCACCCCGTACTCCGTCGCCCGTGGACCGGAACGAATCCGGTCCTCATGCGCCGCATTGAAAAGCATGGGGGGTTCATTGAACAGATAGAAGATGAACACCAGTACGCCGGTCAGCAAGATGAGAGCCTGCAGCGGAATCTTCCAGAACGCACTCATCAACAACGACCGGCGACCGGCGCCTACCGACTGTGCCGTAAGGTAGCGCTGGACTTGGCTCTGATCGCAGCCGAAGTAGCCCAGCATCAAGAACAACCCACCCAGAAGTCCTGACCAAAACGTATAGGTCTCGTTGAGATCAAGACTGAAATCGATGGTCGTGAGACGCTCGGTCGCGCCAGCCAGTCGTAGCGCCTCTCCGAGACTCACATCCTCTGGAAGCCCGAGCACCAGGATGACGACGGCCGCGAGCACGCCGACGACGATTACGCCCATCTGCTTCACATCGGCCCAGGTGACCGCCTGCACACCACCGAACATGGTGTAGACCGTCGTGGGCACCCCGATGGCGAGGGCCGTAAGCGCCAGATTCCACCCCAACACGATCGACAGGACCACCGCGGGCGCCGAGATGATGACACCCACGGCCAACCCCCGAGACACCAAGAACAGCAGCCCCGCCAAGACCCTCGTTTTGGCGTCGAAGCGCTTTTCCAGATACTCGTACGCTGTAAATACCTTCGCCCGGTAGAAGAATGGAACGAGCGTGACCGACAGGATGATCATCGCGACCGGGAGGCCGAAGTAGAACTGTACGAACCGCATCCCATCGGCATAGCCCTGTCCGGTGGTGCCAACAAGTGTGATGGCACTCATCTGGGTCGCCATCACCGACAGCCCAACCGCCCACCACGGCAACGATCGACCGGCCAGGAAGTACCCCTCGACCGCATCGGTATTCCGAGACCTTCGGAGTCCGTCGTAGATGACCCACGTCAAGTAGGCAAGGATGATGGTCCAATCCAGGGGATGCATTGATATCCCAAAAAATAGCGTTCAGCTCGTTGTCAGCTGGAAAAATACCGCGAGAACAACCAAAGTCCGATCAACACGACAGCTTCGACCACCACCACGGCCACAAAGGTGCCCGCCAGAGGTTGGTCGCCGCTGGTATCGATGAGTCGGGTCTTCACCACAGGTTCAGGCATGGATGCTGTCACATATCACGGCGCTTACCGAAAATCAGAAGCCAGTATATCTGCCTACAAGGACGACCTGCACGACCCCGAACAGGCGTCAACCCACCAACCACGTCAATCCCTACCTGGTCACGGGTGTAAAAAGTCCGCGCCGCCACCAACGAAAGGGAAGGGTTGCACGCGTCTTACGCCATCGATAGAATTACGCGGAAGTGAGGATCTTTGTCGCGTAGCGTACAAAATCAGGGATCGGAATATCAGCCCCCTCACGTTGTTGTCAGAATCCGTCCTGTAATTAGCGATAATTCGGGACTTACGGGTGCACGCTCCCCAGGGTGCGCATGCGCTCTTGGGCGCTGAAATGCGTCCCGCCCGTACATCTCAACCCGGCGGATATTCCGTCTGGTGGGAATATGGGCAGGTGTGTTCGCATTTATGTAAATGTGAGCATTTAGAAAGGAGTCACGACGTTGGATAACGTGGCCACCGCCGATCAAGTTGCGCACGCCGACCACGGTCACGATGCGCACGAGTCGACTTTTCTTCGGACCTACGTCTTCTCGCTCGACCACAAGGTGATCGGCATTCAGTACGCCATCACCGCAATGCTGTTTCTGCTCTTCGGCTTCTCACTGATGATGCTGATGAGATGGCAGCTGGCGTTCCCCGGTCAACCGATTCCGGTAATCGGCACCTTCCTCGGGCAAGCGAACGCGCCCGGGGGCATCATGCTCCCTGAGTTCTACAACCAGCTCGGGGCGATGCACGGCACGATCATGGTCTTCCTCGGGGTCGTTCCGCTCGCCGTCGGCGGATTTGGCAACTACGTGCTACCCCTGCAGATCGGCGCACCTGATATGGCCTTTCCGCGGTTGAATATGGCCAGCTATTGGTCCTTCTTCCTCGGTGGCGTGGTTATGTTCGCCAGCTTCTTCGTCCCGGGCGGCGCTGCCAACTCCGGATGGACGTCTTACGCACCACTCTCCGTCATTGCCACCCAGGGGCAAACGTGGTGGCTGATCGGCATGCTCTTCCTGATCGCGTCGTCGCTGCTCGGCTCTGTCAATTTTATCGTGACAACCTTGCAGCTTCGCGCCCCAGGCCTCAGCTTCATGCGGTTGCCGTTCTTCGTGTGGGCCCAGCTCGTGACCTCATTCTTGCTACTGCTGGCGTTTCCGCCACTGCAAGCAGCGGGCGTCCTGCAGCTCATGGACCGCGTGGCCGAGACAAGTTTCTTCATGCCCAGTGGGCTCGTCGTCACGGATCAGGTTCTACCCTACAGTGGTGGCGGCAGCCCGCTACTCTGGCAGCACCTCTTCTGGTTCTTGGCTCACCCTGAAGTGTATGTGTTGATCCTGCCCGCGATGGGTATCGTGGCCGAGGTCATCGCCAATAACACCAGGAAGCCGCTGTGGGGCTATCGCGCACTGGTCTACTCGGTCATCTTTCTGGGTTTCATGTCATTCGTGGTCTGGGCACATCACATGTTCATGACTGGCATGGGCACGACAATGAGTTCGTTCTTCCAGACGACCACGATGATCATTTCGGTACCATCAGTCGTCATTCTGTCGGCTCTACTGATCTCCCTCTATGGTGGATCGATCCGCTATCCGGTTCCGATGCTCTTTGCGCTCGCGTTTCTGCCGATGTTCGCCATCGGCGGACTCACGGGTTTGCCGCTGGGCTTGACAGCGCCTGATCTACACTTCCACGACACCCAGTACGTCATCGGACACTTCCACTACGTCGTCGCACCGGGAACGATCTTTGCCCTGTTCGCAGGCATCTACTACTGGTACCCGAAGGCTACCGGCCGGGTGATGAGCGAAATCCTCGGTAAAATTCACTTCTGGGGCTCGTTCGTAGCGATACAGTTCGTCTTCATGCCGATGTTCATCACGGGGCTCGCTGGTGTCAACCGACGACTCTATGACGGGGGTATGACGTACGCCCACGCGCAGGAAGTGATGGGCTGGAACGCGGTCATGTCGTACGGCGCCTGGGCACTCGGATTCTTCCAGATCTTCTTCATCTTCAACTTCTTCTGGAGCATTCGAAACGGAAAACAGGTAGACGACAACCCCTGGCAATCAACCACACTCGAGTGGCAGACACCGTCACCGCCGCCACACGGGAATTTCACGACGCCGCCCGAAGTGCACCGTGGCCCCTACGAATACAGTGTGCCTGGAGCATCCAGCGACTTCGTCATGCAGGGAGCGGGCGCAGACGCCGACCCGTCACCCGCCAAGGGATAACGAGCATGGAAATCCCCTATACCGTAGCGGCACGGCCTGATACCGGGCTGAATAACGTCAAGCTTGGCATCTGGCTGTTCCTCGCCTCAGAGGTCATGCTCTTCGGCGGCTTGTTCTCGACCTACGTCATCCTGAGGGTCGGCGCACTCGAGTGGCCCCTCGGGGCGGAGTATGTGAACATCCCCATCGGCACTTTCAACACCGCCGTGCTCATCGGGTCGAGCGTCACCATGGTCATGGCGCATGCGTCCCTGAAACTGAACGAGTTTGCCAAGTTCAAGACGTACATGGGGGCAACGGTCGTTCTTGCCCTGGTATTCCTGGCGGTCAAGAGTTTCGAGTACTACGAGAAAATCTCGCACGCTCATCTTCCTGATCACAACACGTTCCTGGCCATCTACTGGACCATGACCGCCTTGCACGGGATACACATCCTCGGAGGGGTAGTCGTAAACGGTTACTTCTGGGGCCCTGGAAGCAAGATGTGGCATACGAAACGGGAGATGTTCGAGAACCGGGTCGAAGCGGCTGGCTTGTACTGGCACTTCGTCGATTTGGTCTGGATCTTCCTGTTCCCCGTGCTGTACCTCCTGTAGCATCGAAGCACAGGGTGAAGCGACGTGGTCTGACGTAGCGCGTGACCACGTCGAGTGTTTGGAGGCGTTATGAGCGGTAGTGCTGAAGAAACAAGAAAACACGTCGAAACATACAAGAAGGTGGGCGGCTCGCTCGCTGTTCTGACCGTGGTGACGGTGCTCGCGTCATATATTGACATCGGGGTCGCCCTGGGCATCACCCTCGCCCTGATCATCGCAACAACCAAGGGCTCTCTCGTCGTCAGCTTCTTCATGCACCTGATTGACGAACGCAGTCCCTGGCTCCTGTTTACCTTGGGGCTGACGGTGGTGTTCTGGATTGTGTTGATGTTCGTGCCTCTCTTGGTACATTCCGACAATTTTGGAGTGCCTCGCACCTTGCCGAACGCGAACGCGCCTGCGCACGTAGAAGAGGCCCACTAGGTGTCACTGCGAAGTTTCCACCTGCTCTTCATCATCGCGTCGATCAGCCTCTCGCTGCTGATGTCGTTGTGGGGCGGATTTACGTACGCGTCTGACCGCGGCACGAGTTGGCACATTGTCACGGCCGTGGGCGCTTTTGTCGCAGCGGGACTTCTGGCGTTATACCTTGCGCGGTTCGTACAAAAGACAAGAGAAATCGGGTACTAAAGGGTGATGCGATGACAATTTTCAACCCCCTTCGCCAAATCTGCCTGGTGGCAACACTGCTGGCGGCATGGCCCGCGCGCGCATGGGCGTGCCCGGTCTGCTTCGGCGACCCGAACTCACCAATGGCAATCGGCGCCAGTTGGGGAATCCTATTACTGCTGGGTGTCACACTAGCGATGCTCGCCGCGTTTGCGGGCTTCTTTCTTTACTTGGTGAAACGATCACGGCTAGCGCTGGGTGAGCGGATTGAGTTCTCTCACTCGCGCCAAGCTTCTAGGAGTGTCTAGATGCAGGAGTTACTGGGACTGCCGTTGCAGGCCTCGGCCCACGCCGCCGAAATCGACCGAATCATCGTTATCATTCACTGGCTCATGCTGGCGTTATTCGTGGGTTGGGGGATCTTCTTCGTCTACACCCTCATCCGCTTCCGCGCGTCGGCCAACCCGACAGCGGATTACGCCGGCGTCAAGAGTCACACATCAAGCTACCTTGAAGGTGCCGTCGCGGTCATCGAAGCGATCATCCTACTGGCGTTCGCCATCCCGGCCTGGGCCACCCGGGTCAATGCGTTCCCACCTGAGGATGGCGCCACGGTCGTACACGTAATCGCCAAACAATTTGAATGGCATTCTGTCTATCCAGGCCCCGACGGCCGATTCGGACGTCGGGACTCAAGTCTGATCACCTCAACCAACGCGATCGGGCTAGACCGGGCCGACCCAGCAGGAGCGGATGACATCCACACCATCAACCAGCTGAATCTACCGGTCGACGATCCAGTTATCGTGTATTTGACGACAATGGACGTCATTCACAGCTTCGCAATCCTGGAAATGCGGGTGAAGCAGGACGCCATTCCCGGTATGGAGATTCCCGTCTGGTGGCAGCCCACCGAGACCGGTGAATTCGAGATCAACTGCTCACAACTGTGTGGACTCGGACACTATCGCATGCGCGGGTTTGTGAGCATCATGGAAGCAAGTGACTACGATGCCTTCCTGGCAGAGGAGGGGGCGCGTCTCGCTGCAGCAGCTGATTGATTCTTGGGCGCTCTCGAAAGACCAAGGGCCGTCCTCTGTTCTTGTTGATGAACGGGGGACGGCCCTTCGATTGTACGGGACCACACGTGTGGCATTCGTCGTATGACGCCTACCGGGCCAATTCTTCTCGAATGATCTGGTCGAACGTCGCAAACGGCGCAGCTCCCAACACGGCCCGTCCATTCACGAAGACGGTCGGCGTGGAACTCACACCGAGCCCTTGGCCTTGCAACAAATCAGCCCGCACCTCATCGGCAAACCGGTCGCTGTCTAAACAGCTATCAAAAGCCGCCTGGTCGAGACCAAGCGCTCCAACCTGCCGCTTCAACGCATCAACGCCAAGTTCGTTTTGATTTTCGAACATCGCGTCATGAAGTTCCCAGAATTTCCCCTGCTCATTCGCGCACAGACCGGCTTCAGCTGCCTTGAACGCTTCAGCATGGTTCGGGAGTGGATAATCCTTGAATACGAGGCGAATGTCGTCGCCGTATTCCTCTTTCAGCTCCTGCAACGTCTCCGTCAGCCGTTGGCAATACGGACACTGGAAATCAGAGAACTCGATGATTTCGACACGAGCACTGTCTGGGCCAAATACCGGATCACCTGCCTCCACCGACACCTCTGTCCGCGGCGGCTCAAGCTCAATACGAATGTCGTTCGCTGCTGAATCCCGGAGTTCGTTCATGTAGGCATGGAGCGCCTGCATGGGGCGCTGCTGCTCTAGAAACGCCCGAATCTGGGGCGCCAGCTGTTCTTCCGTCTGTCCGGGAAACGAGTTTCGATTTTGCTGGTACACCAGAGAGATCTCCTCGTCGGTCACCGGCGGGGTCCGCGACGGAAGTTCCTGCGCCAACAATTCATCTCGGGACGTGCCACGTGCAATCGCCTCACGCTCGACCAAGATTTCCCCGACAACGACATCCAGCGTACGACGGCGTGTCTCGTATAGCTCCTGGAGCATCCGCAAACGAGATCCCGCATCGTTGCTGCGCCATGCAGCATCTAGATCGTCCATCGTCACCATACGATCGCCTACCGAGGCCACGACCGCACTTTCAGTCTGACCATCCGACTGCGCGAGCGTGGGAGCGCCGCAAGCGGCCGAAACCGCTACGACGACACAGAGGACACTAAGCCGCTGCAACATGAGAAGCACCTTTATTGAATCGTTAATTGACGATCTCCACTTTATCATGTCGGGAATGGCTACTCATCGCATCAGGACCAGATCGCCGCGCGCCACAAACGCGGCTGTTCCTGCTCCTGTCCTGAATCAGGATGTGGCTCCCTATCTGGAAGACGCTGCACACTATCCTGGAGGCCACGCGCCAGCCGTGGCCTTTCCGCGCGATGAGAGCGAACTTGCGTCTGTCCTGTGCACGGCTCGCACCGTCTTGCCGATCGGTGCACAGTCATCACTGACAGGCGGTGCCACGCCCAGGGGAGAACTGCTCCTGAGCATGTCCAAATTCACCCACCTTGCCCCTCCTGCCAGAACAAGCGTGACGGTCGAACCTGGAGTAACGCTGGCCGAACTCCGAACGGCGCTCACGATGGCTGGCCGATGGTATCCCCCCACTCCCACCTATGAAGGCGCCACGATCGGCGGCGTCGTCTCCACGAACGCGGCCGGCGCTGCGACTTTCAAGTACGGTCCAACGCGACCCTGGGTCCAGAAGCTGACCATCATGCTCGCATCCGGAGAGCTACTCGACCTGGAGCGGGGACAGATACAGGCAGCACAGGGACGGTTTGAGATCATCACCCAGAGCCGCGGAACCATCACTATTCCGGTTCCGTCTTATCGGATACCGGCGGTACCCAAATGCTCCGCCGGCTATCACGCCGAACCGGGGATGGATCTGATTGATCTCTTCATCGGGTCGGAAGGCACCCTGGGTATCGTGACGTCCATCACGCTGGATGTCCTGCCTCGATGCTCAGAGATGAGCATCCTGCTCATTGCTCTCGACAATGAGCCCCGTGCCGTCTCCGTCGCGTCGCAGTTGCGCGACGTGTCCCTCCGAACGAGACAAACACAAGACCCGCAAGGGCTTGACGTAGCGGCCATCGAATATCTCGACCGCCGATGCCTGGAGTTGCTCCGAGAAGACGGCACTGCGGTGCCAGAAAACGCTGACGCGCTCTTGCTGGCCCAAATCGAGCTCCCATCGGGCATGACCACCGAGCAGATCCACGAGCAGGTGGGGTTGACCGAATCGACCAACGGCGCCACTGGCCCCATCGCGCAACTCTGCCATCTCTTGGCCGAAGAAGAATTACTCGACGCCACAGAACTGGCCGCCCCCAATGAAACCACCCGGTGCCAGGAACTTCTTGCACTACGCGAGGCAGTGCCCGACACAGTCAACCGCCGCGTTGGGTTCGCCAAACGTACCATCGACTGCACGATCGAGAAAACCGCGACCGACATGGTCGTGCCGTTTTCAATGATCAGTGAAAGTCTTGCGGCTCTACGCACCGCCTTCGACTCACGAGGGCTTGATTACGCGATTTGGGGACACCTCTCCGATGCCAATTTTCATGCAAATCTATTACCTCAGACTGGTGCCGACGTGGTGACAGGTCACGAAGCGATTCTCGATTGCGGGCGAGCAATGATTCGCCTGGGAGGCAGCCCTCTGGCGGAGCACGGCGTCGGACGCAACCCGATCAAGCAAACACTATTACGCTTGTTGCATGGCACGACAGGTATCGATCAGATGCGAGCCGTCAAGGACGCACTCGATCCAGAGAATAAACTCGCCCCAGGGGTCCTACTCCCGCCGACACACAGCTCGGTTATAGGGACACTATGATGACCAACTCCTTTCTCCTGCTCTGGCTGACAAACGCCGTCGCACTGGGAGTGACCGCCTGGCTCCTGTCAGGCGTACACATCACCTCACTGTTCGCGCTGGCGACGGCCGCACTCGTACTCGGATTCGTGAACGCCATCGTACGACCGTTACTGCTCATGGTGACCCTGCCGTTCACGATGCTGACTCTGGGCCTGTTTTACTTCGTCGTCAACGGTGCCGCGTTTGGTTTGGCCGCGGCTCTCGTCCCTGGATTCAGCGTGACTTCGTTTTTCTCGGCTGTGCTCGGGGCGTTTCTCGCGGGATTGGTCTCTTGGCTCATCGGCATGGTCTCCGCACGGAGACGGACCGTCAGCGATCGCTCAACGATTGTTGAGGTGCATCAACACCACGACGGACGTTGGGGTCTCTGACGCGTCGAGCTATACAGGGTTATAGCTCGACGCGACGCAGACGGAGGGCGTTGGAGATCACCGACAAAGAACTCGCGGTCATGGCGACGCTGGCCCAGACGGGACTGATGAACACACCAAATACGGGATAGAGCAAGCCGGCCGCCACCGGAACTCCGAGCGCGTTGTAGATGAATGCCAGAAAGAGATTCTGGCGGATGTTACGCATGGTGGCACGGCTGAGTCGCCTGGCCTGAGCTATTGCGCGAAGATCACCACGCACCAGGGTCACGCCGGCGCTTTCGATAGCCACATCGGTACCGGTTCCCATGGCGATGCCCACGTCTGCGGCCGCAAGCGCGGGTGCGTCATTGATCCCATCTCCCGCCATCGCCACAACATGACCCGCTTTCTGATGCTCGGCAATGAGACGCTGTTTACCGGCCGGAAGAACACCGGCCTGTATCTGGTCAATACCCAGATCCGACGCTACGGCGCCGGCCGTCGCTTCATTGTCACCGGTCGCCATGATGATCGTGAGCCCTTCCCTCTGCAACTCACGGACGGCCGCGGCCGTGGTCGCCTTTATCGGGTCGGCGACGGCAAGGAGGCCAACCAGCTTGCCGTCAAAGGCCACGTACACAACAGTCTGCCCGCGCTGGCGAAACTCGTCGGCCTGGATCGCTAGCATGGATGTGTCGACATCCCGGGCATCAAGTAACGCCGCTGTCCCCAGCATTACACCTCGCCCATCGACAGTTCCGGTAACACCGAGACCAATCTCGGTACGAAATTCCGAGGCCTTCGGCACGACAAGGTTCCGCGCCGCCGCCGCCCGGACAACCGCTGCTGCCAAGGGATGCTCGCTCCCTTGTTCCAGCCCCGCCGCCACGCGAAGGATTTCCTCTTCCTCGATACCATCGAGCGACACAACCGCCTCCACGCTGGGGTGCCCCTCCGTCAGGGTGCCAGTCTTGTCGACAATCAATGTGTCTACCCGCTCCAAGAGTTCGAGGGCTTCGGCGTGCTTGATCAGCACACCAACCCCGGCCCCTCGACCCATTCCTACCATCACCGCCATCGGCGTCGCCAGCCCTAGAGCACACGGGCAGGCAATGATGAGCACCGCTACGGCACTGACAAGGGCCAGAGCCAGCCGAGGCTCAGGGCCCCACAACGACCACCCCATGAAGGCGAACAACGCCACCGCAACGACAGACGGCACGAAGACGGAGGCCAACCGATCGGCAACGCGCTGGATCGGGGCACGACTGCGCTGCGCCTCACCTACCATGGCAACGATCTGTGCCAGCAGTGTCTCGCCTCCCACCCGCTCGGCCCGCATCAGCAACGCACCGGTTCCATTCATCGTGGCGCCGACCACATGCGTCCCTTCGATTTTTTCAACCGGGACCGGTTCGCCGGTCAACATCGACTCATCGACCGCACTCGCTCCGTCCACCACCAGACCGTCCACCGGAATCCGTTCTCCCGGACGCACGCGCAACACGTCGCCAACCTGGATGTCACTCAGGGGTACATCCGTCTCGTTGCCGCACTCAGCCACCCGCCTTGCCGTCGTCGGAACAAGGCCAAGGAGCGCCCTGAGTGCCGCGCCAGTCCGGCTGCGCGCCCGTAACTCAAGGACCTGCCCCAAGAGCACAAGCACAATGATGACCACCGACGTATCGAAGTACGGCTCGATGCCACCAGCCATCCGAAAGCCAGCGGGAAAAACCCCCGGCACCACCGTTGCCGATACGCTGTACGCGTAGGCTGCCCCGACCCCGAGCCCAATCAGCGTGAACATATTCGGACTTCGGTTGCCAAGCGAAGCCCAGGCGCGCTCAAACAGCGGACGACCGACCCACAACACCACTGGTGTCGCAAAGATCAGCTGAATCCAATTCGATGTCATGCGACCGACGGACTGGGCAATACGATCACCCAGAAACATTTCGGCCATCGCGAGAACGAATACAGGAAATCCGATAACAGTTCCACGCCAGAATCTGCGGGTCATGTCATCGAGTTCCGGGTTCGGCTGGTCCCCGGGATCCACTGTACGGGGTTCCAGCGCCATTCCGCAGTGCGGACACGGCTCTGGCTCAAGCCGCACCACATCCGAGTGCATGGGACAGATGTACTCGATGGAGGGCAGCATCGTGGCTACATCAATGACCGCCTCGAGCGACATCCCGCACTTCGGGCACGGCCCCGCTGTCTGTGTCCGAACCTCAGGATCCATCGGACATGTGAACCATGTACCAGGTGGAGCCTCGGGTGCCACGGGTGCTTCAGGTGGATGGAGATATTGTTCTGGATCTGCCACGAAGGCGGCCTGACACCCACCACAACAGAAGTAGTAGGTCCCTCCGGCGTAGACATGGTTGAACCGACTCTTGGCCGGATCGACCGTCATGCCACAGACCGGATCGCGTTCCTCAGTATTCATCGTCGGCTCGCTGGTCGTTGACTTTCAATTCTCGATCTGGGAGCCCAACCAGTTATCGCGAAACAGTCTCTGATCTGGCGTCGGACGCTCGCCCAGTTGCTCGAGCGAAACCAGCTCCAAGGCGGGATCCGGCTCCACGACAAGTTGAGCCTGACGGGGCTCACCCCGACGGAGGTACTCGAGCATCACGCCGCTTTGGCCCCGCAGCTCACGAAGCAATGTCTCGAGCCGCCCGCGCGACGAAAGGGACCGATTGTCGAGTGAAACCAACACGTCATCTCGAGCAATGCCGGCCTCAGAGAGCGGTGAACCGAAACGTACCGGAGCAACGACCCGGGCCCCGCCGCGTTCAAAACGGAGCGCCGGAGCACCCAACCACATGCGATCGGGATTGCGGGGACGTAACCTCAGCCCCGCTCGGGCGAAGAGTGGCGCGTAATCGATAACTTCGGTTCCTTCGATATAGCGGGCGAAAAACATTTCTGCAAATGCTGCATCCCCCGTCAGATCGGCCAGGGCGGCCTGTGCGTCGGCCTGAGTATACGGTCGATCAACGGTCCCGGGAACCACGCCTCCGGCTCGCCCGAACCGATCCCACATCACGCGCATGTAGTCATCCAGCGTAATCGGGGATGTGTCGGGCTGTGCATCAGCCCGAGCCCGGAGCAAGAGGTCCAGCCCCAACCCCAAGGCCTCTCCCCAGGTGTAATACGAGATGAAAAGGTTGTCCCAGTTCGTACGGTCGATCGCCACTGCGGCGTCCGTAAACGGCGCCAGTCTTCCCATGTCCGCGACCGAGCGAAACCGGCGTCCCGGACCAAGGCGTACGGTGTTGATGGCCGCGCTAAAACGTTCGAGTGTGTCGGACAACGTCGCCAGACCGGTGCGTTGCAGGATCAGGGCTCCGTAGTAGTTGGTCACGCCCTCCGCCAACCACAGTTCGCCAGACGGATTAACGGTCTCAAAGTCGAACGGTTCCAACGAACGAGGCCGGATGCGCTCAACGTTCCATACATGAAAAAACTCATGGGAAACCGAGCCCAGCAGAAAACGATGCTGTCCACGCAATGATCCCGACGAACTCAGGACGGTACTGTTTCGATGTTCCATCGCGTCGCCGCTCGCAGTGGGCAGATAGTCCGCGATAAAGGTGTACCGGCCGGTTTCGAACGGGGGAAACTCGCGGAAGACAGCAACCATTTCACGGACAATCCGTTCAACGTCTGCCGCGTAGCCATTGAGTTCCTGGTCTCCGCCGTCGTGGTGCAGTGCAATACGAAAAGTCGGTCGATGCCCCGGATCACTTGGGTCAACGACCGAAAACGAGCGCTCCGCGAAACGACTCAGTTCGCTCGGGCTGTCGAGCAGGTACTGGAGATTAGGCGACGTGAAACTCAGCGGATCCTCAGTAGGGTAGAGCTGGCTCGCTACTCGCCACCCACTGGAGGCGGGGGGCTCGAACCGGATCGTCGCCGAGCGATGCTCCAGACCGTTCACCCACATCAATGCCGCAGGCATATTGATGTGCGCATGAGTTTCGTCAATGGCCAGATATGTCCCATCGACTCGGTCGCCGTAGACGCGGTAGGTAAACCGCACGGTTCCATCATGACCATCGACATCCCATCGAGCCATGCCCGACCGTGTTGGCGACAGGGCATTGCCAGCGCCGTCATACGCCCGAACGTCAAACACGTTCTTGGCAAAAGCATGTCGCGCATAGCGCCCCGGAGACGCGGTGCTCATCCGCATGCTCAGAGCGGCAGGTGGCACCCCGACGGCAGTCACCTCGACCTGCATCCATCGATGCGCAGCCTCTGGGAAGCTCAACACATAATGGATCGTGGGCCCATCCGCGTCAGCGACTCCCGTCTGCCCCCCTGGACGCGGCATCAATGCCATCGCGCCGCCCCCCAATGCGGCCGCAACCACAATCAGACTGAGCACGGGCAAGGTACGAACAGGGAAGATCATGCAAGTGGCTCGGGGTCGTTAGTGTCAGCGAGCACCTGGCTGACGAAATCAGCCTCCGGGAGCGCACCCAAGATTTCCGTGCGCTCGTTCACCACGGTTTTCGGCACCCCGGTGACCCGGTACTGCCGCACCAGGTCGGGATATTCCACCGCGGCGACCGCAGCCGCCGTTATGTGAGGGCTCGCGAACGCAAGCCGCTGGGCCAGGTTGACCACCTGGGGACAATGCGGTCAGGTTGGTGTCACGAAGACCTGAATATCCACCGGCTCCGTGACCGCCGCCACCACCGCGTGACTCTCGTCGCTGAGCCCAGAAACCCCGGAGGCGACGAGAAGAATCGACTCGACCAGAGAGACAAGCTCGTAGCCATCGGGAACCCCGTAAAACCGGATGCCCGTGTCGCTTCCTCCAACGACCGCTATCGCCGGCGCACGCTGGATTCCATAGGCGGTCGCTTCAGCTTTGTCCAGTACCAGATTGAACTCTTCCACGGTGATCTGGTCGGACAACGACGCCAGTCGGTCAAGCGCCTGGCGTGCCGGTAGGCAACTATCGCACCCGAAAGTCTGCGTGAAGAAGACAAGCTTCACGGGCGCGCTCACGTCGGCCAATGCGGCCTCAAGATCAAGCGGATTTCGAGCGTCCATCTCGGGATTATGGCGTACCGGGGACTAAGATGACGCGATTGAACAATCTGTCTGAACGAGAAATGCTGCCGCGCAACAGCGTGGGCCTCACTTGAATAAATCGTCGAAGGCTTGCTTCGCGCCGCGGGGTCCGGTGACCGTAGAGTGGGTCTGCCTCTCGACAGTGACCTGCGCCGCAAAGTAGCGACAAGTATTTCGAGCGTCTTTGGGTGACACCCTCGCGCTGATGGGTTGCAAACACTCGAATTGGCTGCCGCTATCAAACGAGGCGCACTGAGCACAGGTATGCAACGCCGTGCCACAACTCGGACACGTCGAGTCCTGACCGATGGCCCGTCGCAACGTTTGACCACATCGCGCGCAACGCATCACCTCGTGAAAACCCGGCATGTTCGGTGTCCGATGCTGACGATTCGTCACGCCGCGCGGCGCACCGTCGCCACGGTCCTGCCGCGAAGGCGGCGGAGCCTTTTCACGAGACTCGTCCTGGTAACCGCGTTGTCGATACTTCCGGTCACTCATGCTGGATCACCTCTCACTGCCGAGCGCTCAGTGTCTGTGATTTTCCTTCCACGACCGCGAATCTATGTCGAACGGGAACGATGCGTCTCACAATTCTTCGAGGACACGACCTAGAAACGGCAACCTCGCACCAATACTCACTCGGGCGTCGGTCCCAGTGCCTCAATCGCCTGGCGGACCCACCGCGCCGAGCATTCGAGCGCGCGACAGCAGCGCGAGAATCGACGTCGTGTGGCAATAGTACTCGACACCAGCCACCGCGCTACCTGAAGTCCATTCGAAACTGGCCACCAGGTCTCCATCCTCTTTTCTTCCAGTTCTGGTTGCGTCCGAGGAGCCGGTCACGTACGCTGCTAGGGGTGGGCAGTGTGCTCACTTACATTAAAACTGAGGGAATCTTCCCTCTGATAACCGCGTCGAGTGGCCACGCGAGGCAAAGAATGCCAGCGAGATTCATCCTTCTACTCGTTGTTCTGTTGGTCTTCACGGTGATGCCCTCGATCATCGAGTTGGCCACCGAATGGCTATGGTTCAACGAAGTTGCCTATGACGGCATTTTCACACGAACGCTTACAGCCAAAGCAACGATGGGAAGCGTAGTGTTTTTCCTCGCTTTCGGCTGTCTTTCCATGAACTTGCGGCTGGCGTTGAAACGATTCACGCGGCCGTACATGCTGTTTCCCGGCGGCGGTGACATTCAGCCGGTCGTGCTTGAGCCTCGCCAGCTCAAGATGCTAACCAGGGCTATCGCGACCTTACTCAGTCTCTTCCTCGCCCTCTTTGCGTCGAACGAGTGGCTGACGTGGCTGATGTTTCAGAACGCGGTGCCGTTTGGCCAGACCGATCCACTATTCGGGCGGGACGCCAGCTTCTATATTTTTTCGCTCCCGTTCTTGGATCTGGCTCGCTACCTCACGCTGACGGTCGTTGTCCTGTCCCTCATCGGTTGCACCGCCGTTTACGTCATCTCGGGTCAGCTCGCTTTGTCTCCCACCGAAGGTCCAGTGGTCAGCAACGAAGCCAGGCGACACCTCGGCCTCATCATGGCCGGATTGTTTCTCTTGCTGGCTTGGGGCGCCTATCTCGACGTCCCCAGAATTCTCACCACCCCGGCAAGCATTATTCACGGGGCATCGTACGTCGATGTCACGCTGGGTATTCCCATACTTCGCCTAGTGCTGTTCGTGGCACTGGTGGGCGCAGGATTGTGTACCGTATCGGCGTTCACCCCTCGTAACGCACCTTTTGGTGTTGCGTTCGGCTTGTACGCATTGGTCACGATAGGGGGAAACATCGGTAGTGTCGGCTTACAGCGCCTCGTCGTCACACCGGACGAACAACAACGCGAGGCCCCGTACATCGAACACAACATCGCAGCGACACGCCAGGCCTTTGGGCTCGAACTCGTTGAGGCGCGAGAGCTCTCTGGCGACGCCACACTCACGCTCGCCGACATCGAGAACAACACCCAGACGATCAACAATGTTCGGCTCTGGGATCACGAACCACTTCTCGACACCTTCGGACAAATACAGGAAATCAGGACCTATTACGACTTTGCGTCTGTCGACAACGATCGGTATTACGTCAACGGCGAGTACCGCCAGATCATGTTGTCGAGTCGTGAATTGAACTCCGACAGTCTCCCAAACCGATCGTGGGTCAACGAACATCTGCAATATACTCACGGATTCGGCGTGGCCCTGGGTCCAGTCAACCAGGTAACCCAGGAAGGCTTGCCGGTGCTGTTCATTCAGGATTTACCACCGACATCCTCGGTAGACCTTACGGTGGATCAGCCCAGCGTTTACTTCGGTGAACTGTCCAACGACTACGTCATCGTCAACACGGAAACCGACGAATTTCACTACCCCGAAGGCGACGACAACGTGTCGACGCGGTACGACGGTGCCGGCGGCGTAGCAATGTCCTCATTGCTCCGACAGTTCTTGTTCGCCGTCCGCTTTCGCGCTTACGAGATTCTCGTGGCTAGCCAGCTCGGCAACGAGAGTCGGATTCTGTATCACCGAAACATCCTGGATCGTGTGAGTAATATCGCTCCATTCCTCCAATACGATACGGATCCGTATCTGGTGATTTCGGAGGGTCGACTTCACTGGATTCTCGATGCGTACACCGTCAGTAATCGCTACCCCTACGCGGCACCCGTGACGAGCGGTATCAACTACATCCGTAATCCGGTCAAGATCGTCGTCGACGCGTACGATGGCACAACCTCGTTTTATCTGGCAGACCCCAACGAGCCGATCGCTCGAACCTTGGAAATCATTTTTCCGGACTTTCTCAAACCCCTGGACGAAATGCCGGAAGATCTCCGGCGACACATCCGATATCCCGAAGGGCTCTTCTCACTGCAAACGTCGATCTATTCGACGTATCACATGACGAACCCGGCAGTGTTCTACAACCGTGAAGACCAGTGGGAGGTGCCCGTCATCGACAACGAACAGATGGAGCCCTACTACACCATCATGCGACTTCCGGGTGAAGAGCAGGCGGAGTACATCCAGATGTTGCCGTTCACCCCCCGCGGTAAGAACAACCTCGCCGCCTGGATGGTCGCTCGAAGTGACGCCGACCAGTATGGCAAGGTGCTTGTGTTTCAGTTCCCGAAGCAGAAAGTCGTATTCGGACCAAGCCAGATCGTGGCGCGCATCAACCAGGATCAGGAGATTTCGCCACAGATCACTCTCTGGAACCAGCAGGGCTCTGAGGTGATTCAGGGCACCCTACTCGTGATCCCGATAGAGGAAGCCCTGCTCTACATTCGCCCTCTGTACCTACGAGCATCGGGTGGGCGAATTCCCGAACTACGACGCGTCATCGTGGCGTACCAGAACCAGATCGTGATGGAAGAATCGCTCGATCAGGCGTTGAACAGACTCTTCTCAGATGACGAATTGCCCTCAGACGACATTTCTCCGGGAGCTCTCGTCGCCGGCATGCTCGGCACCGCCCCAGACGAACCGACACTTCCAGAAACGACGGCCCTACCCACCACCGAGAGTCCGCTCGTCGCACAGGCCAGCGAGCACTACCGCCGGGCACTGCGAGCCCAGCGAAACGGTAACTGGGCAGTGTATGGGGAAGAAATCGAACGCCTGGGCGAAATTCTCACACGCATGGGATCAGAGCCCCTGTAGCCCCTGTGCACAATGCAACGGTCTGCCAGAGACCTCCGTTGTCTCCTGGTCTGCGCGCCTCGGACACAAGCGCGGCGTGACTCTCAACGCGCGCCGCGGAGCCCACGGTTCGGGCTATTACAAAACTCCAGTGGGCCAGACGGGCCAGAATCGGTCAGAATAGACGCAAACTCAAGTGACGCGCACGCCATCGGACCGTGCCGTCCGGTGAATGCCGCCCCTACGTCGCGGTGGGGTCGCGGCAGAATTTGGGGGAGTGCAAGAAATGCTGGGACAACGATTCATCGTGATACTCGGCCTCATCATGGCCACAGCCGGTTGTAGTGCAACAGAGGAACCTGTCGAGATCACGCCCGGGCTCCAAGCCTTCGTCGGGGCGCAGATTATCGATGGAACAGGCGGAGCGCCCATCGCCGACGGCGTACTCGTCGTACGAGACGGCCGCATCGAAGCGGTCGGCGCAGGGGATACGGTCGCGGTGCCGGCGGACGCCGAGCAAATCGATGTCACCGGACGCACCATCATCCCCGGCCTCATCAATGCCCATGGTCACGTCAACAACGTGCGTGGCCTTGACCAGGTCGACTACACCGAAGAACAGGTCGAGAGTCAACTTGCGTTGTATGCCCGTTACGGCGTCACGACCGTGTTTAGTCTTGGTGGAGACGGCCCTGAGGGTGTCATCGTCCGTGACCGGCAGCGAAATGACTCTGAACTCGATCATGCGCGATTCTACCTGTCCGGCAACATTCCGACCGGACCCACTCCCGAAGAAGCCGTCGAACAGGCCACCGCCGCGGCGGAGATGGGAGCTGACATCCTGAAGATTCGAGTTGACGACAACCTTGGAGCTACCGCAAAAATGACGCCGGAGACGTATCAGGCAGTCATCAACACGGCCCATGACCGGAACCTTCGCCTCGCCGCACATCTTTACTATCTGGCGGACGCGAAAGGCCTGCTCGAAGCAGGCGCGGATCTATTGGCGCACAGCGTGCGCGATGTTGAAGTCGACGACGAGCTGATCGCCCTGCTCCGAGATTCTGGCGTCTGCTACTGCCCCACATTGATGCGGGAAGTTTCCACCTACGTGTACGAATCGCGGCCTGAATGGTTCGATGATCCGTTCTTCACGAAAGAGGTCGATCCAGCCGTCATCACCGCACTCGAAAGTCCAGAACGACAAGAGAGCGCGCAGAATAGCGAGAGTGCACAGACCTACAAGGCCCAGCTCGACGTTGCCAAACGTAACCTGAAGACGCTCTCGGACGCTGGTATTCCGATCGCGATGGGAACCGACACCGGTCCGGCCGCCCGGTTCCAAGGGTACTTCGAGCATGGGGAACTCGCACTCATGGTCGAAGCGGGGCTGACGCCGATGCAAGCGATTGTCGCCTCGACGTCCGATGCCGCCCGCTGCATGGAAGTTGATACCGATCTCGGTTCCCTTGAAACTGGCAAGTGGGCAGATTTCCTCGTCTTGGGTGCAAACCCGCTCGATGACATCGCCAACACCAAATCGCTGGAATCGGTATACATCGGCGGAAACGCCGTCCCGGGCGTGTAGCACGTCTCCCTTGGCAGTCTGCGGCACTGCGCTCGTTGCATCGAGGTCAAGAGTCCACTGGTTTCGTAGACCAGACCACCACCATGCAGCGTCGCGTCCTGTTGCCGCAGGCTGCTGCGGGTTTCTAGAGATGATCTCCATCGTGCACTGAGGAGAATGGTTCCCTGAGGAGGGTCGAAGATGACACTGCGAATCTACGTCTCGTTGGCAGTATTCACGCTGACACTGGGCGCGACATCAGCACTGGCGGGACAGCACGGGGAGTCTCCTCGACTAGCCAATGGCGTGCCCGACATCAACGGCATGTGGAACAATGTCGGTTCCTCGCACGTGCCCCTCGAATTACCGGCCGAGCTCGCTGGCAAGACGCTGAACGAAGCAGAGCGGCTCGAGCTCTTCACCGCGCGGTCCGATCGAGCCAAGGCAGTTCAGTGGGAAGGCCATGAGAGCAGTCGCGGGGTCGGTGCCTATGCAAATTACTGGTTCGACTGGTTTTGGAAAGAACCAGTCGCCGGTGAGGCCCCTGCACTCGTCATCAACCCGCCCGATGGGCAGGTGCCAGCCATGACAGAGCAGGCTCGGGACAGCGTCCAGTATTATCGTGACCATTTACATGACGTCGCTGCGAATATGGAATCGGGAGACCGCTGTCTGTCTCGCGGGGTGTTCGGCATGATGATGCCGACCGCTTACAACAACGGCAAACTCTTCGTGCAGACCGAGGACTACATCGTCATCCACAGCGAGATGATCCATAACGCCCGAATCATCTCGATCGATGCTGGACCACACGTACATGGACGCATCACCCAGTGGGAAGGGAACCCACGCGGATATTGGGAAGGCGACACGCTAGTTGTCGAGTCCACCAACTTCAAAGCCGTGGGAAACATGCGTGCACCCGGCTCACGCGCTCCTCAACACGAAGGACGACGCATGGTCGAACGTTTCACCTTTGCCGACGAGGATACCCTCAACTACCAGCTCACGGTTGACGACCCTGAGACGTATACGGAGCCATGGACCGTCGCCTTTCCCTACAAGCGCGACAACAATTACCAGCAATTCGAGTATGCCTGTCACGAAGGGAACTGGGCCGTTCCGAACTCGCTAAGCGGTGCGCGTGCCGAGGAAGTAGCCGGGGATCAATAAGCCAGTACTTCCCCAGAAGGAAACGTACGTTGGTGAGATATAGGCGTGAACGGCTCAACACGGACGTTCGCGCCCCAAGACCAGAAAGACAAACGGAGGGCGGAATGAGACTGATGCACACAGCGCGGGTGCACCGGGGCAACAATGCAGGAACGGTAGTGGCACTTACGATCACCGGCCTCCTTCTACTGGGCAGCTCGGCACCCGCTCAGTCGGATTCGACCGACTGGACCAGCCAGAATCTCAACCTCGACAATAACCGGTTCGCACCACTGGCCGAGATCAATACCAGTAATGCCAGTTCACTTACCGAGCAATGGACCTACGAAGTCGGCCCCGCGGATAACATCACCCAGGCCACGCCATTGGTGATTGACGGCGTGATGTATCTGCATTCTCGTTCGACACTTTTTGCCCTCAACGCCGAAAGTGGTGAAGAGTTGTGGACTGCCGCACTGGATTCCGGCACCGAAAGCGCGAGTCCTGTTCGGGGACCGACATTTGCAGAGGGCAATATCTACGCATACCGCGGTGCGGATTTATACGCCATGGATGCCCGCACTGGTGAGCCAGTTGAAGCGTTTGGCAACGAGGGTGTGCTCCCGGTAGTCAGCACCGCACTGCAGCTGAAGTACCCGGACGATTTCCCTCCCAACCTGGACCCCGTCAGCATCGGCTATCGCATCACTACACCGCCCGCGTACCACGACGGAACGATGTACGTCGCGGCGGCCCTCTCCGAGGGCCACATTCCCGGCGGGCTGGTCATCGCCACCGACGCGAAAACCGGAGCGATCACATGGGTATTTAATACGATTCCGCAAGGTCCCCAGGATGAGGGATGGGAAATCGCCCGCGACACGTGGGGCGATGGTGCGCGGGCCGGGGGCGGCATCTGGACCCAACCCGCCGTCGACCCCACGCTCGGCATGGTCTACGTCAACGCGGGAAACCCATCACCCGACTACGACGGCTCCGCTCGCCTCGGTATCAACCTATTCAGTAACAGTACCATCGCACTCGACCTTGAAACCGGCGCCTTGCGTTGGTACTACCAGGCCGTGCATCACGACCTGTGGGACTGGGATCACGTCACAGGCCCGGTATTATTCGACGTCACTGACGAGGCCGGACAAACCATCAAGGGGGTCGCCGCCGCGGGGAAAAATTGCCTGTTCTACATGTGGAATCGTGAGACCGGAACGCCGCTTCACCCTATGGTCGAAACGGTGGTACCTACCGAAACTGACGTTCCGGGTGAAGAAGTCTGGCCAACCCAACCCATTCCCTACAACGCCGCAGGCGTGCCCATGACCCCGCTCTGTGCGACGTTCGTTGAGCTCGACGACCCCGAACTGGCGGCACGTTCCAGCCAGCTCTACGCGCCGTATTGGATGAGCAAGTCGGTCATCGTTCCGCACGGGGGTTCAAGTTTCGGATCGCCATCGTTCAGCCCGCAAACCGGGTTGGTGTACGTCACCGGAAAAAACGGTGCCATTGCCCTAGTTGTTAATCCCGTCGGCGACACGCTCGAACCTGGACCCGATTCACGAGGCCATACGGAAAGCTTCGAAACCCTCGACCGAATTAGCGAAGACTTTCCGGCGGAAGTAACAGTGTCAGCCTATGACCCGGTCACAGGGGAACAAACCTGGCAAACCGTCCTACCGGCGCAGACCTCCATCGGGGCAAGCGGTAACCTGGTAACAGGAGGTAACCTGGTCTTCCAGGGAGTGGAGAACGGTGCGTTCTATGCACTACACGCCGAAACCGGTGAAGCCCTGTACCAACTCGATGCACCGCGCCCCATTCGGTCGAGTCCAATCACCTACCAGGTTGACGGGAAACAGTATGTGACGGTCGTTGCGACCAACACGGTCATGACGCTGGCCCTGCCCTAGCCGACACACGTCGTCGGATTCCCTGGGCCCGCGCGCTCCACAATCTCCACGAGGTTGATCGAGCGCGCGGGCCATGCAGCTCTCCAGGCGCACCTCACATGGCGCCTCGATCAAGCCAGACGGGATCACCCCCAAGCCTCGTGGCTCTACCGCTTTCCGCGCGTATCTCGGAAAGCGTCAGATGACGCACTTCATCCAGACAGCATCGCGTTCCAGTCTCACGGACGTGTCGCTCGTCGCGATTCACCGATAATCATCTGTCGCAAGCGACACGCGGATGATCTCATTGTTGTTTCGATGCACGATGTGCCGGTTGGCGTACGCGGGGTGTGACCAGTTGATCCCTCTCTCAAATCGCGCAGGCCGCCCGCGCGCAGCCGCTCCGGAACTCCCATCTGCTTCAATGAGCCGGGTACGGTCCAATTCCACGTACCCCGTCGGCGTGAACTGCGCGATGATCAAATCCCCATCGTCGTTGTTAACGAAATAGCGGTCCTCATGTTGAACAAAGAAGGCCGCGCCCCAACGTGCCTGCGCAGTCATTTGTTCACTCATCCACAACCGTTCGCCAGTCCGGGCATCCAGACCTCTCAGCTCACCATAGCTACCAACCCCGTAAATGTAATCACCGATGATGAGCGGCGTAGTGATGAGCGCGTGCAGGCCTTCTGTGCGATCCGGCTGTTCACTCCGGCTACGGCCTTGCCACAATCTCGACGCCGCCGGGCGATCCTGGCTCAAACGCATCATCATCGAGCCCCTGTAGAACTGCGACACCAGGAGATACTCACCGCTACGGACTGGCGTCGCCACCGACAGCCCCGAGGCCACTTCCCACGGTTGCTCCCAAAATACCATTCCCGTTTCTGGGTCGAGCGACACCAGGGCGGCTGCATGCCAGACGATCAATTGACGCGCACCACCTACCTCAAAGATGACGGGTTGGCCGTATCCCATCTCACCAACCACCGAAAGCGCACGCCACAGTTCGGCGCCGGTATGCTTATCGAAGGCCATGACCAGGGCGTCTGGCTCTCCCCCCACCACCACAATGAGACGGTCACCATCCACCAGGGGCGCACTCGCAATACCCCAAATCGGTACGCTCGTGCCGTAGTCCTGAACGTAGTCCTTCTCCCAAACCACCTCACCCGTTTCGACGTCGAGACAGAAGAGTCGACCAGTCGCGCCCACGACATACACACGGGAACCATCAACGGTCGGTGTCGCTCGGGGACCAATGGCATAGGACCCCATCAGCATCCGGTAGGTGGTCTGCCATTCGTGGGTCCACAGGACGGCGCCTGTATTCTCGTCGAGCGCAACGGCGCGCTCGGTACCGTCCAGCGTCCGGGATCCAGGATCCTCCTGCCAGTCCAACACAAATACGCGACCGCCTGCGACCGCTGGTCCCGAATACCCTGAATTGAGCGACGTCCGCCAGACCACATGTAGGCCGTCGTCCGGAAACGACTCGATGATGCCGTCTTCGTGCCACACTCCGAGACGTCCAGGCCCGCGCCACTCTGCCCAGTCTTCTGCCTGTAGGGCAATACCACCGAACGCGGACAGAATGACGCCCACCATGCTATAGATCACAAGTCTGGCCGATGTGTGAGAAGTCATAGGCCACAATCATGGCGCATTCGTCAGCTCTTGACCATGCGGACGCTCAGCACAGACCGACACGAGCACCTCAAGAGACACAGAACGGCGCGTCCTCGGCGGCGACCATTCAACGGCTCAGGGCCTCTGTGACAGACCCCCACTCCGTGTACCTGACTATCGTGATTCCTGCCTGGCAAGAAGCTAAGCGGCTGGGTCCAACCCTGGACCGGATCCGCCGTTATCTAGAGAAACAGTCATGGAACGGCGAGGTCGTCGTCGTTGTCGACGGCGGGAATGACGGAACCCTCGAACTCGCTCGCACTCGGGCCACGCAATGGACAGCGCTTCACGTGCTCGCAAACAACCTCAATCACGGCAAGGGTTACTCCGTACGCCGCGGTATATTGGAGGCACGGGGCCAATATGTAATCTTCTCCGACGCCGATCTTTCAACGCCGATAGAAGAAGTCGAGCACTTGATAGATGCGATCGAGGCCGGTGCCGACATCGCCGTCGGATCCCGGGCACTCGCAGGCTCCGACATACAAGTACGGCAAACCTGGTGGCGCGAGTTGATGGGGCATCTCTTCAACCTCGTAGTACGGGTCGTCGCTGTCCCCGGTGTGCGCGACACGCAGTGCGGATTCAAGTGCTTCCGCCGAAGCGTAGCGCAACGAATTTTCCGCCGGCAGCGGATCAACCGATTTGCCTTTGATGTCGAAATCTTCTGGATCGCAAGGAAACTCGGCCTACAGGTGGCCGAGATCCCCGTAACCTGGAGGAATGATGCACTCAGTCATGTACATCCCTTGCGAGATGCAGCCCAGATGTTCATCGATCTGATTCGACTACGTCTCAGCGATTGGCACAGGAACTATAAGAATCCAGAACAATGACTTTGTTCGATAGAAGCTTAAGAGACTACATCACGAACGGAGTGACTACCATTCTTCAAACGCTGGAGACACTATCTCACCAGTGGATGCGACGAATGGTGAAATTTGGATTGCCTTGCATCCTTGCCGGGTATGGTCTGGCCTTCCGTGCCCTAGGCATTGAGAATCACTTTTGGTTTATGGGCGATCAGCAGCGGGACTGGCTCGTAGTACAGGGAAGCTTCACCGAACTTCCAACCGTAGGCCCTCCCACGGTGACCGGAGGCGTTTCATGGGGACCGATATTCTACTGGGTTCTGTGGTTGATCAAGCAGTTCCTGGCGCCAATATTGGGCAACGCCCCACACGTGGGAGCAATTGGGTTATTGATGCTTCGCGCAGCAAGCGACGCTCTACTCACAGCAGCCTTACTTCGGCGCGGCCTGCCTGTTATGACAGTGGCGGGTATTGGACTCTTGATCGTCTCGTCGCCATTCGACGGGGCACTCGCCGCAACTATCTGGAATCCAGGACTCGCCGTCGCACTGGTCAACGTGGCCATCGCATCGGTGCTTTGGTCACACCCGCGCCCGCTGACGCTCCAATCCGTCATCTTCATTACAACAACCTGCTGGCTCGCGGTGCAATCGCACACACCGGCGATCTTCGCAGCGGTGCCCATGCTGCTTTACCTTCCCTGGACCGCAGGGTTCCGAGATCGAGCCCATCGCCGTGCCGCAAGCCGAACCGTCCTGGCCATGGCAATCACCATCATTACCCTGCAGCTGCCCTATGCCATGACCGACCGAGACGCGCGCGGAAGCTCCAACATCATCGGACTCGTTGGCGGTGGTATCAACCAACTTCTGGACGCACCACTGGCAACATTGATCGGTGATAGCGGGCGATTCCTCGTCAACGGGCTGGAGCGAATGTTCGTAACCCCGGCCCAATTACCTCTACTCTGGCTCTGGTTCCTGATCGGACTAATTATCACCACGGCCGCGTGGCGCCAGTCGTTCCAGTTCCTAGTCGTTTCAGTAGTCCCGGTAGCCTGCGCCTGGGCGGGATATAGCGTGCTCAACCTCCGGCTGGACACCTACTGGCTACTCTCAATGTCGGCCCCGCTTGCGCTGGCCGTGTTCGGCGGGGTGGGACGAATCGCCCCAAGACCCCTTGCTGGACTACTAACGGCCGGATTATTGCTCACGGTCACGACCGCCCAACCCGATCGCTGGAGAGAGTTCAATTCACTGTTCAAAGCGCCGCAATATGGTGCAATCGTTAAAACTCTGCGGGGACTCGTCAACAACGATCACCAGACGGCAGACGTCCTCGGTGCAGATACCGACGCGCGCGCCGTAAACCCAGCGCTCTTATTTCACCTGCTCGGCGGCACCTTTGCGGCGGAAGGAAACGTGGTCACCATCACCCGCACCGGTGAGCTCATCTTTGACGAAACCCGTCCGTGATCGACACCAGTCGGCAACGGAGTACTCACACACTGACACGGATGTTCCTACCTCTTCTCTTACAAACAGGGTGAACACCCAACACGGTTGACGCCGCGCTAACCAGGGCTTCCATGGGGCGACCAAAACAGATTCACCTTCAACGACAGTGCCAGACGAGCACGCATCGGGCCGCGGAGCACTGCATTCGTCGGGACAACCGAATCGGCAGGAGTTCACCGGCAACGCAAGAACCCGACTACAATCGATAGCCGGTACAAACGGACGAACCCCACGGGAAGACAGCCGTGACCACTCTGTCTGTCGCGTCACCACTGTTGACACACCGACCTCATGATCATTGGCAGTTTTATCGCGTGCTTACTCGGGTTTGTCGTGGTTGGGGCAGCGTCAAGCCTCATAAGTAACAACAGCAAAGCCGATTACTTGCTCGCCGGACGTGCAGTAAGCCCCTGGCTGGCGGGCCTCTCCGCGATGGCAACCAACAACAGTGGATACATGTTCATCGGAGCCATCGGGTACACGTATGCCAGCGGACTCGAATCGTTGTGGGTCATGTTTGCCTGGATGGCCGGTGATGCGCTAGCCAGTTGCTTCATTCACAAGAAGATGTGTGTGGTCTCTCGCCAAAGACAGAGTCTGAGCTTTGGTGCCTTGCTGTCCACCTGGGACGGCGGTAACTTCCGCAAGGTTCGCCTACTTGCGGGTATCATCACCGTACTCTTCCTCGGCGCCTACGCTGCCGCTCAATTCACGGCTGGCAGCAAGGCGCTCTTTGTCATTTTCGGCTGGGACTATAGCAGCGGCGCCTTGATCGGCAGCCTGATCGTGGTGATCTACTGCTTCGCTGGTGGAATCCGCGCGTCGATCTGGACCGACGCAGCACAGACACTGGTGATGTTTTCGGCGATGACCCTGATCCTGGTCATAGGACTTGGCGAAATCGGCGGCCTGCAGGCTTTCTTCGAACAACTCGGCAATGTCTCGCCAACCTACCTCAATCTTTTTCCGGCCAATGTGGCGCATGGCCTCGTGCCAATCGCGCTCTTCATACTCGGCTTTGTCGCGGGAGGAACGGGCATCATTGCACAACCACACGTCATGATTCGATTCATGGCGCTCGGGAATGCCAGCCAGATGAAACGAGCATTGGCGTTCTACTACGGCGCATACTTCTCGTTCTGCGTACTGACGTTTACAGTGGGATTGAGCGCGCGATTAATTTTTCCGGACATCTCAGTTTTTGATCCCGAACTTGCTTTACCAATGATGGCCGTCACACTCCTGCCGGAGATCCTGGTGGGACTGGTCTTGGCCGGAATATTCGCGGCCTGTATGTCTACGGCGGATTCACAAATTCTGGGGTGTAGCGCCGCCTTGACCGAGGATGTCGTGCATTACAAGACCAATTCCAGCTGGGTTTCCAAAGCCGCCACAATCTCGGTGACCGCTATCGCACTCGTGATCGCACTTTTTGGAGTTGATAGTGTATTTACCCTCGTCCTGTATGCGTGGTCGGTCTTAGCCGCGGCCTTCGCCCCGCTGATCGTCATTCTCGCCCTTGGTGAAAAACTGACGGAGCACAAAGCGCTTTTCATCATGATCAGCTGCACCCTCATCGCTCTTCTCTGGAGAGAGCTTGGATGGGGAGCCACCGTCTATGAAGTCGCTCCCGCCATGTTCTTTGGTCTCGTCGGCTACTTCTTCCTCATCAAACCTCTCACGTTAGGGACGAAACAGGAAGGTGCGGGGTAAGTCGGATCTCGCGTTCCATCGTCATATAAAGGAGAACGAAGGTGTCACAACATCCATACATCTCGAAAGCGTTCGTAATCGGACTCGCGACGGCATGCGTGGGCTGGAGCAGTCTCTCAATCCCAATGACACAGGCGCAGACACGAACCGCCCAACCATCCGAGGCAGGTGCAACGATCGGCGTGTGGTCCAATGCGAGTCCGAGCGGCTTTCGGTTTACCGAGACCCCTGGCTACGACTTGTATCGATTCCCATCACTCGCGCCGACGAACAACTGGCACGCCACCACACTCGTCCAACGTGCCGCCTCCGGCGCTGGCACGATCGAACGCCTTGACCCCGCATTCAATACGTTAGTGCCGCAAGATGCCGAGATCGAACACCTCGCCGATGGTTTCGGCTTTACCGAAGGTCCCGTCTGGGTCCGAGGCGAAGATCCCTTCTTACTCTTCAGTGACATTCCCGGTAATCGTATTATCAAGTGGACCCCAGCCGGCGTTGTCAGCGACTTCCTTGCACCAGTGTTCGAAGGCGAGCCGGTAGAAGATCGGTTCTCCGGCTCCAACGGCATTACCGTGGCCCCGAACGGTGACATCGTCTTCACCGAACACTTCAACGGTCGGATTTCTCGAATCGCCGCGAATGGCACCCGGAGCATAGTCGTAGACAATTTCGAAGGAGGTCGACTGAACAGCCCCAATGATCTCGCCTATAGATCTGACGGCGCTCTCTACTTTACCGACCCGCCCTATGGCTTGCCGACACCGGACGACCGGGCACTCGACGTCAACGGGATCTATCGCCTGGATCCTGATGGCAGCCTCATCCGACTCGCCGAACAACCTGGTCCCAACGGCATCGCGTTCTCGCCCGACGAAGGACACCTCTATGTGGCAGATAGTTCGGAGAATCGATGGATGCAGTATGACGTTGCCGCAGACGGTAGCCTCGACGCAGGCGAAGTGCTCCTCGACGCGAGTGCGGTTAACGCTCCTGGAGCTGCAGACGGACTTAAGGTCGACAACGAGGGTAATCTATGGGCCACCGGTCCTGGCGGCGTCTGGGTCATCAGCCCCGAGGGACGACACCTCGGCACGATCAAGCCTACGGAAGTACCAGCCAACGTCGCGTGGGGCGACGATGGTCGAACACTCTATATGACGGGTCGGACAGGTTTGTACCGCATTCGTGTGAATGTATCTGGACCCATTCCCTGAAACCTGATCCAGGCATTACCGCGGAACCTGGTCTCGTCGTTCACCGCAACCGGCGGTGTCATGAGTCCCGCGAGACCAGGTTCCGCCAACATCCATCACCCGGCTAACAATGTGGGTGTAGTCTCGCTGCCACAGGTCCCCACCTTCGCACTCACCCGCGCAGAGAAATAGACCCCTCCACGATCGAAGAGAATGAGCCGGTTACGGATATAACTCCAAAACACCCGTCGCGAGCGCGTGAAGCCGACTTACCTCCTCGTCGGTCAACGCTCGATTGAACAGGGAGAGATCATCGAAGAGCCCCACGTAGTTGACGCCAAGGCGAATGGTCCCCCTGCCCGGCTCCCAACTAAAGGGTTCATCAATACCGCTACTGGCCTGTACCCGTTCGCCGTCAAGATACAAGGTCGCTACTCCCCCTTCCTGGGTATTGAGCCCGCTATGGGTAATGACCACATGCGTCCACGACTCAGCTGCAAAGGGAGGTGCATCCACAACCACCAACCGTTCCTCGAACGCTGGATTGGAATCGGGAGAAAGGTCTTCAGGATTCCATGTATCGAGATCGCCGAACACACCTAGACGAAACTGCCTGGGATTCTGAGCTGTGAAATCAACCCAGATGGCCGCGTCGTTGTAGGCGGCGTCCGTGATTTGAATCGGATCACAAAATCCCGGTGCCAGATCCGTGGCGGGATCCAGACTCAACCAGAACGACACCGTTCCATTCCACCCGGCTGGCGAGTACGACACGTTATCATCCGCGTCGTAGTAGATGGCATGTTGATTCCGTGCCGTGAAGCGCAGCGCATGACCGAACCGGCCAGCCCCCTGAGCAAGCTCGACATCGGGATTGCCGAGCCCAGGACTCGCCGCATCCAACGCATCATAGGAAGGAGCCGTGTAGAGCTGATGGTCTCCGAGTGCCCAGTCGGCATCGACACCAGCGTCGAACGACGCGTGAAACGTCAGGGCGTCACCAAACGTCCTCGAGACCTCGGTACCAGATTCAGCGGACGACGTACTGCGTGCCGGCATTGGTACTCCAGACCCCGAACACGCGCACAGGCCGATCGCGAGTAGCCATGCGGGCGCAGACGGCACGTGCGGCCAGAGAAGTCGTTGCATATGAAACTCCCGGAAGTTGAGGTTTCGTGTCATACCGTAACGAGCGCGTGCTGGAATCAACACGCAAGAGCATACGCCCTTGGCACGCCTCTCCGACACCGAAGAGAGATCGCAGGCAATCGCCTGGCTTGAGCTGCCCCGGTAAGAACGGCGTCACGCAGGCCGTTGCCCGCCACACACCGAACGGAACGTGCGTCTCAGAGTGACCAGCCCTCGCGGTAGGCCTCGTCGAGAAAGCCATTGGCTTCTGGCACGTTCGTCGCGCGCATCGAGGTGGCGTCCCAGTCGATAGCCCGTCCCGTACGTACCGCGAGGTTACCAAGTAGACACACCTCGGTGAGCGGACCCGAGTGATCGGGAAAACTGGATCCCGCGGTGCCATTTCCCTTGCACGCGGCGATCCACTCAAGATATACGCCTGGCGACCGCGGATACGTCACCGCGGGTGGACTGGACATCAGGTCATGGTGGCGTTCACTCGGGAAAATCCTGGGTTCCCGACCATAGATGTCCGCGCCGAGCACCCCTTCAGTCCCAACGAAAAGTTGCCCGCTGTTGCCACCCGGGAGCTGCTCCTGCGCTGCAAGTTGCGGGGGGCGTGGCATCGTGAGATTGCCGTCGCGCCAGACAAAGCGGATCGGTCCGCGCCCCCCCTTCGCGGGGAACTCGTAGGTGATGCGCGACACCGCCGGTGCCGTCTCAGCGAAGAGAGGGCTCGTTTCAGCTTCAATCCGCGTCGGCTGGTCGAGATCGAATGCCCAGAACGCTGCGTCCATCGAATGACAGGCAATATCACCCAACGCACCGGTCCCGTAGTCCCACCAACCGCGCCACCTGAATGGATGATAGGCGGGATGGTAGGGGCGTGCCGGGGCCGGCCCGAGGAACAGATCCCAATCAAGTCCGGCGGACGGATGGTGGGCGTCTGTCGGGCGTTCAATGGCCTGGGGCCAGATGGGCCGATTCGTCCAGTAATGAACATCACGCACCGTCCCGATCGCACCAGCTTCAATCCACTCCCTGATTTGACGAGTGCCCTCCTGGGCATGACCTTGATTCCCCATCTGGGTCACAACATTCTGCTCACGAGCGATCCTGGCAAGCGCCCGCGCTTCGGCAACCGTTCGAGTCAGTGGCTTCTCGCAGTACACATGGTGACCGCGGCGCATCGCCTCGGCCGCGATGACCGCATGGGTATGATCGGGCGTCGCGATGATGACCGCATCGATATCCGATTCGCGGTCCAACATCACTCGATAGTCTGTGTAAGTCCGCGCTTCGGGAAATTCGCGATAGGTCCGACTTGCCAGCCCGGGATCGACGTCACAGAGCGCCGAGATGTTCTGGCTGGCACAGCCGTGCACGTTCGCCCGCCCCCGCCCCCCAACACCGATGCCGGCAATATTCAAGGTATCGCTGGGAGCCTGGAAACCACGGCCTAGTACATGACGAGGTACCACCATCAAAGACGCCGTAGACGCGGATACCCCCTTGATGAAATGGCGCCTGGATGGATGACGATCGGTCATGGAACGGTCTCCTGCCTGGCTTCGTGCGAGCCTCGTTAACAAACGTGAGAACAAAATGCCCTACCGGTCACTGGCGGCATCCGGCGTCGGGACCAGGCGCCCACCAGTAACAAATCGACGATAATTCGAGTACTCCTGACTGCGATAGTACCGTGGCACGAAACCGCTTCCCTGCAAGACCCAGTTGCGCTCGACTGACCGGGGCAGCATGAGTGTTTCGTCCGGATCACGGAACGACACGCGGTGGTACCGAATACTCAAATCAGAGCGCTCAAGCGCAATCCGCCCCCGTCTACCCCGCGGGCTGTCGGGTGGATGCTGAAATTCGAACCGCCGCATCAAATGCTGATCGAGACGGAGCACGACCCCCGATTCGACGTCCACCCATACCTCCCCGCGCATCCACCCGGGAAGAGAGATCGACACGCATCCCTCTTCCCAAATCACCTCCGCAACACCTTCGTCCAAGGGTACATACTCGAGTCGCGCCACCTCGCGACCCTCCACGCGCTCGACCTCAGCCACAGAGAACTCAAAGTCCCTCTGACGGTTCGGCAACAGCGCGGATAACGGATCCTCGTCCTCGGCCAACGGCGTGAGGCACCCATCTACATCCTGTGGTCTGGGCTCACGCCCGTTTACGGACTGCAACTCCCGGCGCACCGACACGGTAGGTCCGTCACCGGATTCGGACATCCCCCACTCGAGCCGGTGCTCAAACCTCAGTCGGCGAGGAGAACCATTGGACTGCATATCGTGCCTGAACGACCGCACCCATACCTCTTCGGTCGAGACAATACGTTGCGACCGTTGGTAATGTTGCTCCAGCTGCTCACCGGCCCGATGTAGAGTCACCACGAGATCCAGGCCGGCCGACTGGCCCGCCGCAGATCCAGACACGATCAGGAGTCCCAGCGGAAGAAGAAACAGCCATGATCGATACACGGGGAAATCTTGCTCGCGTGAAGGCACAAGATCAAGCCTCATGGCGACTGCCCCAAGGCCGGCCGGGATCCACACGCCACCCAGGCATTCGCCCGACAGTCATACTTCAAAGAAGGTCTCTCCTGGGCACATAAGTTCGGTGTCAACGCCTAGCAATGTTTTCTGACAGCGATAGGGCAGTATTAGAGTCTCCTCCACCCCAAATATCAAGACCGTGTGCCAACTACGCTTCGTACGACGCACGTGCTCATCACTGTCGCGTGAAACATTTGTCAACTGGTACGATCCGACAAGCCTGCGACCGCTAGCCTTGGTTGCGTGCCTCTTTCACAACGCCTGTCCTATAAACAGAGAGCCATGGATGGGCCATCGCCATCGAGAGCAGTGAGGCAAAACCGGCCGGCGGCCCGTGTCAGCATCGCGTCAGCGGCCAACACCATTCTGGGGCCGTATTGTTCCTACCGCGCGCGGACAGTAGGATGTTGGCGTGTATGAACCATCCCAGGAGTCAAGAGGACCCATGACCCGTGGCGTACGCAAAACGACCGGCGTCACCGTACTCATCGTGTTCATGTTGAGTAGGCCACTACCGGCGCAAACACCGCAGATCGATGCGTTACGGGAATCGGCGCAGCAGGGCAATGCCGAAGCCCAGTACGAGTTTGGGTGCATGCACGACGTTGGCTGCCTCGATGAAATCCACCTCATTGATAGTCAAGACGTCGAAGTAGACACAATCGGAGATACGGAAGCGGCTCGCTGGTATCGGCTAGCGGCCGAACAGGGGCATGCCAGCGCACAGAGCAGACTTGGTGATTTTTACCAGTTCGGATTCGGCGTTCCGCGGGATCATGCCGAAGCCGTACGGTGGTATCGACTCGCAGCCGAGCAGGGAGGTGCCGTGGCGCAGTTCACCCTCGGGAACAGATACGCGACCGGTCGGGGCGTGCCGCTAGACGACATCGAAGCCGCACGGTGGTATCAACTGGCCGCCGAGCAGGGATACGACGTAGCGCAATACAACCTCGGAGTCCTGTATGACATCGGTCGTGGTCTCCCACAAAACGACATCCAAGCGATGCGCTGGTACCGGTCGGCCGCCGAGCAGGGACATGCCGATGCGCAGTGGAACCTGGGGGTGATGTACGAAGCCGGTGTCGGCGTTCCGCAGGACTACGTGGCCGCGTACGTGTGGTTTAGCCTCTCAGCCGCGGGTAGACAGAATGCGGATCGCAACCGAGAACTGGTCATCCGTGGGCGTGACCGGGTTGCGAGCACGATGAGTCCAGACGAATTCGCCGAAGCCCAACGCCTTACCCGGGAATGGAGCGCCGCGCACCCTCGTGATCCGTAAGACAGCGCCTCCACCGAACCACTACGCCGACGCGTCAAGGAGAACCTGCCCGAGGCGTGTACTAGACCACGATCGCGCTGCTACGTGCTTTCTTCGTCGAGGTAGGTAGATCTTCCACCTCTTTCAACTGCGTCACACCGGGATCTTGCAACCTACCCGTGAAACCAGCGTCCACGAGCTGCACGATGTCATCAGCCCGCTGGCGGGTGAGTCCTTGCGGCTCCTGTCCATAGACGCTGAGCACGCCAACAAGCTCACCATCTCGTATCACCGGCACTGAGAAACAGCTACGAAAACGTGGAGTGAATGCCGGGGCAAGGTCCCCGAAATCGAGGGTCGGATCTGAGTTGTAGACAATTTCACGATTGGCGCCCACCCATCCGGTCAAACAGTCACCCAGCGGTACGCAGAAGTCGCGCAACACAAACTCATACTCTGGAATCGACACGTGCGACACGGTAAGTCTGGCCAGTTCCTGCTGATGGTGGTAGACCACACACAAGGCCCCGGGCATCACCGATTCGGCGTATCGCGCCACCTCCACAAAGTTGGGGAGCACGAGGTCGCCCGAGTGAGCCCGTCGTTCTCCCACATGAGTATGTGATGCCATAGGCACCGCGTCATTCAACATAGTGGGACGAACCGCCTGCTCCGGTGCCACCACCTTGGGGACCTCCGCCTCTTTCGCGGCCACCAGGCAGTCGTGGTGCGCACTTGCAACCGCTGGGTTGAGCAAGTCCTCGATGAGTTCCACGAATACGTCGACTACTCGCGGATCGTAGTGCCCACCCCGCCGCGCCGTAATCACAGCCAGCGCGTGTTCCTTGTCCATAGCCCGGCGATAGGGACGATCCGACGTTAAAGCATCGAAACAATCCACGACACTCAAGATCCGTGCACCTAAGGGAATCGCGTCGCCCACAAGCCCATCCGGATAACCCTGACCATCCCAGGTCTCGTGGTGGTGCCGCACGATTGGCTCAACAGGGTAGGGAAAATCTATCGTGGACAAGATGTCAGCCCCAATCTTCGCGTGGGATTTCATCTGTTCAAACTCGGACTCGGTAAGTTTGCCCGGCTTGTTCAACACGTGCTCTGGAATGGCCAGCTTACCGAGATCATGCAGCAACGCTGACGCTTCGATTGCCTTGATCTCTCTTGCATCAGTGACACCGAGTTTGCGCGCCACCGCGACTGAATGACTCTGTACACGCCGGATGTGTCCACTGGTGACCAGGTCTTTTGCGTCGATTGCCAATGCCAGCGCCTCGATAGTCGTGAGGTAGAGCCGGCTCAGCTCGCCCAAATGCCTATTCGCTTCTTCCACCCTTGCGGTGGACAGTTTGGACGAGGCGTACGTCAAGACCAGCAGCGGCACGAACATCCCCAACACTTCCAGAGACAAGTCGGGCAGGTTCAGCACAAGTAAGACAATGCAACAGCAGCTCGTGAAGCAATTGATGGCAACGTGCGGAAGCTGCTGTTTCAAGAACTCGTAGAGATTGACGTGGGTTTCAAACCACAGTGCCGTCAGGCTCAACACCCCGTTGAGCAAGAAGTAGGAAGCAATCATCAACAGCAACGGCAACAGCAGTGGTGTGAGTTCAACGGCCCGCCCCGCCAAGGGCTCCACCCCGGACACCACATAGAACAGGTGAGATGACATCCAGACGGAGATCGCGGGCTCCGCCATGTTGAAACCCACACGATCGACGCTCCGCCGCTCGGCCCGTAGCGACAGGACGAGCCCGTCGAATGCAACGATGACAGTCGCCACCGGTGGCCCGAAGAGTAACGCAGACGCAAAGACGAACGCTTCGGTCACCGTGACCGTCGCCCGCATCGATGGAATCCTGAGCGAAAATGGCGCGCACAGCAGGGACAAACCAACAACCACCATCCAGGAGGTCCCGATGTCCGCGGCCGCAACCTGGAGCATCGAACTCACGATGAGCCCCGCCCCGGTCGCCAGCACGGCAAGCACATACACCCGCCCGATGCGAGACAGTGAGACCTCAGTCATGACGCCGCTCTAATCGCTAAGAACAGACCAAATAGGCCGACCGCGGAGCCCCCAGACGAGGACATCTCAGTGACACCGATGGCAGGTAGATCGAACACATCGATTCCACACCCTCCGAGAACAGGTCATACGTTCTGCCCTGAGCACGACAGCGCGTAACCAGGGTGCGCGCGCGTTCCACGGTGCGGGACCAACCCTGCCGATCAAACGATTGCTGCGCATAGTCATGTTCCGTCCACCCTGTAGATCCGGCGGGAACACTCAAAGTCACACACAACGAAGATTGGCAAGCTCGGTACCAAGGCACGTGATAGCCAAAAATTTTAAGAAATACGACTTAACTAAATACAAACACGTGGCTTAAGAAGAATCTTCAAAACCTCTTATAACGGGCGTACACACGATGCCACTCTCCCGCATATCCCCTGACGTGTCCTGTATAGGAACACACGATTTCAAGTTTTGGATTTTTCCGTAGTAAGGTCCAGAATGTCTGGGTGTTCCTTGGGACCACTGGCCCGTGTGTTCCACACGCACGGGCCCCACCACGGCTGCGGACCCGTGGCTCGCCCAACATGAGAGTGGCGGCGTTACACGTCGACGACACAAGGACCGGCCAGACCTCGCCGACGCGCCGTGGAAATACCCGTCATTGAGGTACGGCGACAGCGCGACGTGTAGCCGTTGACCTTGACCCAAGTGAACGCACCCATGTCCATTCGGCCAATCAAGCACGTAAGCCAATCGCAACCGGCGCTCGAGGGCGCAGGTGTGAAACTCCACCGGGCGTTCGGATTTCACGGTGCGCACGAGTTCGATCCGTTTCTACTCCTGGATGATTTCCGGAACGAAGACCCTAATGATTACCAGAAAGGGTTTCCGTGGCACCCGCATCGAGGAATCGAAACGATCACGTATGTTCTCGCAGGCTCAATTGCTCATGGAGACAGTCTCGGCAACCGTGGAATGCTGAACAATGGAGATGTTCAGTGGATGACGGCAGGACGCGGTATCTTGCATCAAGAAATGCCACAAGGGGATGCCCGAGGTCGGATGCACGGCTTCCAGCTCTGGGCCAATCTTCCGTCATCCTTAAAGATGACGGCACCGAGGTACCAGGACGTCACCGCACACGAGATTCCCTCTGTCGTCGACGACGACGGAACCCGCATCCGAATCATATGCGGAAGTTATTGGGGACAGACAGGCCCGGTCGATGGCATTGCCGCCGACCCTCGATATCTCGACGTCTGGGTCCCACCAGAGACGACGAAACGGCTGCCCGTTGAGTCTCCACGACACGCATTCGCCTACGTGTTCGCAGGGACTGGCCACTTTCGCGATGCCTCAAGGCCTCGCCCGATCGCCACAGAAGAGCTGGGATCACGTGGGCACGCATCGGCCGCTCCGGTGATGAATCGGTCACTCATCCTATTCGATGGTGGGGATGAAATCGTCGTGCAGACCGGTCCAGAAGGAATCAAGTTTCTGCTCATTTCAGGCCATCCGTTCGCAGAGCCGGTCGCGTGGCGCGGCCCGATTGTGATGAATACGCAGGAAGAGCTACGTCAGGCGTTTGCCGAACTGCAGAACGGTACATTCATTCGTTAACCTCAGGACAAAAGAAAAGGGCGAAGGATGGACCCGGTGGTCCGCCCCTCGCCCATACGCGATTCTCGCGACCTATCAGGGGACGAAGCCCCTCCGCCGTTTAGTTCACCTCATGGGTTAATGCTCGCACTCCCAAAACGGCCGCGGTCTCTCCCGACTGATCGAATAACGAGGTCACCTCAATCCACGAACCAGGCTCCAGTCCCGAGAGTCGCTCGACCGTCCGTTGCGGCACCGTCGCCTGCAACCTCATCCGACCGTTCTCCTCATCCGCAGCAACAAAGGTCGCCGGCAACACGTACCCGTGACGCAGACTGGACTCTGCACGAAGCTCCAGGTAACGGATGCCCTGCACCTCGTAACCACCGGGGCGAGGCGCCCAAATCAACATGACCTCATCACCCTCGGTAAACCGGTCGGCATAGCGGAAGACGTGTTCCTCAACGGGTGCAGATACTTCCAGCGTCCGACTGGCTTCGTCAACAGAGAGAAGTTCACCGCCCCAGACATACCGCTTCGCTCGGCGAGCTGGATCGAACGCATCAACAGACTCGACAGCATCGACGTCTTCTGATGGCCGGTGGCGTGACATCACCGTCGTCCACGCTCCAGCCGTCAGTGTGCGTACTGCAGCAAGGCTGTCGGATGGCGGCCGTACCGTAAACGTCAGGAACTGGCCCTCGATTTTGACGAACTCGGCCTGGAGCAAGAAACGATCACTGCCCCAAAGGCCAGAGCCGTTGTCTCTCGCCACCGCACGAATGCCGCTGGCTCGATTCTCGAAGCCAGACCAGGTGATAAGTATCGGATCGCCCGAGTCGAGATCGGCAGCTCCAGACAGACCTTCCGGGGTCACGATTCGCGACGTGACGGTCAATGTGCCGGTGCTCTCACCCTGGCTCAGCGATACCAGCTCACCGTTCCAGCTATAGAGTTCACCTGCCCGAGGGCTCGGTCCAGCCTGCCTCGGCATCGTCTGTCCGGCGTAGGCCTGGACGCCCGTCACCGGCATACCTGCACTTGGAAGATGCGGACTCGACAACGTCGCCCAGCTGCCCTGCGTCAGGGTCTGAACCATGGCCAGACTCTCCTGCGGCGGCGTCACCGTAAAGGTCAAATATTGACCCGTAAGTGCCTCGAACTCAGCCGTCAGCAGCAGTCGGTCGCTTCCCCAGAAGCCAGAACCATCGTTACGTGCGACGGCGCGAATTCCATCCGCTCGGTCCTCGACTCCAGACCAAGCAATGATGATCGAGTCACCCTCCTGCAGATCGGCGGCGCCCGCCAAGCCTCGCTGTGAGACCACACGTGCTTTGACCGTCAGCTTGCGATCCGCCTGGTTCAGCGCCACGAGTTCAGCGTGCCACTGATACTGGTCATCAGCTGTCGGACTCACCCCCGCACGCTGGGCTGGCGTGGCCACGAAGCTCTCGACACCAGCAACCGGCATGGCAGCGTCTGGACGATGGGGTGACGTCAGCGTAGCCCAGGCTCCACGCGCGAGGCCGCGCAACGTGCCAACCCCAGCCGCCGGTGGCGGCACCGTAAATGTCATGTATTGACGTGCCGGGTCAGCGGCGACAAACGTCGCCTTCAGAAGCAACCGGTCACTGCCCCAGAAGCCAGAGCGGTCGTCCGCCGAAACGGAGCGAATACCATCCGCCCAGCTCTTTGAGCCAGACCAGGTGATGAGAATGGCGTCACCAGACTCGAGACCGTCGACCGCCGCTCGTGCCTCGGACGTCACGAGACGTGAACGAACGGAGAGCGCCCGACCGCTGTCGTCGAGCGAAACGAGTTCGGTCGCCCAGCGATACGTATCGCCAGCGGCAGGTGCCGCACCTCCAGCTCTTGCCATCGTCGAGGTAAAAGCCGCGACGTCGACCACCTCGGCCATCTCCGCATCCGGACGATGGGGTGACGTCCCGGTCGCCCACATCCCACGACGCAGCGAACGCAGCGTGTCGAGGCTCTCCTCCGATGGCTGTACGACATATGTCAGATAACTACCGGACACACCGACAAAGGCCGCACGCAGCAAGAGCCGGTCACTCCCCCACAAGCCTGACCCGTCGTCCCGTGCGACGCGGCGAATGCTATCAGCAGACCGGTTGTAGCCAGACCAGGTAATCAGAATAGGATCTCCAGCACTCAGATTGGCGCCGCCAAGCGCATCTGCTGAAGCCATTCTCGATTTGAGCCACAACGCCGGTCTCCCATGAGCCTCAACAAGGGACACCAGTTCGCCGCTCCACTGATACGTTGCACCATCCGGTGGCCCCATCCGCGCCTGGCGCTGACCACCGGTCGGCGCATACGCCTCAACCGCCTGGACCGCGGTCGGCCCATGCGATGGCCGGTGTGGCGAGGTCACCGTTGCCCAGAGCCCGCTGGTCAAACGATGAACCGACGCCAAATGCCGTGCGCTCCCGGTCACCTTGAACGTGAGCTGTTGACCGGGAAGATCTGCTTCAACGAAGGTCGCCCGCAGACGGAAGCTGTCGCGCGGGCTAAAGCCGGACCCATCATCGGCTGCAATAGATCGGATACCGTTCGCACGGTCTCCAAAACCTGACCAGGTAATCACGATCGGATCGCCCGCGTTCAATCCCTCCACGTGTGCGAGTGCGGAGGCTGTCACCACTCGCGACGTCGCCGTGAGGGCCATCCCATCGGGGTCATCACTGAGCGAGACCAGCTCGCCATGCCACTGATACGTGGTGTTTCCTGCTTGAAGTTCGGCGGTCACGGCACCTACAACTGCAAACAACCCAAGCAGGAGGCCCAGACTCAGCGCAAACGGTGGACGCGAGGTGGTCGTACGGGCTAGCCGTCCTCGATGTCTCTGCATAACTACTCCTTGAATAAACGCCTGGCATGAAGCGCTGAAGAGAGCGCAAACGGAGAGGTAGCCGACTCCGGGCATCCCGTCGCCGGTGCACAATGCCGCGCGCTGGCAGCTTCTGTAAGCACTAATCCCCAGTTACACGAACACAAAAAATCGTTCAACCGGCTCTGGGAATAGCCGATCAGGCAAGGAAGGATGGGCTTGACCTAGCGCCCAGATTGATTATACGGGAAGTAATCAAGGTGTCAATGAGAAGCTGGCTTCTTCGATGCCGGAGTTGAGGCGATGCCAGGGGCCTGTCTTTACCTCACCGCCTGGACCGCAGCCGTTTCCTGGGCTCTGGTGCCGGTATTGGTGTGGATCCATGGCGAGATTCGGTCTAGGTAACAGCGCGGATATTGCCTATGGCGGCGCAGCCCTGGCTGGCCGTGGTGTGGTTTTGGTGACCATCAACTCCCGCCTTGGTGCCTTGGACTATCTCGCGCCCGCATCGCTGCGGGCTGAGTCGGACCACGGGGCGTCGGACGATTACGTCACGCTCGATCAGATCGCGGCGCTGGCATGGATACGGGCAAATGTCGCAGACGTTGGTGAGAATCCCGACGGGGTCACCATCTTCGGCGAGTCCGCTGGCTCCTGAATTGTCAATAATTTGACGGTCGCCCTCTGGCTCGAGGCTGTTCCACGCGGCGCGCCGTGGAGGCTTCGGGTCAGTGGGTCACGCGCACGCCCGCGACGAGATGGGGATGGCGGGCGAGCGGGCGGTTAGCGCGTTACCGGCGAACGGCGTCGGGCCCTCGTTAGCGTTACCCATGCCGCGCCCACCGGGGCTCGGCGTTAGTGTTTAACTTAAACGCAATTGCAAAATATTTAAGAAAATAAAGAGTGAGTCAAATACAAAAGTATTCACACCGCGATGTCACCGCCCATAGATTCAATTGAATTTCTTGCGGAGGCTCAAAGACTCGCATCGCTGAACCGCTATGACGAGGCCTTAGACATTCTTCACAAAGTAAGCACCTTAGTTCCAGACAAACTAGATGCGGTTGTAACTGTAGCGCAGATCCAGATCCATCTCGGGGAATACGGAGATGCTATCGAGACCTGTCGAAACGCGGAAGGGCTAGCCACGGATGATAAGAGGGTTGCCAACAGCCTGGCTAATCTGCTGCCAGACGTCGAGGAGTCAAAGGAAACCCAACAGCGTGACAACGAGTTCACTAAATGTCTCGAAGGCGCGCGAAGAAAACAGAGAGATAAACGTGTGATAGACCTAGATAGGGTGCTCTAATAACCGGGGATGAGAACTTTATGAGCTTCTGCAATAGGCAGCATGACGAGTCTTTGATTTCAATAAAGAAGCCGTAACGAAATCTGGCACGGAACATCCAGCAATTAAACGTCTTGGACTCTTTACTGATAATAGAGAAGCGTTAAACAATTCTGAAAATAAGGCTATAAAACAAAAAAACCTACAAGCTGTTAAGCCTGTAGGTTTTCTGTATCTGATTGATATAGACGTTTTGTTGCGTCGTCAGGGTTTTCTCAAGCGCCGACCCTTTTCAATGCATTGAGACCACATTCCAAATACGCCGCGCCGACGGTTTCGGCCCGGGGCTTCCCCCCGTAGAAAGACCGGGGACCTCGCCACGGGCCACCACCCGTTACCGCTGCCGCGGAGGCTCAGGGACGCGCTCGTACTGGTCCCGATGAACCGGCCGCTCTCCGGCGGTGGACACGCCAGCCCCGTCCATGAGGATGGTGATCGCATCGATCGTCGCCAGGGATTGTCTGGGCAGACCATCACGGAACCCCTCCGCAATGAAGAGAGGAGTCCGGCCCTTCTCATTTTTCTGGTTCCACACCTGGATGTCTGCACCATAGTCGGACAGCAGTTGCACGACCGTCGGGAAATTCCCGTAAGCGGCGCCGTGCATGGCTGTATCCCCGACCTCGTTGACCATATCGACATCCGCAGCCAGATCAAGCAGGAAGTTGGTCGCAATCAGCGCCTCTGGCTCGGTCCCGGCTTCTTCCTCCGGTGCCGACGTCCCCAGGCCCGCGGCAGCCATCAATGGTGTGCTGCCTTCGAAATTCGCCAGGAATGGATCAGCACCAAGGTCTAGTAGCTGTTTCATCAACGTCGCATCTGCGCGGTCGGCTGCCAACAGGAACGGCGTGGCGCCGCCAGAACCCAGGCTCGACGCCGAATTGGGCTGCCGGGGCGCATCTTCGTGCAATCGGAGGTTCGGATCCGCACCGAGGGCAACGAGGGCACGCACAAACGCGAGACTCGTCAGATTGCCAGACCCGATGGGCGCTGGATCGCCCCGATCGCTTTCATCCGGTTTACGTACCCACGAAATTGTATGTAGCGGAGAGAAACCGGAACGACGATCGTTTGGGTCAGCGCCCTCTTTGATTAACTCCACAGCCAACTCGAAATGACCATTACGCACGGCCATGATCAACGGGCTTACCCCATCGTCAACCGGACGGGAGGTCGCGTTGTTTTGCGTAACATCCGGCCCATCCTTGACACGTTCCAGCACGCCATTCACGTCAAGGCCTTTCCCGAGCAACACGCGGACGACGTCGATATGGCCTTCCCGAACGGCAAAAAACAAAGGAGAGAATCCAGAACTGAGCTTCGCGTGCACATCAGCATCCGCCGCAACGAGCGCGTCGACAACAGCCGAATGCCCCTCGGCGGCAGCCCACATCAGTGCGGTTTGGCCCCGGCTCTCCACAACATTCACATCGACACCGGCCGTAATGAGTGCATCGACCGCAGCGAGGCTGCCGGTGCGCGCCGCAGTCATGAGCACCGTTTCCCCACCACGCAACGACGCATTGGCATCGGCCCCGGCTTCAAGGAGGGTCTTGATGATCTCCGCGTTTCCGTTGGTCGCAGCCACCGAGAGAGGCGACACCCCATACAGGTTACTCACCTCCACCTTCGCGCCCGCGTGGACCAGCGCCCGCACCATCTTCGCATCATCCTGGAACACCGCCCAGTGCAGCGCCGTCATACCATCAACCTGCGGTACGTCGACGTCAACCCCCGTGTTGAGCAATGCCTTGATACGAGCGTGATCCCGTTGCTCAACAGCATCCGCAAGCGTCGCATCGACGGCCGCGGCGCCTGAGCCATTCACTCCGAGTACGAGGACGCACAATCCGATAATTCGTCTCAGCTTCATGATCATCCTCTTCGCTGGGGTGTAGTCCGCGGAGTGTATCTGCGGCTCTCCCCGTGCCCCAGACCACAACTCCCCGAAACTTGAATACCCATCCGTCCTTATTTCACTACATGCGCGTACGAGGATTGCCGGTCGCGCCGTGGAGTGCAACGCGACCGGCAATTAAAACAACGCCCTACCGTGGCTCAAACAAAAAAGCTGCCTATACGTCAACTCGGTCGAACAACGTCTCGACCGTGCCGTTGCTATCGCCAAAGGCATCCAATTTGACCCCGACTCGGTCGAGGAGTGTCAGATGCAGATTACCAAGAGACGTACCGTTCTCGTACTTGATATGTCGTCCACCTCTCATGCCCGTCGCAGCACCGCCAGCAACCATGATCGGCAGATTCACATGATCGTGCAGACTCGGATTACCCATCCCGCTGCCATACAAGTACACCGTGTTGTCCAGTAGCGTGCCATCACCCTCTGGCGTGGCCTGGAGCTTCTGCAGGAATTCGGCATACAGCGACACGTGGAATGTGTTGATTTTCGCGATCTTCGCTAGTTTTTCCGGGTCATTGCCGTGGTGACTTGTCGGGTGATGCGGATCGGGCACCCCGATTTCCGGGTACGTCCGATTACTCAGTTCGCGAGTGAGCTGGAAGGTCACCACCCGCGTGATGTCTCCCTGGAATGCAAGCAACTGCAGGTCGAACATGAGCCGGGCATGGTCAGCAAATGCAACCGGCACTCCGACGGGTCGGTCCAAATCAGGGAGCGGGTTCTCTTCAGCGCCAGCCTCCGCCCGCTGAATCTGCCGCTCGACCTCTCGGATACTGTCAAGATACTGGTCGACCCGAGTGCGATCTTCCGGGCTCACCGCACCCTTGAGCTTTGCAATGTCGTGGCTAAAGGAATCAAGCAAGCTCGCGCGGGCCTTGAGAGCCTTCCGCCGCTCTGCCGGCGTTCCTCCCTCCCCGAACAAACGCTCAAACACGACACGCGGGTGAGCTTCAGCCGGCAACGGTGTGGTCGGAGAAGACCATGACAAACAGTTTTGATACACGCAGGCATAGCCGTTGTTACAGACGCCGGCCAACGGATTCAGGTCCATCGCCAGTTCGAGCGAGGGCAACTGCGTGTCCTGGCTCATCTGCTTGGCGGCGACCTGGTCACACGTGGTCCCGAGAAAATAGTCGGAACCCTCCGTATGTTTCGCATACGCAGCGCTCAAGAACCCTGAATTCGAGGTGTCGTGCGTTCCCGGGTAGGAGTTCTGTAGCTCCATGTTGGTCACGACCGTGAGCTGATCCTTGACCGGCTCAAGTGGGCTGAGAATGGGCGTCAACTGACCGAGCGCCCCTCTCTCCTTCGGGGTCCACCGAGCGTGATCACAACCCATCGGCACGAACACGAAGCCGAGCCGGCGCACCGCCTTGGCCGGCGTCATGGCCAAGGCCGTCGCAGCTGGAACCATCGCATCGAGCAACGGCAGGGCCAGAGTGGCCTGTGCGCCTTTCAGAAACGTTCGCCGTGACAGTGCCTTCTTTGTGATGATCATATGGAGTTCCTCATCTGAAACGGAACGCTTTTAACGATTTCAATAATAAGCGACGAAAAGCGGTAGCCGTCTGGCGCGGCCTTACGCAACACCGAGCGTACGGCTGGTGCGTCATAGTAATCGGTGCCCCGTCCAAGGGCGAACGTCAACAACTTTTCGGTCACTCGACCGGCAAACTGCTCTGGGCGACTCAACAACCCAGCCTCCAACCCGCTGATTCCGTTGAACACACCGACTCCCGGAAGCCCACCAGACGTATCCATCCGACCGATATCGCCACCATGATCCCGCCATCGCCCCACGGCATCATAGTTCTCCAGCGCAAAACCCACCGGGTCAATAACATTGTGGCAGCTTGCACAGGCCGGATTGCTGCGATGCTGACTCAGCCGCTCACGCATCGGAAGATTCGCCGCAACCGTGGTTTCCTCCAACACGGGCACGTTGGCCGGAGGCGGCGGGGGAGGGGCTCCGTAGATATTGTCAAGTACCCACTTTCCACGAATAACCGGTGAGGTCCGCGTCGCATAGGATGTCACAGACAAGACGCTCCCATGACGGAGCAGGCCACCTCGCTGGCTGTCCTCTCCAAGCGCCACGCGCCGGAATCGGCTGCCGTAGATGCCAGGAATCCCGTAATGCTTGGCAAGCCGCTCATTCAAAAACGTGTAATCGGCGTCCAGCAGTTCAAGCACACTTCGGTCTTCGCGGAGCACGCTTTGGAAGAAGAGTTCCGTCTCCTGCCGGAAAGCCTGGCGAAGATTGTCGTCGAAATCAGGATAAACACGAGGATTTGGCTCAAACGCAGAAAGATTACGTAGCAGTAACCATTGCCCCGCAAAGTTACTGGCCAAATTGACTGACCTCGAATCGGCGAGCATGCGTCGCGCCTGCCGCTCGAGCTCCCCCGGCTGGCTCAGTTCGCCACGAACGGCGACGTCAAGCAGCTCGTCGTCAGGGATACTGCTCCAGAGAAAGAATGACAACCGAGACGCCAGCTCCAGATCGCTGATCCGATAGGGTGAACCTGGAGCAAGGCCTTCCGGATCACTTTCGACCCGGAAGAGGAACGCTGGATTGATCAACACGGCGGTCAACGCGCGACCAATACCCGCTTCAAAACCAGCCTCCGCCCGGGCCTCCTCATAGAACGCCATCGGACGAACCAGATCCGCATCCGTCACCGGACGGCGGTACGCCCGGCGCATGAGGTTCGACAGAATCTCAGTCGCGCAGGTGGTCTCGGCCTCCATGCTGGGAGTCCCTCCATCGCGCTCTGGATGGCATACGAAGAGCCGACGCCGGCTCGGCGTGTTGTCCGCGCCTTGCGGCTCGTAAGGTCCCGTAATCGTCAGCTGGAAAATAGCCGGTGTCAGTCGCGGATGACGCGTCTGATTGAAATGCGCCAGCAAGGGTTGGCGCTCGCTCTCAATAAGTGACGACGCATTCTTCAGAAACGTCGCGCCCACTTCGTGGGGACCAGCGGTCACCGCTACCCGGGCAAACAGATGATTGTCGGTGGGGTCCTCTCCTTCAATCCGTTGCACCGTAAAATCGGCCACCGGCATCTTATCGAGAAGTATTTGTGCCATATGCTCGGCACCGTCGCGTAAACCGACGAGCTGGGCACGGTGGCGCACCAGATGAAGTCGGATCTCGTACTCCCCGTCCTGGGAAAATGTGTACGGTACGGTAAGCCCGCCCCGCGTACCCAACGGCAGGCCAATGACATGCTCCTCCTGCGTCGTATCGGGAGGAACCCGAATCACTTCACTCTGCACAGTGCTCTGGGTGGTTCCCACGGACAACCGACTGATTTTCTGAGCTGCAGAAATATATCGGTCTAGCAATGCCGGAGACAGATCCCCGACATTGACATTGTCGAAGCCATACCCACTCTCATCCGGAGGCAACAGCGCCTGAGCATCGACATCCAGCGCCAGCAGATCGCGAATGGCATTCTGATACTCCGTCCGGTTCAGGCGGCGCAGCGTTTCTGTACGACCGGGATTGGGCGCCGCGCTCGCGGTCTGGTCGAGCGACGTTTCAAGCCAGGACACCAGCCCCGTACGATCCTCGGCGGACGGCTGCGGCCTCGTCGGCGGTGGCATGGTGCCGGTGCGAAGCTTCCGCACCACCTTCTCCCATACCTCCGCGCCTTCCCCCACATGGCTCACGTCGATCTGCTCTAGCGAGAGCCCGGCAGTCTCTAGCCGATCGCTATGGCAGGTGACACAGTACCGGTCGAGAAGCGCACGCGCGTCCTGTCCAGACGCCTGGGCCGAGGAAGTAACTGGAGTGCTAAAAACGAAAAGAATTGCCGCACCCATCGCAGATGTGGTGATTGGCAAGACCGCACGGTTCAACCGGTGTCTCAAGTTCGGCATTGCGACACGTGCCTCAAATAAAAGTCCCTATTCGTGAACGAATGCACTCTAGTGCGAAATGGCGTTTCCGTCAAGCTTTCAGGCTACCGTAAACAGCTGTTCGTTAATGATTTGGCCTGGTAACTCCAGCGACCGCTATATCCCAACTTCGAGCACGGTGAACAACACCCAGCAGGTGCCAGCACCAACCAGCGTCATGGAAAGTCCCCAAATCATCAGGCGATTGAACAATCGGCGACTATCCTCGTGCTTGGGTGCTGCCGCCATACAGAGGGCCCCCAGAGTCGAGAGCGCCGAAACATCAACAAGGTGTGCACCAATGTTCATGGACGCAGCAATCGCAAATGGCTCAACCCCGCCGAGCTGTTGCGCAAGGTCCGGCACGGTCGGCAGAAATGCTGGCAGGACAACCCCGGACGTGCTGCTGTAGATCGAGATGAAGCCCGTAGTGAATGCCATGATGGCAGTCACGCTCGTGGGTGTGGAGATATCGGCAAGGAGCTGTGTGAACAGCGCAAGTCCCCCTGTCGCGTCGAGGACGGAGATCAACACGGTCATGCCACACACCATCATGATGACGCGCCACGGCATCAAATTGATGGCTTCTGACTCATCGCCCGCCTTCAGGAGCGACAACACGATGGCACAGGCAAATGCACCGAGACCAACATCGATATTGAAGAAGATGACGCCGGCGAGGAGTGTCCCGATAACGCCTATGGTCAACCAGTGTTTTCGCTCGAGCGCACCGGGGATCGACGCACCACGGTCCTCGGTTGACACCACCAACTCGCCCTCGTGACGTCGACGCAATAGCCGCCAGCCACCAAGCAAGAAATACGCACTCAACACCACCACTGTATGCGCAATCAGGTTGCTCACGTAGGTCAGGAATGCGTATCCCCCCAAGCCGATATCATCCATCACCCCATTCACGATGATGCCGGCGGTCGCAATCGGAGAGAGTGCACCCGCGTTGGCCCCGTTTCCAATCATGATCGCCATCAGAAACGCCGGAATGCCGACCTGCCCCGCAACCGCCATGCCCATTGGCGCCATCAATGCGGTGGCGGCAATACTGCCGGGCCCGATCGACGAGAGCGACAACGAGAGCACGAAGAACATCACCGGCATGACGCCGACGTTACCTCTACACAGGTTGACGGCCTTGTGCGCCAACAGGTCGAGGGTGCCGTTGGCCTGTGCCTGCGAGAAGAGTAGGGTCACCCCCGCCAACGTCAGAAAAAGGCGCGAGGGAAAACCACTCATCACGTCCCGCGCGCTCATATCGCCGATGTACACGCCTACGATCCACGCGAGAGCAATGGCCAGGAAACCAACGTGGAGCCGAACAGTGCAGCTGACGAGAATGGCGACCAGCAACGCGCCAAGAGAGAGGGTAGCGGGATCCATGGGCGAGCAGTATAACGGGGCCTTCACGGATAGTGGCTCTATCGCGAATTGAAAAAGGGCCCCCGTGACGGCTATCGTACATCGGTCCAACGGGCCCACTGGCGGGCCGAAGGGAGAACACACGTGGTTATCTACGGTGTCGCACTGCTGTCATTCTGCATGCTGATCGGCGTGTGGGTCGGCGACGTTCTGGGAGAAATCCTGGGAGTGCAAGCCAACGTCGGCGGCGTGGGCATTGCCATGCTTCTGCTACTTATCCTGTCGAACCTTGGTTCTCGCGGCCTCGCACTCGGCCCCGTCACCGAGAAAGGCCTTAACTTCTGGAGTGCCATGTACATCCCCATCGTGGTCGCGATGGCGGCGAGACAGGACGTTGTTTCCGCCCTCTCCGGCGGATGGATGGCGATCATCGCCGGCGTGGCAGCGGTCGCGGCCAGCTTCGCCATGCTCCCACTGCTCGCGCGCATCGGACAAGGTGGACCAGATGATTCTTGAATCGCTACAACGCGTGCTGGCCGCCAACGAACTAATCACCGCGTTCACGCTGGTCGGCGCACTCGTGTGGTTTTCGTACGTGATCTCCGACAAGCTAACCCGCGGACACGTGCATGGTTCCGCCATCGCAATCGCGCTCGGTCTCGTCCTGGCGTGGATCGGTGGCGTGACAGCCGGTGGAAGTCGAGGGCTCTCCGATGTTCCGCTGCTCAGCGGGATCGGGCTCATGGGTGGTGCGATGTTTCGTGATTTTGCCATCGTCGCCACCGCATTCGGCGCCGACGTCAGCGCCCTGAAACGCGCCGGCACCGTGGGTGCCATTTCGATCGTCGTCGGGGTCATCCTCTCCTTTGCGATCGGCGGCATCGTCGCCATGGCCTTCGGCTACACGGACCCCATCGCCATCACCACCATCGGCGCGGGCGCGGCGACCTATATCGTCGGCCCAGTGACTGGCACCGCTCTGGGAGCGAGCAGCGACGTTATCGCCCTGAGTGTCGCTGCCGGACTCACAAAATCGGTGCTCGTCATGATCGGAACACCGTTCGTCGCGCCACGCATCGGCCTCAACACTCCGCACGCTGCGCTGATCTACGGGGGCCTCATGGGCACCACCAGTGGCGTCGCCGGCGGATTAGCGGCCACCGACGCAAAGCTGGTGCCGTATGGCGCCATGACGGCAACGTTCTACACAGGGGTCGGCTGCCTACTGGCTCCATCGATCCTCTTCTTCCTTGTTCGAATGGTCTTGTAGCGACAAGCTCCAACGAAAATCGAGAGCGAGTGCCAGCATCACCGGCACTGGGAACACCGCCACACGGCGGTCTTCCTCGCCGGTCGAGTTCCGGGGACCCGGTATATCGCCAGCAATCAGAAGAGGAGCGCCCCGTGGCCTCAAACATTCGCGCTGTCGCACGTGCTAACGCTGACACTCCTGGATCGGCACCATCGCACTCGACGACACGCAGTTGCCGCAAGTCGACTGGCCTCCCAGTCGCCCGGAAACAAGCCTAACGTCGTCTCGCTGCTCACGAGTGTCAGCCCCGCCGGACCAATAATCAGCGCCCGCCCCGAAGACCAGTGTGGGTTTTGGGAAAATTTTCGATTTTCCGGGAAATTCATCACGTTGACGCGACTAGCGTGGCCGAGTAGAATTTGAAAATCTGTAATATTAGATAATGCAGTAGTAGGTCAGGTTTCTATCGCCGACGGGCTTCTCGCGCTGCGCCTCGTTTAGTTCCTCTGGCTGATGGGAGGGTGATGACCATGCCGTGCTTCTTCAAGGTGGCGAGTAGAGTGGGGATCGCGGCTTTACTTGGCGGCCTTTCACCTCAGATGGGCCAGGCCCAAGCAGTGTCTGGCGCCCCCTCGCCACACGCCTTTGTCACTCAATACTGCGTTACCTGCCATAGCGACCGAGGATACGAACGCGGAGCAGTTCCCATGTCGCTACAGGGCCTCGACCTGAGCGATGTTGGCGCCCACGCTGAGTTGTGGGAAGAGGTGGTGCGCCGCGTGCGGACCGGGATGATGCCACCCGCCTCGGCGCGACGACCCGACGCCACGGCTCGCGCGAGCTGGATCACCTGGCTGGAGACGGAACTGGACCGCGCGGCAGCCACCAGTACTCCCCGCGGGCGTCCAATGACCGCACATCGACTCAACCGGCTTGAGTACGGGAACGCCGTGCGCGACCTCATTGGTCTTGAGCTAGACGTCGAGGCACTCTTGCCGCCGGACGACGCGGACGCGGAAGGCTTCGATAACAACGCCGAGGTGTTGTCGGTCTCGACCACGCTCATGGAGCGCTATCTGACCGCGGCGCGGCGTATCAGTCAGCTCGCAATCGGAGATCCCACGGCATCGGCTCGGACCCATACCTATTCGGTGCCACAACAGGAGAACCAGGACGACCGCACGAGCGAAGACCTCCCCTTTGGATCACGCGGCGGTCTCTCCGTGCGTCACTACTTCCCGCTCGACGGAGAATACGAATTCAAGATCGACCTGCGCCGTAATTTCTACAACTACATCCATGGTCTCGGTAATGTGCCGCATCGGCTCGATCTGCGAGTGGACAAGGCGCTGGTCGAAACATTGATGGTCGGTGGCGACTTTGAAGGTCCGAAATGCGCAGCCAGCTACTGCGGTTCGGGAAGCGGCGGATACCCCGAGTGGGGACAGTACTCGGTTGTTGCGGACGAGGCATTGCGAGTCCGCCTGCCAGTGAAAGCTGGGATGCGGGAACTGGGCGTCGCCTTCGTCCGGAGACCAGCGCTGGATGAGGGCGTGCTTCAACCGCCCCAGATACCCGCGACGTTCGGATACAGCATCGACGAGCACATGGACGGGAACCCGGCCGTGTCGCGGGTGATCATCAGGGGGCCATTCGAAGGCCAGGCGCCAGAACACACCACGAGCCGGCAGGCAATATTCACCTGCCATCCGAACGATGGTGCGGACGAGTCAGCGTGTGCCACAGAGATCCTCTCCACCCTGGCGCAGCGCGCCTATCGCCGCCCGGTCACGCCCAGAGACGTGACAACACTGCTCAGCTTCCACGAAGCGGGTCGACGTGACGGTGGGTTCGAAGTGGGGATCCAGACGGCGCTGGAATTCTTGCTGACCGATCCTGAGTTTGTGTTTCGGGTGGAACGCGCGCCGACGATGGATATCCAGCCGGGGGTCCCGTATCGCGTGACTGACCTCGAGCTCGCGTCACGGCTCTCGTTCTTCCTCTGGGGAAGTATCCCGGACGACGAGCTGCTCGAGGTCGCGGCACGGGGAGAACTTGAAGACCCGAACGTACTGGAACAACAGGTGCGCCGGATGTTGGCGCAGCCGCGCGCGCGACACACGCTGGCCGAGAGCTTTGCTGGCCAGTGGCTGGGACTCAGACGGCTCCGGACTGCGTTGCCGGATCCGACCGTGTTTCCCGAGTTTGACGAGAACCTGCGCGACGCGATGCGGCGCGAGACACAGCTGTTTCTAGAAGCCCAACTGCACAACGATCGCCCACTCGTCGAGCTGGTCACGGCGAATTACACGTTCGTCAATGAACGTCTCGCGGAGCACTACGGGATGTCGAGCGTGTATGGCAACCATTTCCGGAGGGTGACGCTACCGGACGATCGACGGGCCGGCCTGCTGGGACAGGCAAGCATTCTGACACTGACCTCCTATGCCAACCGGACATCGCCGGTCACACGTGGGAAATGGGTGCTGGAAAACCTGCTAGGCGTACCACCACCGGAGCCGCCACCGGACGTGCCGGATCTGAGAACCCGCCAAGGGGACGAACCACCGGCGTCGGTGCGCGAACTCATGGAGCAACATCGGAGCAATCCGGTCTGCGCCTCCTGCCATAGCATGATGGATCCCTTGGGGTTCGCCCTGGAAAACTTCGACGGAACCGGCCGATGGCGTACTACCGAGGACACCGGCATAGCGGGCGAGCTCGGACCAGCGATCAATGCCTCGGGCGTGACCCCTGACGGCAGTGAGTTCGATGGAGTAGTGGGCCTGCGACAAATCCTGGCGGGCCGCGACGCGTTCATCGGGACGTTTACGGAACGACTGCTGACCTACGCCACCGGTCGTCGGCTCGAAGCGGCCGACATGCCGGCAGTTCGACAGATCCAGAGAGAAGCCGCTACGCAGGAGTCTCGCTGGTCGGCCATCATCTTGGCGATCGTGAACAGCGAACCATTTCAGACGAGGAGGATAGGCTGATGTTCGTGAAGAAAATGGCAATCCCGCGGCGAACGATGCTACGTGGCGTGGGCACGGCGTTAGCGCTCCCGCTGCTGGACGGAATGGTGCCGGCATTGACGGCGCTCACCAAGACCGCGGCCGTCACGAAACGCCTGGGTGTCGTCACCGTGCCAAACGGCGCTCCCGAGGAGTACTGGACACCGAAAACGGCGGGCGCCGACTTCGAATGGACACCGAGCCTGAAGGCTTTGGCACCAGTGCGGGAGCACGTACTGGTGATGACGAATCTCGACAGCGTCGGCGCGGAACCTGGTCGAGGCACGACCCATTCGCAGGCGGCCTCGGCACTGCTGACTGGATCTCGTCCGCTCCGCACCACTGGCGCCCAGCTGCAGCTGGGCATCTCCATGGATCAGGTGGCCGCCAACGCGGAAGGCCTCGGACGCGAGGCCGCGCTGCCCTCGTTGGAACTTTCACTAGAAGGCGGCGACACGGTGTACGGTGTGTCCACCTGCGATGGGGGCTTCAGCTGTGCGTATCTCAACAACTCCTGGGCTAACGAGACGACGCCGATGCCGCGCGAGACAAATCCGCGCATCGTCTTCGAGCGGTTGTTCGGCGACCTGGGTAATACGAGCACTGACGCCCGAGTCGCCCTGGCCCGACGACAACGAAGTATCCTCGACGCGGTAATGGGCAAGGTCGCCCATCTTGAGAAGGGCCTGGCACCCTACGACCGGCAGAAACTGGACGAGTATCTCGAGTCGGTGCGCGAGATCGAGCGACGTATTCAAATGGCGGAACAGCAGGCAGACCGGGAGTTGCCCGAGGTCGCGTCACCGGCTGGAATTCCGACATCGTATGAAGAGCACGCCGAACTCATGTTCGACCTGATGCTCCTGGCCTATCAGACCGACATGACCCGCGTCATCACCTTCATGATGGGCCGCGAGGAGAGCGGGGTGACGTATCCGCAGCTCGGCGTCACCGAGCCACACCACCCTCTCAGTCACCACCGGGACAACCCAGAGAAGATAGAGAAGCTGGCCCGGATCAACGCCTATCACATGCAGCTGTTCAGTGATTTCCTGGTCAAGCTGCAGTCCACACCGGACGGCGATGGCTCGCTGCTGGACCACGTCATGCTCCTCTATGGCGGTGCCTTGCGAAACTCCAACAGGCACACGACCGAGAACCTGCCCATCGTGGTCGCCGGTGGCGGTGGAGGGGAGCTCAAAGGTGGACGCCACCTCGTGTACCCGAAGGGCACACAGCTAACCGATCTGCAATACACGATGCTCCGGAAGCTGGGTGTACCGGTGGAACGGTTCGCCGCGAGCGAGGGTGATATCCACGAGCTCACGAACCTCTCGTAGCACGTGGGATCTGGATCACCGAGGGTCACCGCCACCCGGGGCGGTGGCCCTTCGTTTTTTCCACCCATCGAAGACGTAGGACAGTCTTGGCATGAGGACAGCCAAGCGAAGAGGAGGTCATATGCGGCTGTGCAATCAATGGATGGCAACGGGAGCCGTCGCGTGGCTTTTTCTCGCCAGTGCCGAAGCCGGCGCAGATGACCGGTTGATCGAGGCAGTCAAGAACCAGGACCGCGACACCGTACGTGCCCTCCTGGCCGAGCCGGTTGACGTCAACACCACCGAGGGAGACGGGGCGACCGCACTGCACTGGGCGGTTGTGCGAGACGATGCCGACGTCGTCGACGGCCTACTCCACGCCGGCGCCGACGTGGACGTGGCCAATGACTATGGCGTGACGCCGATCTCCCTGGCCTGCACCAATAGGAGTGCAACGGTGGTCAGGAAGCTCTTGGAGGCAGGGGCGGATCCGAATCGCGCGACAATGATGGGTGAAACCCCGCTCATGGCCTGCGCGCGAACTGGCAGCGAGGAGGCGGTCGTCGCACTCCTCGACCACGGCGCGGCCGTGGACACCAGGGAGGACTCACACGGGCAGACCGCACTGATGTGGGCCGCCACCCAAGAAAACCCGGATGTGGTGCGGATACTCATCGCGCACGGCGCCGACGTCCACGCCCGTTCAATTGTTCATCTGCTACCGGTGAGCTATGGAGAAGGGGACCCTTTCAGCCTGACGGTCATGGAGCCCCAACGCGGATCGACCCCGCTGCTCTTCGCCGCGCGGCACGGCCGGATCGAGAACGCCCAACTGCTCGTCGACGCTGGTGCGGATGTGAACGCCAAGGCTCCGAATGACCAGTCGGCGCTG
>CAZPZZ010000004.1:54041-68886 GCA_964591245.1 uncultured Vicinamibacteraceae bacterium | reverse complement strand
CGCCACACCGCTCATGATGACTGGGCGGTGGTCGTTGGTGCTCAAACCTTGCGGGTATGGTCCGCTTGAAATAGGAGAAGGGCCTCGCTGACAAGAGGTTGTGGCCGATGGTTCGGTTATGACTCTTCTATGTCGCTTCGCAGGCTGTGTGTGTAACGAGGCGAGAGACAGGGCTTCAGCAGCCCTCTCGCATGCTTTTGCACAGTATTTCGGCATTGTGTGGGCTTTCGAGCAACGAAACCTGATGAAGCTGCTCCGCGTTGACACACTCACGTTCGGGCGTCCACTCGCAATCGCCGTATTCGTTGGGTTGACGGGTCTGTATGGGATCTGGGTCGAAGCTCTTGATACGAGTATCGACGCGTTGTGGGCGATCACGTTGGTTGTCTCGATCATGCATTTCTGGTACGACGGCTTTGTTTGGTCGGTTCGCCACAAGCAGGTCTGACCCGTGACGGTCACTATTCCTCTCGGTGTCGTGCAGCGGTTCCTCGTTGATGCCATTTTTGTTGTGGCGTTGGCTGGACTTGCAGTCGAGTTCGCACAGGATGGATTGGGATTGGATGATCCCTACGATTTGGTCGACCTGTTCAGTTTGAGCTACGAACGGAATATCCCGACGTGGTTGTCGTCTGGATTGCACGGAACTGCGGCGATTCTGCTGGCTGTTATCGCCAGAGGCAAGCAAGACATGGGGCCCCCTATATCCGTCATTGGTGGGCGCTATCGGCCATTTTTGCCTATATCTCGATCGACGAGTTTGTTCTCCTTCACGAGGAGATGAATTCTTGGTTCGACCTGCCGGGAGTCCTCTATTTTGGATGGGTCATTCCAGCCTTCGTCCTGGTATCGATCTTTGTTCTCTCCTATTTGAAATTTCTGGGGTATCTCTCCGCGTTGGCGCGGTATCGATTTGTGAGGGCGGGGGCAGTCTTCGTCCTGGGAGCGCTGGGGATCGAGTTGGTCCTCGGTTATTGGACAGACCTCTACGGCAGTTCTAATCTGAGATATGCCATTATCGACTGGTTCGAGGAGACGCTGGAGATGGTCGGCATTGCGCTTTTTATCAGCGCACTGGTAGCCGAACTTGCCAGGGAGTCGGGAGTGCTGCGCTTTGTGGAGAAAGGCGTGCCGCTGGCTACGGCAGTTACGTGGCAGTCAACGACCACGGCGGAGCCGATAACGAGGTACGGATCAGCGTCCCAGCTGGACCCTCTCGCCGAAGCAGAATCATCAGCCAAGACAGAATCATCGCAACGTGACGAGGCCACGTCTTACCGGAGCGATGACATGCCCAAGGCGTGATTCTGACTCGCTCAGCTGTGTAACGTGGAGCGAGCCAGAACCCCAATAATTCATTGCGGGCAGGCTGTCAGGGTACTTGCTTACCTGAGTACTCCAGCATCTGCGTAGCCAGATCCTGGGGATACGAGATGGATACGTCAACGATGTTGCCGTCTCCGTCGTGCACTGGTTGCAGGCGTGGCTGGACGAAGCCGGAGTAAGACGGGAGCCCCACGGACGCGACGCGGGCAATAACCTCGTCACGCAGCGCTGGATCAAAATGGATCCCATAGGTTTCAAACAGGTTCTTGGCGCTGTCGTAGTCTCCTTCCGATTTGATCCGTTGCACTTCAGCGAGTAGTGTCGCGACCCCTTCGTGAAAGGCCCGCCAGTCAGTCATCACGTAGAACGTTTTCTCATCGCGCATCCGGGTTTCAATGGCATCGGTGTGTTCCATCAGCCAGTGCACGACCATCTGCCGATTGCGCATATGGTCCTGCTCGATTTGACTTCCCTCACGGATGCGTCGGAGTTGGAGCAATGCGTTGCGGGTGTAGCCTTCGTACTGCGTCCGTACGATTTCCTCGTGGGCGTCGGCCGGAAGTACGCCAAGTTCCACTAGCTTGGGATCGGGTAGGAAGTACAGGCCAACGAGATCGGCCCTCGCTTCTTCGAGCGCCGAGTATTGTTCTTTGAGGTCCGGCTGGGCTGAGCCGCCGAGGCGCTCCGCGAGCTGACCGGAGGCATGACCGATGACCTCGTGCATGTTGACGGTCATCTCCTGACCAAGGCTGCCCCATCTACGTGACCGTTCAGCCTCTTCGGTCGACCAGGTGAACTCCTGACGGAAGGTGGCCGGGCTGGAGCGGTCGTAGGCTTCGGTGACATTCGACAAAGAGATCGATTTGCTGCCGTAGCGTTCGCGTACCGTCTGATCGTTGGGGAGGTTGATACCGATTGGCGTTACCGGGCCGGAGTCTCCGGTTTCGATGACTACATCGATCGCGTTGGCTGTGATACCTGTCACGCTCTCTTTGCGATATCGAGGATCCCAGGGCATCCGGTCCTCGAACCACTGGGCGTTCTCTGCCAACGTTCTGATCGCTCCCGTTTTTTCTGGATTCACGTAGAAGACGAGAGCCTCCCAGGCTCCTTTTGCGCCCCGCGCGTCCATGTACACTTCCGTGAATCCGTTGATCGTGTCGACGGTAGAGTTTTGGTCTGCGACCCACGCGATGTCGTAGGTGCGCTGGTCGGCTGGATCGCCTGTTCGGTAGTAGGCAACGTTGGCGCGGAGTGCCTCCGCCGTGGCTTCGCTGGCGTAAGGAATAGCCGCTTCGAGGTGTCGGATGATCTCCGAGATCTCGTCGCTGTACCTGCCCCCGATGCGATAGACCTCTTCCTCCAGTTCTCCATCTACCTTCACGAGCCGTGAGGTCAGGGGGTAACGCTCTTCGAAATTGTCCAGATCTGCGATTGATACTCCTTTGTACAGGTTGTTGGCGCTCGACAGCAGCAGATCTTCTCCCGGGCCTGGAGTCTTGTTGGTGATGATAGGGTCGAAGTCGGGGTCGAAGAAGAGTGGTGCCATGCGTTCGACCATGTCACCGAGACTTTCTCCGTTGTGGGTCTGGAACTGCGCACCGTTCCGAGCCGCAACCCTGACGGCATCGGTGAAGTCTGATTGGCTCACTTCGACGACGAACTTTCGGGCCGTCAGGTTGTTGAAGGGGCCCGTGTTGATCCAGAACAGTTTGGTATATCGTTCGATGGCGGCGAGGGTACCGGGGTTGATGTCGCTGGCGTGTGTCAGAATTTCCTCGAGGACGTCGCGCATCTCAAGGTTGTGCTCATATCGCTGGTCATAGTAAATGTCTCGGCCAGCCAACGCGGCCTGAGAGAGGTGCCAGACGAGCGCCTTGTTCTGGAGGGAGAGAGAGTCGAAGCCGTCGGCGTAGAGCTGCACTACCGCCGCGTCGCCGATGGTCTCAAGTAAGTAGGGACGTTCGTCCTCCGTACTCTCCTGAGCGGCTCTCGCCTCGGTTGTCCAGAGCCCTGTGGTAAGACTCAACGCTAGCGCGACTGCCGTAACTTCATGAAACCGCATCAATGTCTCCCTTTGCCCACGGGTCGTGAGCGAATCGCTCCGTGCGTGCTAGCGGAGACGAAAACGAGCAACCCGCGTTACGATGTCCTCTGACGGATGCTATCCGGTATCTTACATCGATGCCGGTCATCTGACCGACGGAGCCAAAATATGACTCGATTTCGCGCGCGTGGGAGTGGTGTGTGCGCGTTACTCACCGCCCTCTCAATCATTTACCTATCCGGTGGAGGTCTTGCGCAGGAGCGGAGATTGACCATCGGTACCATCTACGATCCGGACAATCGAATCAGCTTCGGGGGCAGAACTCCCTCGGGGGTCGCCTGGCTATCGGACAACGTCTATCTTGAACGCCAGCCTGGTTCAGGTGATCTCTTGGCCGTTGACGTGAGTACCGGACGCACGGAGCGCTGGCTTGTGAGGGCCGACCTGGAACGAGCGCTCGCGGGAGTACCTGGCATCGGGGGGGGGACGGCGCGCGATGTCGCACGAAATGCGCGGTTTGTATGGAATCGTGACCGTTCCGGCGCAGTGTTCGAAATCACTAACGACCTCTACTATCTCTCTCGGGAAGAGGATGATGAGCAGTCTTTGCGTGTACGGCGACTCACGAGGGATGCGGCGCCGGAAGCGATGCCAACCTTCAGTCCAGATGGCACGCTCGTGGCTTTTATTCGTCACCACGATCTCGTGGTGGTGGATGTGACAGAGGGTCGGGAGTGGTTGATTACGGACGATGGCCACGAGGATCTCCTCAATGGCGAGCTTGACTGGGTGTATCAGGAAGAGATTTACGGTCGTGGCGACTTCAAGGGCTTCTGGTGGAGTCCGGATTCGTCGCATCTTGCCTATCTCCAGACCGATGAGAGTCCGGTCAAGGAGTTCACCGTCATTGACCATCTTCCCTATCGGCTCGAATTGGAAACGACCAACTATCCGAAGGCAGGCGATCTCAACCCGCTCGTGCGGCTTGGAGTCGTTCCGGCGGTGGGTGGCGAGACGGTGTGGGTCGATCTCGACCACTACACTCCAACGGATTTACTGGTCGTCTCCGTGGGCTGGAAGACAGACGGGGAAGCCGTGGTGTTTCAGGTGCAAAACAGGGAGCAGACTTGGCTGGATTTGAACGCGGCCGATGCCAAGACGGGAGTAACCACGCGACTCCTTCAGGAAACTACCCCCGCGTGGGTTGATGTCCATGGGCCACCGACGTGGCTCGAAGACGGCACATTTCTCTGGCTGAGCGAGAGGTCGGGCTGGAAGCATCTGTATCACTATGAGGCCAGCGGTGCGCTACGTGCCCAACTTACCGATGGTGAGTGGGAGTTACGTACGCTGCATGGTGTCGACGAGGAGCGTGGATGGGTGTACTTCTCCGGTACCCACCGAAGTCCGATCGGCGGTGATATTTATCGGATACGTTTGGATGGCTCAGAATTTGCCCAGCTCTCGACAAAGAGGGGGACCCATCGAGCGAATTTCAGCCCTGGGTTCACACGGTATCTTGACACTTGGAGCGATAGTTCGACGCCGCCTCAGCTGCGTGTGCATGCTGCCGATGGGACCGAGCTCCGTGTGGTGACCGAGAATCGGGTGGTGGCGTTGGATCAGTACGAATGGTCGCCTCCAGAATTTTTGCAGGTTCCTGCTCGAGATGGCTTTGTCCTAGAGGCGATGCTGATCAGGCCGCCTGACTTTGATCCGTCTCGCCAATACCCCGTGTTGCAGCACACCTACGCCGGACCGCATGCCCAGCAGGTTCGCAACGCCTGGGGTGGAAGCGGCATGATGTTTTACCAGCTCTTGGCCCAGCACGGCGTCATTGTCTGGATTCTGGACAACCGCACTGCAAGTGGTAAGGGGGCGGTCTCAGCGTGGCCCGTCTATCAACAGTTCGGAGTACAGGAGTTGCTCGACATCGAGGATGGAGTTGAGTGGCTCAAGAGCCAGCCCTATGTGGATCCGGAACGCATTGGCATCGAAGGATGGAGTTATGGCGGCTTCATGACGAGCTATGCGCTGACGCACAGTGAGAGTTTTTCGATGGGCATTGCGGGTGGGACGGTGTCTGACTGGCGTGACTACGACACGATATACACCGAGCGGTACATGCGATCCCCGCAGAACAATCCAGACGGTTACCGCATGAGTTCGCCGCGATTCAATGCAGCCAATTTACATGGAGCCCTATTTCTGATCCACGGTACGATGGATGACAACGTGCATCTACAGAACACCCTGCAGTTCGTCTACGAGCTTCAGCAGGCAGGGAAGTCGTTCGATTTGATGCTCTATCCAAAGGCACGACATGGGGTGACCGACCCCGCTCAAAACATGCATCTTCGGCAGCAAATGCTGGACTTCATTTTGGAGCATCTACGACCGGATGCTTCGCCGCGCGGGTAACTATCACGGCCCCCGGGCAAGGTTGTTGGCCCCCCGGGGGGGGCTCCGCGACTGCCGGAACACCGGCGGTGACCTGTTTGCCCGAATCGGCCGATTGGCGTAGGTCGAGTCCGTGGATTGACTTGGCCGGGGGGGACCCTGCGTTGGACAGAGGATCCCGCCGTTGGATCAGGTGAGCCGAAACCACAGTGCGAGGAGGCGCTTCACGACTGGGGTGATCCGGGTGACACTGTACTGGAAGGCTGCCCTTCGCAGTGCATCCGCCTGCGTCGGATAGGGATGGATGACCTGGGCCAGGGTGCCCAATCCAACGCGAGCCACCATGGCCAGTGTGACTTCGCTGATCATGTCTCCTGCGTGACCCGCAACGATTGTTGCGCCCAGGATTTCGTCGCTTCCCTTGCGGGTCAGGATTCGCACGAATCCATCATCTTCACCGTCGGTGATTGCCCTGTCTACGTCAGACCAGCGTTGGGTGTAGCTGGCGACCCGAACGCCGCGTTCGTGGGCCTCGTCTTCGTACAGTCCAACATGGGCCACTTCGGGGTCTGTATAGGTGCACCAGGGTATCGTCAGCGTGCTCAAGCGCCGAGCTGTGGGAAACAAGGCGTTCTGAACCGCAATGCGCGCGGCCTCTTCCGCGGCATGCGTGAATTTCCAGGCCATGCAGACATCACCCGCCGCATAGATACGCGAGTTTGAGGTTTGGAGTCGGTCATCGACATGCACGCCGGTCTGGCCCGCGTTGACCCCTGCATCGCCCAAGCCAAGGTCGTCGGTATTGGGTGTTCGACCCGTGGCTACCAGAATTTCGTTTACGGTGACTGGCTCACCGGAACCGGACGCAAAATGAATGACCTTTCGGACGTCTTGCGACTCGATGTGGTCGATCGAGCAGTTGAGGATCACTCGAACTCCGTCACGAGTTAGTGCATCCTGGACGATGATGGCCGCTTCGGGGTCCTCTCGGCCGAGAAGCTGTCCACTTTGCTCGAAGATCGTGACTTTCGAGCCGAGTCGGCAAAAGGCTTGAGCCAGCTCTGCGCCGATCGGGCCGCCGCCGATGACGGCCAGGTGCCCAGGGCGTGTCGTGAGGTTGAAGACGGTGTCGTTGGTCAGGTACCCGGCGTCACTGAGACCTGGAATCGGCGGGATGGCTGCTCGTGCTCCAGTCGCGATCACGGCTTTCTTGAAGCGTAGCGGGGTGCCATTCACGGAGAGTGTGGTCTCGCTGGTGAAACGTCCCGCCCCAAAGAAGACATCGACATTCTTCTCATCGCGGTAGCGCGCAGCTGAGTCGAGGGGGCTGATACGGGCTCGTACATGCCGCATGCGCTCCATCACTGCGCCAAAGTCTGCGTGTGCGCCGGCCGGGATATGCCAACCGAGTTGCGTTCCCGCTTTCAGTGCACCGAAGATCCTGGCCGAACGAATGACACTTTTCGAGGGAATGCAGCCGGTATTGAGGCAGTCGCCGCCCATGAGATGACGTTCGACCAAGGCGACGCGAGCTCCGGCGCCGGCGGCGAATGAAGCGGCAATGAGCCCGGCTGTGCCGGCACCCACCACCACCAGGTGATACTGCGCGGCTGGTGTGGGGTTGACCCAATCCGAAGGGCGCACGTGCCCGAGCAGCGCGCGGTTGTGGGCGTCAGGCGGAGTGACCGTCGAAGTCGTCGGCGCGCCGGTCACGATAGAACGCCTCTTGCTTGCTTGCGGCGGGGGTGGACGAGCGTTAGGACGTCACGTCAGGCGGCGGCGGCTCCTCATTGGCGAGCGCGGTTGCTGGAATCCCGTCCGACGCGTGCGGTCTGAGGATTTCATCGATGAGGAAGAGATCGGTGAGTACTGCCCGCAGGTGAATTGACCCGTTGAGATTGTCGATGACCTGACTGCTGACGCCCGGTTGAGCTTGGACCAGCTCAATTGCGAGCTGGGCTCGGCGTGCATCCGAACTCACCACCTCGATGAAGCCGTCGTACGCGGAGAGTGGCTCGAGGTTTCTTTCCCGGACGAGTGTTGTCAAGAGGTTGCCGAGTCCCTCAAGCGCATTGCGCATGCGCTCGAGGGAAGTTCGTAACTCGCCGTCGCCGACACCGGGTTCACCCCGGTATCCCTTGGCTGCATAGCTCAGAAAGAACTCGTAGCCGCCCTCAAGCGCGTCAATTCGTTCTTTGAGCTCGGTTGTAGTGGATTCCGACACGATTGACCTAGCCCTTTACTTTGAGTCCACCTTCCATCGATCGGGGTCGAAGTGGGACAAGTAGTCCGAGCGACTGACCCAACCAAAAATCATGGATTTAGTGATCCAGAGCTTCTCTGGACGGACCGCGAAGTAAATGTGGGTGATGGTCAGCGTCACGAACAAGACCGCCGCGAGTCCGTGCAAGCTGTAGACGATACCCCATTGCCCCTCGGCGAAGAAGGCGTCGTTGCGGGGAATAATCGGTGTGTCGATGCGCAACATCATCAACAGGCCGGTAGCAGCGACGAGTAGTCCGAAAATCGAGACGGCAAGATGATAGAGCTTGTGATCCAATGGATACTTGCCATGCAGGCCAACTTTGGCTGAGCCACCCAGTTGGCGCTTCGTGCGCTCGATAGCCTCGCTCAGGTCTCCCGGCAGGATCCAGATCGACCAGAAGTCGAGGAAGAATGAGGCATGAACGATGTGGTACAGGATGCACAGAATCAAGATGAGTCCGGCCACCCAATGAATCGTTAGCCACGAGAATTCCAGCCCGATGATCGGCAGAAAGCCGGTCACGAGTAGCGTGAGCATCGACGCTGCCATCACCCAGTGGAACGCGCGTGCAGCGCCGTTGTGCCGCACGATCCGATCGGGAATGGACGCGCTGGCGCCAGAGGCGCCGTCACCGTGAGTCCCGGTCTCGACACGCGGTTTCCAGACAACCGCGTAAATCGAGTGAAAAATGATGAAGGCGATGCCCGCCCAGAATGACACGGTCAGGAGTCCCCACGAAATCCTAATGAGAATCTCCTGGCCCCACGGATCGGTTCCGACTTGAAACAGTTCCATTTACGCCCTCAGCAGCGGGTTCGCGCGCAAGTATTTGAATCGACCTCTACGCATCGCATCGTGGACACGGTGCCAGTGGCCGATCACCACCCCAGGGTCCTGAACTCGCACATCACCCGGCCGCCCATTGTCGTTCGGTCGACCTGATACCACGATGGTGTCACGCGAGTTGTACGATTCAGAACACGAGAAACACAGGAAGCTTAACCTCGGTGCCACCAGGATTCAACACCTTACTGCATGGGAGTACGTCATCTCTTCGCGTTTGGCAGTCGAAACGGTGGAGAAAAACTCTGGCACGGAGGTTTCGAGTAGCATGCTGTGAATGCTGGAAGGGCGTCGCCAGACCCGTTTCGAGCGTGCCGCGGTCGCAGCAGGTTTGTTCGGGATCGTGTACGTCGCGTTCTCGATCGCGACCGCGACGGGACCTTCCGTGGGACGACTGAATCCCGCGCACGGGGTGTCGTTTGCGGTGGCACCTGGTCCGGTAGATCCTGGCGACGCCACTTTGGCCGTCTGGGCTGTGGAAGCGTGGAAGCGTGTGTTAGGTGGGAGTATCCGCTTCATGGAAGTTTCTGATCCTGGGGCCGCGCAGATCCGGATTGAATGGGCAGAGAGTGCGACTGGGCGGTTCGGTGAGATGCAACCGACGCTGGTGAACGGTGGTCGTGGTGCCATCGTTCGTATTAGACCACCAGGCGTAGGATTTGGGTCCACGCTGGGGCGGCGCTCAGCTGTGGACCCGGTGTTTCGCGCGATTGTGATCTATCTGACGTGCCTCCACGAGCTCGGTCATGCCCTCGGGTTGTCGCATTCGGATGAGTACGGCGACGTCATGTTCGACTTCGCCGATGGTGGCAACGTCGTGGCTTTCTTCGAGCGTTATCGGCGCCGCGTGAATACAGCGATCGACATCCGACGTCTGGTCGGTCTTTCGAGTAACGACATCCGCCGCGTCCGAGAGTTGTACCCGTAACCCGACGCAGTGAACCGTGCGACTGTATTTTTTTTGCTGTCGAACGTATGATTAAAATGAACGTTTGAATTAATTCTGCCTGCTAGGGAGTGTGTGCGTGTAATGGCAACGGATACCAAGGAGCGGATTCTCGACACGGCCGAGGGCCTGTTCGCGGAACACGGATTTCCGGCTACGTCGATGAGGGACATTACGAATGCCGCCGGTGTAAATCTCGCCGCGATTAATTATCACTTTGGTTCCAAAGAATCGCTGCTTATTGCCGTACTCCAGCGACGAACCCTGCCGATCAATACTGCCCGGTTGTCTCGGTTAGATGCGCTCGAGGCGTCCGCGGATGGTCGTCCGGTGGAGACGGAACTTTTGGTGCGGGCGTTCTTGACCCCACTCTTCGATACCTGGGGTGCGTGGGGGGACGAGGCTCCGAAGTTTCTTCGACTCGTCGGTCGGGTACATGCCGAGGTGGATCAGGAGCTTCGTGCGAAGTTCATGGAGTTGTTTGACACGGTGTTCTTGCGTTTTCGCGACGCATTTCAGCGCAGCCGGCCAGAACTGAATGCGACGGAGGTGCACTGGCGTGTCGGATTTCTCATCGGCTCCATGGCCTACACGATGATGTGGGGCGCTACGGTGGTAACAACTGATCCGCGGGTGCGCCGAGAACCAGAGGAGGTTCTCGAGGCATTGGTTCACTTCGCGGTCGGTGGGATGGTGGCCCCCGTCCCGCAGTCGGAAGCGGCTCGGAGGCTGGGATGAGACAGTGCGGCCTTTTCGTGTTCCCGTTACTGTTCGTCGGATGTGCGACTGCTCCTCCCGTCGAGCTTCCGGTTGTTGATGTCGATGCTCCCGACGTGTGGACGACGCAGGCTGAGGCGGCGGAGGGGCCGGATCTATCGTGGTGGAATGACTTCGGTGATATGGGGCTCAACGAGGTTGTCCGGCTGACGCTTGAGCGAAACTATGACCTGCAAGCGGCGGCAGCGAGGCTTGAGCAGGCGAGTGCCGATTCTCGAATAGCGGCGGCCGACCTCTACCCTACGTTGCAGGTGGGACTGAACGGTTCGCGTCGGAAACAAAATTTCATCGGTTTCCCCATTCCAGGTAGCGAGGACCAGGTCCTCAGTACTGTGTTTACCAACTATGGGGTATCGCTTGACGTCACCTGGGAAGCAGACCTTTGGGCGCGGCTGCGTTCTGGGGCGCGGGCTGCGCTGGCCGACTTGCAAGCGCAGATCGCGGATCTGCGTGGTGCGCAGTTGTCCCTCGCCGGGCAAACGACGAAGGCATGGTTTGCCATTGCCGAGGCGGAGCAGCAGCTACGGTTGGCAGAGGCGACGGTTTCTAGTTTCTTAACATCATCTGATCAAGTACGTGAGCGATTTGAACAGGGGCTTCGCCCGTCACTTGACGTGCGGTTGGCGCTGTCGAATCTGGCCAATGCTCAAGCACTGCGGGAGCAGCGCCGCCAACAGCTCGATGCGTCGATTCGCCAACTCGAGGTCCTGATGGGGCGTTATGCTGGCGGTCGTCTTGAGACCCCTGACTTGCTGCCGGTCACACCGGTCGAGATCCCGGCGGGTTTGCCATCGGATATTGTGAGTCGGCGACCAGACCTGGTTTCGGCAGAGCGTCGTATTGCCGCCGCGAGCCAGCGGCTGCATGTTGCTCGTACAGAGCTCTACCCGAGGTTCAGTCTCACCAGTAATACGGGTACTGCGACGAGCGCGCTCGCTGACCTGATCGATGGGAATTTCGGTGTCTGGAGTTTGTTAGGAAATTTGATTCAGCCTCTGTTTCAGGGCGGGCGCCTGCGCGCGGGTATCAATCGTGCGGAAGCACAGGCAGCGGAGCAATTGGCCGTTTATGCCAACACGCTGCTGCAAGCGTATTCGGAGGTTGAGACGGCTCTGGCCGCGGAAGGGTTTCTGGCTGCGCGTGAGCGCCTGCTCGAGACGTCAGTGGAGCAGTCGCGCGCGGCAGAAATATTGGCCGACGATCGTTATCGCTCAGGACTCGATGACTATGTGACCGTCCTCGAGTCGCAGCGGTTGGCACTGCAGGCTGAGGGAGATCTGATTGCCGCTCGGCGGCAGCGTCTCGAAAATCGTGTGGACCTCTATTTGGCTCTCGGCGGCGGATTTGCCGCCCCCGGGGCGTTGCCGACCGAGGGGCAACGGCAATAATCACACCACTCACACACCACGAGTTTGTACCGATGCGATTTTTTACCCAATTACTCAAGGGATTACTGCCCGTTCTTGTGCTGGGCGTTGCCGTAGGGGCAGCCTATGTGATGTATATCAACCGGCCGCCTGTTGAGACGCGGCCGCCTGTTATCGAGCCGCCTAGTGTTCGAGTGCAGACGGTGGCGTTCGACCGGATCGATCTGACTGTGAACAGTCAAGGGACGGTTCAACCGAGGACCTCAAGTCAGCTCGTTCCGGAGATTTCTGGACCTATCATCGAGGTCTCGCCATCGTTCGCTGTGGGGGGGTTCTTTGAAGCTGGCGACGTGTTGCTACGCATCGATCCCTACGATTATCAGCAAGCCGTCATCAATGCACGATCCCAGCTTGCGCAGTCGGAACTCCGGTTGGCACAGGAGGAAGCTGAAGCGGAAGTCGCGAGGAGAGAGTGGGACGAGATTGGCAGTGGTGCTCCGAGTGCGCTGACGCTCAGGGAGCCGCAGGTCGAAGATGCGCGCGCGGCCGTGGCGTCGGCTGAAGCCGCACTGAGTCGAGCGATACGTGACCTCGAGCGTGCCGATGTTATTGCCCCGTATGCCGGCCGGGTTCAGAGCAAGGAGGTGGACGTCGGTCAATTCGTGAACAGAGGTAATGCCCTGGGGCGTATCTATGCGGTGGATTCGGCTGAAATACGCTTACCGCTTCCGGATGAAGAATTGGCGTATGTCAACGTTCCGATGTCCTATCGTGGCAGCCAACAGCGCACCGGGCCAGCGGTGACGTTGACGGCGGATTTCGCGGGGCGTAGCCACCAGTGGCGGGGCTATATTGCCCGGACCGAAAGTGAGATCGATGCGGTGAGCCGTATGGTGCACGTGGTTGCCGAAGTTGATGATCCATATGCGCCTGGTGCCGATCCATCCAGACCCCCTCTCGCCGCCGGGATGTTCGTGGAGGCAGAGATCGAGGGGCGCACTGTCGACGATATCGTGGTTTTACCATGGGCGGCGCTGCGTGGACGTGACCGGGTGTTGGTCGTTGATGCTGAGGATCGCTTGAGGTTCCGTCAAGTGGAGGTTTTACGCTCGACGAGTGAGCACGTACTTGTCAGTGGTGGCCTTGCGGAAGGGGAACGGGTATGTGTGTCAGCGCTCGACACTGTGACCGACGGAATGGTGGTGCGTGTGCTCGCAGAGGACACGCAGATGGCGGGGGAGATGCCGAGCGGTGCAGTCGACATTCTCTCGGAAGTTCGCCGTGCAGCGAGTGCGGAGGAGGCTGAGGAGCCTGCAAGCGTTCCGCCTCGGCCACTCGTTGCGGAGGGCGCGCCCCAGCCCCGGACGGCACCGTTGCCTGGTGCTGGCCCGGAGTCGGGTGTCAGTCGAGCGGACCAGATTGCGTCCATTCGCGCCGAGCTTGAACGGTTGCGCGCGAGAGACGAGGCGGCGTCTGCACCACAGGAAGAAGTGGCTCTTCAGGGAGGTGTTCCCTCTCGTGAGCCATCTGAGCGACCTGGCTCCAGTGCCGCGCGGGACGTGCGCGCACAGCGAGGCAGTGGCATGCGCGCCGGAGCGGTTCGCCGGGACAGTCCTCCAGATCGTGCTCGGGAGCTACCCCGTCCATCGACTGCCACACCCGAGACGGACCGTGATGAACCTCGCACGGTCGAGATACCGGCCACGACCGCCCCGACACCAGTCACAGCTGAGTCGGCACCCTTGCCTGTGTCGACGCCAGACACTCGACCGGCAACGTTACGTGTTGCAGTGCTACCGTTCACCAATGTGTCAAGGAACCCTGCTGATGCTGACCTTGGTACGGAGTTCGCGACGTCGCTTGCGCGGGCTCTTGAGGATCCGGGGAGTGTGAGTGTGTTGGCATTGCCGGCTGCGGCCGAGTCGGCTGCACGTGAGACGGCCGCCGCGGAGGAGGTGGAGCGGCTCGTGACCGGTGGGTACCAGCGCAACGGTGATCTGCTGCGAATCACGGCCAGAGTGCTTGATGTCGCCGGGGGGAATCTCGTTGGGGCCATCAAGCTCGACGGCACGTTGTCAGGACAGGAGACGCTCACGGAGGAACTGGTGGCCGCTCTACGTGTGCGTCTGGGGCTCTCCCAGGAGGCTTCACGGCCTACTGTCGCTGGAAACTCTGCGGGAAGGTCCGAGGAATTGCAGCCGGCTGTGGCGCTGACGCTTTTCGCCAATATCTCTCGCAACCCGGCTGACGATCAACTCAAAACCGTTATTGCAGAGGCTATTGTCGAGGGCCTGGAACCGGTCGGGACACTGTCGATCGTGAGACTGGACGAAAGTGATCTGACCGAGGGTGCCGCGATGTCGGCGGCTGTCGAGGGCGGTGCCCAGTGGCTCGTGACTGGAGGCTACCAACACGTTGCAGGCCAGCTTCGGGTGACGGCCCGGCTGCTCGAGACCACGACGGGGGCGTTCGCCGACACGATCAAGGTGGACGGATCGGTCGAAGAACTTTCGGGGCTCATGACCGACGTGGTGTCTTTCTTGCGTACTGCGGTGGACCGGGCGACGGGGCAGACCGCGGCGGCTGGAGAGTGATGACGCCTGGTGTAACTCCGAGACGCGGGTCATGACTCGAATTATCGATTGGTTCGCCCGTAACTCGGTGGCCGCGAACCTGTTGATGCTCTTCATTCTCGTCAGTGGTGCGTTTTCGGCAGTTACTGTCAAGCAAGAAGTTTTTCCCGAGTTTTCGTTGGACAGGATCACGATTGAGGTGCCGTATTTGGGTGCGGCTCCAGAGGAGGTCGAAGAGGCAGTTAACGTTCGCATCGAGGAAGCCATCCAAGGGGTTGACGGCATCAAGGAGGTCACCTC
>CAZPZZ010000004.1:38349-53941 GCA_964591245.1 uncultured Vicinamibacteraceae bacterium | reverse complement strand
GATGATCTTTCGGCCTCGCCGGAGATCACCCAGGTCGATATCGTGAATGCTCGTCCGTATGAGATCGCGATCGAGGTCTCCGAGTCGACGCTGCGGCGTCATGGCTTGAGTTTCGACGAGGTGGCACAGGCGGTACGGCGATCCTCGCTTGATCTGCCGGGTGGGTCGGTACGTACCGACGGCGGTGAGATTCTCCTGCGCACAATCGGTCAGGCCTATCGCGGCATCGAGTACGAGGATCTGGTGCTTTGGACTCGTCCGGATGGCAGCCGTCTCCGTCTCGGTGAAGTTGCCACGGTTGTCGATGGTTTTGCTGAGACTGATCAGATGGCCCGCTTCGATGTCGAACCGACCGTGCTCGTGTCGGTATTTCGCACTGGTGAACAAAGTGCGTTGGATATTGCGGATGTCGTCCACGGATACGTAGCCACCTCAGCCGGGTGGTTGCCCGCTGGCATCACGCTGACAACCTGGCAGGACCAGGCACAGATCCTTGACGATCGCCTCACGCTCTTGCTACGCAACGGTGCCACAGGGTTCGCGCTGGTTTTTCTCGTGCTGACGTTGTTTCTGGATCTCCGGTTGGCTGCGTGGACCAGTTTGGGGATTCCGATTTCGTTCCTTGGGGCCTTGTGGCTGATGCCGGGGTTGGAGGTCTCGATCAATGAGATTTCCTTGTTCGCCTTTATTCTCGTTCTCGGTATCGTCGTCGATGATGCGATTGTGGTCGGAGAAAACATTTACACGCATCAAGAACGTCATGGTGACGGTCTGCGTGGTGCGATTGAGGGTGCGACCGAAATCTCTGTTCCCGTCATCTTTGCGGTACTTACGAGTGTGGCCGCGTTCATGCCGTTGTTGGTTGTTCCGGGCATGATGGGAAAGGTCTTCAGGGTTATCCCGCTCATCGTCATTCCATGTTTACTTTTTTCCCTCGTCGAGTCGTTGCAGATTCTGCCGGCGCATTTATCGCGTGCCCCTGCGCCGCCGACGCACCGGGGGGGCTGGCGGCGCTTCCAGAGATTTTTTTCAGATGGTTTGAAACGTGTCATCCGTGTGGCCTATCGGCCGACGCTTGACGTCGCACTCAGATGGCGGTATTCGACAGCCGCAGTGGGCGCCGCGACCCTCATTCTGACCGTCGGCATGGTGTTGGGAGGTTGGGCGAATTTTCATTTCTTCCCATCGATCGAGGCGGATTTCATCTCGGCCGCGGTCACCATGCCGCAAGGGACACCCGCTGCCAACACGTCTGAGGCTATTGCTCGACTTGAACGAGGGGCGAATGTCCTTCGTCAAGAGTTGACACGCGAGACTGGTGCCGATCCCTTCCGCCACATCTACTCCTCGATCGGCGACCAGCCGCTTGCGGCAGAGGGTGGGAGTCCATTCGGCCCAATCATGAACCGTACCGCGTCCAATCTAGGAGAGATCACCATCGAGTTGGCCCCTTCAGGCACTCGGACCTACACCAGTGAAGCACTGGGAAACCGCTGGCGAGAGATCACGGGTCTGATTCCCGAGGCGAGGGAGGTGAAGTACACCGCAACGATGATGAGCCCGGGTGAGGATGTCAATGTGCAGTTGACCGGAAGCGATATCGCTGTGCTTCGGTCGGCTGCCGACGCGGTCCAGCGTCGGCTTGGGGAATATGCCGGAGTGTTTGAGATCTCCGATACCTTCCGCCAGGGTAAGCAGGAAATGAAGCTGGGTATTAAGCCTGCTGCCGAAACCCTCGGTATCACCCTGCAGGACCTTGGGCGTCAGGTGCGCCAAGCGTTCTATGGTGAGGAAGCGCAGCGTATTCAGCGAGGCCGTGATGACGTGCGCGTCATGGTGCGATATCCCGAAGAAGAACGCCGATCTCTTGGCAACTTGGACAATATGCGGATTCGTACGCCAGAGGGTGCCGAAGTGCCATTTCGTCAGGTGGCCGAGGTTGAAGCTGGGCGGGGGTTCGCCGCCATTCGCCGGGTAGATCGACAGCGTGCCATTAGTGTGACGGCCGCGGTAGACGCATCGATCACTTCGTCCCAGGCGGTGATTTCTGATCTTGAAACACAGACGTTACCTGACATCCTCGCGGCATTTCCTGGGGTGAGTCATTCATTCGAGGGGGCTCAGGCCGAGCAGCGTGACGCCGTGGGCGGACTGCAGCGTGGCTTCGCGCTAGCCTTGCTCATGATCTTTGCGTTGCTGGCCATTCCTCTCCGGTCGTACCTGCAGCCACTCGTGATCATGAGCGCGATTCCATTCGGACTGGTCGGAGCGGTCTGGGGGCACATCTTACTCGGGCTGGACGTCACGATGATGTCAATGTTTGGGCTTGTGGCATTGACCGGCGTGGTTGTGAACGACAGCCTTGTGATGGTTGACTTCATCAATCGCAAACGAGTGACGCACGGCGACCTTGAGGTGGCGGTCCGAGAGGCGGGCGTGGCTCGTTTTCGGCCAATCATGCTGACGTCGCTAACCACGTTTGTCGGATTACTTCCGCTTATGGTGGAACCCAGTTTCCAGGCCCAGTTTCTGGTGCCAATGGCTGTCTCGCTGGCGTTCGGGGTCGTCTTCGCAACGTTCATCACGTTGATACTGGTACCGACGACGTATCTGATCTTGGACGATTTCATGGGCGGGGTGCGATTGGTGTTTGGAGGCCGTTCAGATGATGACCTTCGGCCATCGGAACGGTCGACACCAACCCCGGCCGACGCAGTGACCGCGGAAGCCTCGTTGATGTAGAAGACCGGAGCCCCAGCCGTCAGGCGAAGCGACTTCTAGTCGGCGACGATCTCAGCGACAAGTTGTTCGGCGAGTGGGAGACTGATTCCGCAAGCCGAGTCGTTGATCCGGCATTGGGCCAGAGTCAGTTGGCAGCCGCACGAACAATTCTCTTCGTTTAAACGTTGCAATGCCACGGTCCGCTGTTCTGGGGTCAGTCCGGATAGGTCGAGGCCTGGAATTTCCGTCGCGTGCGCCGCGTTCACTAACCGGGCGTGCTGGTTTTGTTCAACGAGATCGACAGAGATGCCCGTATCAAGCGAAGCAAGGAAACGAGTTTCTTGCTCGAGCACTCCTGGGTGAATCAATCCAACATGTGATTGCACGACGCGGCCGTCAGGATCCACCATGAATGAGGTAGGCAACGCCATGACACCTGGAAAGGCGCTATTCAGCTCTGCTGTCGTCATGACAATCGGATAGTTGATCCCAAATTCTTCGGCAAAGGCTTCGACCATCTCTACGGGCCCCTCATCGGTGGATACACCGATGATTTGCAGCTGGTCGGGATATCGTTCCTGCAGTTTGATCAAATCTGGAATTTCGGCCCGGCATGGTCCACACCAAGTCGCCCAGAAGTTAAATAATGCGACTTTCCCACGCAGATCTTCCCCGGTGATCACGTTTCCGTCGAGATCATGCATTGAGAGAGCCGGCAGGGCCGCGGGTTCGGCGACGAGTTGAATCGTATCGGGCCGCGAAGTCTCATCGAACACCGGCTGGGGTACATTTTCGCTGGGTGGGCCGTCACCGGAGTTTCCTGCCGAGCCGCACCCGAAGGTGAGTCCACCGGCGATCACGAGAGCGCCGAGCTGCGAAAGTGTGCCTTTGGTCATGAAATCTCCTACAGCAACGATGATTGCCTGCATCAGTATTGCACTGATGTCGACTCATCTGGCTCGCTGAAACTAACTTGTTCTAGAGCAGTGTACAACGGTTATTTCGTGTTTGGCGCGTTCCCTCGGTGAACCGGCTCGTTTCGTTGGGCACGGTGCTTGGGAGGTTGGAGTGGTCCGTGATGCGTTGATTGCCCTTGATTTGATGATTTTCTCTATGTGGCATTTTCTCGGCTAGGGGTATTGCAGTTCGACGGCCAGGAGTAGTGCCACGACAGCGACCACGTAGAGCTTCACCAGCAAGGGTCCGATAAATCGTAGCCATCGCTGATAGGGGATCTTTGCCAACGCGAGCATCCCCATAAGAACCGGGTTGGTGGGGACGATCATATTGGTGAAGCCGTCTCCAAATTGGTACGCCAATACAGCCGTCTGACGGGTCAGGCCGGTCAGATCGGCTATGGGAGCCATGATTGGCATGGTGACATAGGCTTGACCCGAGCCGGATGGGATAAACAGATTGCACAGTGTTTGCACGGCAAGCATTCCCAACGCAGCGATGTGTCCGGGAAAGAGTTGGAGCGGAGAGGCCAAACCGTAGATGACCGTATCGATGACCTGTCCCTCTGTCAAAATCACCTGAATAGTGCGAGCGAAGCCGACGATGATGGCCGTCGTCGTCATCTCGCTAGCACCGATTTGAAAAGCGTGGGCCGCATGGTTTGGGGCCAATCGAGCCACGAGGCTGGCGGCTAACGCGATACCCAGAAAGACGGCGGTGAGCTCGGTCAGGTACCAGCCACGTGCCCCGACGCCGAACACAAATAATCCCACGCCTGCGGCCAGCAAGCTCAGCACCACGATCCGTGCCGGGCTCAACCTGACGTCCTCAGGAAGTTCGAAGCCCTCGCGATAGGAGATGTCGTGCACCAGACTCTGCGCCGGGTTGGCCTCGATACGGCTTCGGTAGCGGAGGATATGGTGAATGCCGATCAAGAGGCAGAGACCCAGCAATACCCACCGTACGCCCTGTCCCGAGGTCAGTTCCACCCCGGCGATGCTTTGACCGACAAGCACGGTAAAGGGGTTCAGCGTGGCACACGCATACCCGACGCCGGCTCCTACGTAGACGATACCCAATGCCACAACCGCGTCCGCACGCAAGGCTAGGCACATGGCGACGAGTAGTGGGATGAATGGCACGTACTCCTCGGCCATGCCTACGGTGGAGGAGCCGAGCGCAAACAGTGTGACCATGCCCCCGACGAGCCAGACCGGTTGGTGCCCGAGTCGTCGAATGGCGAGGCCGAGCAGTGCGTTGATGGCGCCGGTAGCACGCAGTACGCCGAAGACCCCACCGACGATGAAAATGAAGAAGATGATGTCAGCGGCTTCGGCTAGTCCCGTTGGGATTGCCGTTAGGAACGCGAACGGATGTAGTGGGGCGGTGGTGACAGTGTGGTAGGTTCCGTTGATGACTTGGCGGCCATCCCGCTCGAATTCACCGGCGGGAAGGATGTAGGTGGCGACTTGGGCCGCGAGGATGAGCCCACCAACGAGGACAAGCGAATCCGGAAACCGTGGGCGTGAGGTCATTGCAAATGGTGCTCTCTTGCTTGCATTGGCTCAGTCAGCTGCGGAGAGTGACGGTAGCCAGGAGCGGACACAAGAGGTTGTTCGTCTCCTGTTACGCGCGTGTCGGATCGTCTGAGACCCGCACGAGGAGCTTGCCAAAATTTTCGCCACGCAGCAGGCCTTGAAATGCGCTCACTGCTTGTTCGAACCCTACGACGACATCTTCGCGATACTTGAGCTGACCTGACCGGATCCAGTTGCTCATGTCCTCGATGAACGCCTGTTCGAGATGCGCATGATCCCAGACGATGAATCCGCGTAGACGTAGCCGGCGTACCAGTACAAGGCCCATGAGAGGGGGGACCTGGTTGGGGCCCGTTGGCAACGTTGTGGCGTTGTAGTTGGCGATACGTCCGCAGACGGGAACCCGTGCGAAGTTATTGAGTAACGGTAAGACGGCCTCGAAAACTTTTCCCCCAACGTTCTCGAAGTAAAGGTCGATGCCGCTCGGGCAGGCCTCGCTGAGGTCCTCGGCGAGATGGTTGCTGCGATGGGTCACACACGCGTCGAGACCGAGGTCATTGACAGCGTATTCGCATTTGTGGCGCGCGCCAGCAATACCGATGACGCGGTGTCCCTTGATCTTGGCAATCTGTCCGGCGACCGCCCCCACGGCACCTGATGCGGCAGATATGACCACCTCATCACCATCCTTCAATTCACCGACTTCGAGCAGGCCGGCGTACGCGGTGAGCCCGGGCATTCCCAGTACACCGAGCGCTGTCGAAATTGGAGCGACCTCGGGATCGAGCGTCCGTACACCAGAACCGTCTGATAGCGCATATTCCTGCCAGCCGTTATTACACAGCACATACTGGCCTTCTGTGAATCGTTCGTGATGAGAGGCCATTACCTGGCCGACTGTTCCCGCCGTCATGACCTCCCCGAGCTCTACCGGTTTGGCATACGATGCCCCTGGATTCATGCGCCCACGCATGTACGGGTCCAGCGACAGGTAGATCGTACGGATCAAGAGCTCCCCCGGTTTGGGATCGGCGACCGGTGTCTCAACCATCTTGAAATCGGTGTCGACCGGAAACCCGACAGGGTGGGCGTTGAGTAGGATTTGGCGGTTGGAAGAGATAGACATGGGGCGGTTACTTTCGTCGATTGGAGTGCCAGAATGAGGCTTGTGCGGCGGCCGCTACGGCTGAAGTAAAGGATTGTACCCGAGGTATGATCGAACTCTCCCGATCGGTGCAACGTTCGTGTCAAGAGAGGATCAGAATATGAAACGCGGTGACCGACTGCGTAAGGGGCGAAGGGTTGTGCTGGCCGTGGCGCTCCTGAGTCTGCCGAGCCTTGTTGGTGCACAGGCCAGGTTCGGAGATTGGCGGGAGCCCGTCGTCGTCGAGCTGGAACTCTATGGAGCGAAGAACGACGATCGTCTCCGTGAGCTTGGTCGGGCGGACATTGAGTTGGGACCCGGTGAGTCATTCACGGTAGAGGCAGAGCCGTTTGACCAGGACGGACGACGTTTTCCTGGAGATCGGTTTCAACTTGGTGTTGAGCTTGATCGCCGGTGTGGCGGTCGGCTTCTCGTCATAGATGAAGGGGCAGATGGCCTGACCTTCCGTCCTGGAAGAGGTCGCGGTCAGTGCCGAGTGTGGCTGTACGTGCCGGGGAACTTGAACCTGGAGTACATGCTGGATTTCGAGCTTGAGGGGATTAGCCTCGATGAGTATACGGGCCGGCAGGCGGAGGAGATTGCGAGGCGCCTGTATCTTGCGATCTTACAGCGCAACATCGAACGAAACATTTTTTCGACGGCGGTTGCTGAGATTCAGAGTGGCCGTCTCGAGAATCAGGTGAGTTCGATGATCGACAGCCGAGAATTCACCATGATTCGTGGTCGATCGCAGCCGGCCGAATTGGTCGACGCTTTTTATCGAGGATTGCTTCGGCGAGCCCCAGACGGGGAAGGGCTCGATGACTATCGTAGAGAACTTACGCGAGGCCGATATCTCGAGACGGTGATGAACCTGATCCGTTCCGAGGAGTTCGAGGCCAGTTTGCCACACTAAGGACATCACAGTGTTACATCATCAGGATCTCTCTAGACTCGTGCACGTGGCCCTGGTTGGCATCCTGGGACATACGGTTCACGCGCAAGGAAATGTCGACTGGCCGGTGTATCTCGGCGAGGACAGTAGTCAGTACTCTGAGTTGAGCCAGATTACGCCTCAGAACGTGGAGCAGCTTGAGGTTGCCTGGATGTACCGCTCAGGCGATGCTGACGAGGAGACGAACCGCTCACAGATTCAGACCAGTCCTATCGTCGTCGACGGGGTGCTCTATGGGGTGTCTCCGGCCACGAAAATTTTTGCGCTCGATGCGGCCACTGGCGAGCGCCGTTGGGAGTTCGATCCATTCAGTGCGGGAGCTCGCGTACGGCGAGGCGGCAACAGTCGTGGCGTGACGTACTGGTCCGACGGCGACGACCGTCGTGTTTTCGCCACGGGTGGGTCGAAACTCGTGGCTCTCGACGCAGATACTGGGCGGCCGATCCCGACCTTTGGGGTTGACGGGGTTGTCGACTTGCACACTGGGCTTGACGCAGGTCGGGATGTGTCCGATCTCTTCATCATCTCGAATACGCCCGGTGTGCTCTTTGGTGATCTCCTGATTCTGCCAACACGTCATGCGGAGTCGAATCCTGCTGCACCGGGCAACATTCGCGCCTTCGATGTTCGCACTGGTGAGGTTGTGTGGGTGTTTCACACGATTCCGCATCCCGGCGAGTTCGGATACGACACCTGGCCTCCTGACGCCTGGCAGCGTGTCGGTGCCGCGAACAACTGGGCCGGCATGTCTGTGGATGAGGAGCGAGGGCTGGTCTTCGTACCGACAGGATCTGCCACTCCGGATTTTTTCGGGAAGGATCGATTAGGCACCAATCTATTCGCCAATACACTGCTGGCTTTGGATGCGCAGACTGGCGAGCGAGTTTGGCATTTCCAGGCGGTGCATCACGACATTTGGGATCGGGATTTTCCCGCGCCTCCGAATTTGCTCACGATTGAGCATGAGGGGAGGCGTCGTGATGTCGTGGCCCAGATCACGAAGTCCGCCCACATTTTCATGTTCGACCGTGAGACGGGCGATTCCGTTTTTCCCATCGAAGAGCGAGCATATCCTCCCTCAGATATTCCAGGTGAGGTTGCCTGGCCAACGCAGCCTTTACCGACGCGACCCCCGCCTTTCGCACGGCAGCGACTGTCAGAAGCCGAGGTCACGGACATCTCTCCTGAAGCACATCGTTACGTGCTGGATCGGTTGCGTCGGATGCGGAGTGATGGTCAGTTCGTGCCGACAAGTCGTGAAGGTACGATCATTCTCCCTGGACTCGATGGTGGAGGGGAGTGGGGTGGGGCTGCGGTCGACCCGACGACCGGCATCATGTACGTCAACGCGAATGACATGCCCTGGATTGGAGCCATGGTGGAGATTCCCGCGGAGACCCAGGGGCGGCTGGCCGGTGCGGGGAACCGTGTCTACGCGTTGCACTGTCTCCAATGCCATGGAGTGGATGGTGCAGGAGACGAGCTCGGGATATATCCTGCGGTCGATAATCTTGCGGGACGCCTCACTGTAGAAGAAGCCCGCCGCATTATTACTGAGGGCCGGGGGTATATGCCGTCGCATACGCATTTGTCTGAGCGCGATCGGGATGCGTTGATTGCGTATCTCTTTGATTCGGATGAAGTAGATCCACGGGCGGCGCCACGAGACGGGACGAGCAACAACTCCGAGTGGGTCTTCGCGGGGTACCGGCGTTTTCTTGATCAGGAACAACGACCGGCTATCAAGCCCCCCTGGGCCACCCTTAACGCGATCGACCTCAATGTCGGGGAAATCTTGTGGAAGGTGACGTTGGGGGACTGGCCTGAGCTTTCACGGGGACGCCGTCCCCCCACGGGGGCGGAAGCGTACGGTGGGCCCATCGTGACAGCGAGTGGATTGATCTTCATCGGGGCGACCCGAGACGAGCAATTTCGTGCGTTTGACACCAAACGTGGGGAGTTATTGTGGGAAACAAGTCTCCCCGCGGCCGGGTACGCGACACCGATCACATATATGCAGGACGGACGGCAATATATCGTAATTGCCGCCGGAGGGGGAAAGGTGGGGACACGATCAGGCGATGCGTACGTTGCCTTTGCTCTTCCGGATCGGGCCGGTGACTAGCGGAAGTGAGCGGTCGCGTTTGGCTGTGACATGACCAGCCAGAGCGACAGACTGAGATGCTGCCACGCTAGGGCGCTCGAACGCGATCGTGATGGACGTGGCGAGAAAGCAGGGATGGCCAGGCTGTGTGGGAAGTTGGAGACCGAGGTCCGCGTAAGAGTGAAAATGGAGTTGTTCATGCTTAATGGGATGGCGATTCGTGGTCGCATATGCGGGGTTGGACTGCTCATCGGGCTCTGCTTGCACATGGGAGTAAAAGTGAGTTCGGCGCAGCACGACGAGATCGAACGGCTTCGGGCGGCCACCGTCGTCTTCGACGAGATCATGGATGCACCAGACGGTGGTGTGCCGCTGTCGATCATGGAGAATGCAGAGGCCATCGCCGTCATACCGAATACTGTCAAGGCAGGTTTTGTCTTCGGTGGGCATCGTGGCAAAGGGGTCATCAGTGCAAAGGATGAGAATGGCAACTGGTCGCAGCCGGCATTCCTGACATTGACCGGGGGGAGTTTCGGGTTGCAGATCGGCGGTCAGACGATCGACCTCGTCCTGATGGTCATGAATCGACGAGGGGTCGAAAACCTTCTCCAGAATGAGTTCAAGTTCGGCGGTGACGCCTCGGCGGTCGTCGGACCGGTAGGCCGCGATGCGGAAGCGACGACTGACTTACAACTGCGGGCCGAAATCCTTAGCTATTCCCGGACGCGTGGGTTGTTTGCGGGTGTAACGCTCAAGGGCTCTACCCTGAGGGCGGACCGCGATGCGAATGAGCGGTTCTATGGTTATCCTTTTGGCTCTACCCAGCTGGTGCTTGACAGAGAGCCGGCGACCGCGTCCAACCCTGGCGCCGTCGAGGCATGGCGTGCCAGACTGGCCAGCGCGGCGCAGGTGTCGGATGCTCCATAGATACGACAACGATAGAGCGTCGGGCCCATCAGAATTCTTGGCGGAAGATGCCCATGCATTGGGCCGAGCGTCGTAGATCCTCTTCTGATTAGGGCGTCGGGTGTCCAGGCATCCTGTGTTTTTGGAAATCGTTAGGTAGACCGGAAAGGTGTCACGCCTTCTTCTGGGATTTTTCGATCTTCGCCCAGGTATCTCGGAGGGTCACCGTGCGGTTCATGACCAGCTGATCCGGGGTCGAATCGCTGTCGACGCAGAAATATCCCGTGCGCTCGAATTGGCAGCGGGAGCCGACGGCCGCTCCAGCTAAGCTCGGTTCGACCTGACACCCGGTCAGCACCTGCAAGGACTGGGCGTTCAACGCATCCTTGTAATCCCCACCTTCTGGTACATCTTCGGGATGAGGCTCGGTAAAGAGATGGTCGTAGAGCCGCACTTCGGCTTTTACGGCGTCGGCGGCCGATACCCAGTGGATCGTTCCACGTACTTTGCGCCCATCTGGCGCGTAGCCACCGCGCGTCTCAGGGTCGTACGTGCAGCGGAGCTCAACTATCTCTCCGGTATCCGGGTCTTTAATCACTTCTTGGCAAGTGATGAAGTAGGCGTACCGGAGCCGCACTTCACGTCCCGGCCCCAGCCGGTGATATTTCTTGGGCGGGTCTTCCCGGAAGTCGGTTTGCTCGATATAGAGTTCACGCGCGAAGGGAACTGTACGCGTTCCCATCGTTTCGTCCTCCGGGTTGTTGATTGCCTCCAGTTGCTCGACTTGTCCTTCGGGATAGTTCTCGATGATGACTTTTAGCGGGCGCAGTACACCCATGATGCGTTGCACTCGGCGATTGAGATCCTGCCTGACGGAGTCCTCGAGCTGTGCGATCGAGACGGTGCTATTGCTTTTTGCGATTCCGATGCGATTGCAGAAATCGCGAATCGCTTCGGGTGTGTAACCCCGGCGGCGGAACCCTACCAGCGTGGGCATTCGTGGGTCATCCCATCCTGTGACGTGGCCTCCTTCGACAAGCTCCAGCAATTTGCGTTTGCTGAGAACGGTGTAACTCACGTTGAGTCGAGCGAACTCGATCTGTCTGGGGCGACTCGCGACCTCGACGTTTTCGAGAAACCAGTTGTAGAGTGGCCGGTGATCTTCAAATTCCAGGGTGCACAAGGAGTGGGTGATTCCCTCTATGGCGTCGGACAAGGGGTGTGTGAAGTCATACATCGGGTAGATGCACCACGTGTCTGCCGTTCGGTAGTGCGGTACTCGTCGAATGCGGTACAGGGTTGGATCCCGCATGTTCATGTTCGGCGATGCCATGTCGATCTTTGCCCGTAATGTTCGGGTGCCGTCGGCAAACTCCCCCTTACGCATTTTGGAGAAGAGGTCAAGATTTTCATCGACAGGACGGTCTCGGAATGGACTGTTCCGTCCGGGCCGGTTCCACAGTCCGCGATAGTCACTGACCTCCGATCCCTGGAGGTCGCAGACATAGGCCTTTCCCGCTTGAATGAGTTCTAGCGCGAAGCCGTAGAGTTGTTCGAAGTAGTCGGACGCGTAGAAAAATCTGGTGTCCCAGTCAAATCCGAGCCAGCGCACATCATTTTCGATCGCACGCACATATTCAACGTTCTCGGTTGTCGGATTTGTGTCGTCCATCCGAAGATTGCAGAGTCCGTCGTGCTCACCCGCCAAGCCAAAATTCAGACACATCGATTTCGCATGTCCGATGTGCAGGTAGCCGTTTGGCTCTGGCGGAAAGCGAGTGTGTACGTGACCGTTATACGCTCCCGCCTGGCGATCCTCTAGGACGATTTGACGGATGAAGTCGAGGCCGGCTGTCGATCCTTCGGCAGCATTCTTTGGGGTTTCAGTGGACATGGGTATTAGGAGACCGTTTGTCTGGTGTCACATCTACGAGGGGATCAGGGTGATCGCCTGGTCGAGCCTCGCCAGGCAGGCCGTTTGGCCTAATATTTCCATTGCATCGAATAGGCCGAACCCGACCGCCTTCCCGGTAATGGCGACCCGTACAGGATGAATGATTTGTCCGATCTTGAGGCTTTCGGATTCGACAAACGCCCGCATCATGCCTTCAAGCGTTTCTGCGTCGAATATTTCAGTGTCTGCTAATCGGTCTCGAAATCGGCGCAAGATTGACTCGACACCGTCCTTGCGCAATCGCTTGTCAAACGCTTTCTGATCGTAGACGAGATCACCGTCTGGCCGGAAGAATTCCACGTATTCCAACACGTCGCCAGCGATCTTGATGCGGTCTCCTGCTGCTGTCACCACGAGCCGAATGCGTTCTCGCTCCGCGTCGGTGACCGGAGACTGCACCAGTCCCGCGCATTCGAGGAACGGCGTGACGCGTTCGACCCGTTCGTTGACCGCGAGCGCTTGCATGCGCCGTTCTTGGAATGCCAGCAGCTTCGGCGGGTCAAAGCTGGCCGCGGCACGATTGACGCGGTCGAGCGAGAAGTGCCTGATCATGTCCTCACGGCTAAACGTCTCGGTGCGGTCGTCGAGTGACCAGCCAAGTAGTAGCAGGTAGTTGATCAGGGCATCGGGTTCGTAGCCCAACTCTCGATAGAAGTCGACGACCACGGGGTTGAAGGTTTCTGGCGAGACCGGCAAGTTGAGTTGCGAGGCGATCGTCATACCATGGTCGTATACCTTCTTGAATTCATGATGTTGCAGGTACTTGGCGAGTTTTCGCTTGCTGAGCTTTTCGGTGCTACCCGGTGCGGCAACATAGGGGAGGTGGGCAAAGGCTGGCGGGTCATAGCCGAGCGCCAAGGCAATGAAAATTTGGCGAGGGGTGTTGGACAAGTGTTCGACCGCGCGGATGACATGCGTGATAGCGAAATCGTGATCGTCGACCGCACTCGCAAGGTGATAGAGACACGTACCGTTGGCGCGTTGAATGACATGGTCCTGTTCCAGCGCCCATTCAACTTCGACGTCGCCGCGGATGAGGTCTGTGAACGCACAGGTGCCATCACGCGGCATCTTCAGGCGAACGATTGCACGACGGCCCTCCGCTTCGAATGCTGTGGCCTCCTCGTCGGTGGCGGCCATCCACCGCCGGCTGTAGAGAAAGCGTTGCTTTGCCTGTTGGGCGGCCTCCCGCTCCGTCTGGATTTCTTCGGCTGTGGCATAGTCTCGATATGCGGCGCCAGCAGCCAACAGCCGACGAACGGCATCCGCGTACCGCTCGCTACGCTGGGATTGGTAGTAGGGTGCGTGGGGACCATCGACTTCGGGACCTTCATCCCAATCAAGTCCGAGCCACCGGAACCCGTCGAGAATGGGCTTCAGGGCAGCGCTGATGTTCCGCTCCTCGTCGGTGTCGTCAACGCGGAGCAGGAATTGGCCGCCGTGGTGGCGCGCATACAGCCAGTTGAATAATGCGGTGCGGACTCCACCGATGTGGAGGTAGCCTGTGGGACTCGGAGCGAAACGGGTGCGGACGGTCATGGAACTCACAATTATAATGACCGGACGACAAGGGGGATCATGATGCACTGGTTATTTGCTCTCGCACTTATTGGCACGTTGGTCCAGGACCCGTTACCCTCGGGGTTGCATAACGCGACGATCGACGTCGACGAGGTGGGCCCGATGACCTATGGCATCTGGGTACCCCGCGACTACGATGCAGCCGAACCGGTCCCGTTGGTGTTGGCGCTGCATCCCGGTGGATCTCCTGGTCCCGGCTATGGGATGCAATTTCTTCGCGGAGTGGTCGGCCCGGCGTTGCAAGCGTGGGGGGGTGTCATCGTCGCTCCGGACGTGTCCGATCGCCGGTGGACGAATCCTGCAAGTGAGCGCGCTGTACTGGAACTCATCGATGACGTGAGGGCTCGCTATTCGATCGACCCTGAGCGGATTCTCATCACGGGCTTCAGCATGGGAGGCCGGGGTACCTGGTTTCTTGCGACCCGCCATCCAGACCTCTTTACTGCTGCGATTCCGATGGCGGCTCGCGCCGAGGACGACGCCACGCAGGTTGGTGATATGCCGGTTTACATCATCCATGCCCGTGATGATGAAGTCGTCCCTTTCGAACCGGCGGAACGCCTCTCGCAGGATATGGCCGCACGGGGCCAGACCGTTGCATTCAAGGCGCTGGAAGGCGTGGGACATTTCCGGATGGGCGCGGCGCCACTTCAGGAAGCCGGGGAGTGGGTACTCGAGCGGTGGGCTGAGCGATGAAATACCGCCGTCTTGGGTGCACGGGCGTCTACGTCTCTGAACTCTGTCTGGGGGCCATGACGTTTGGGGGAACCGGAATTTTCGAGGCCATCGGCGGTCTCGGGCAGTCTGAGGCGGATGCGTTGGTGCACCGATCCCTTGATGCGGGTATCAACTTCTTCGACACGGCGAACGTCTATTCCGTCGGGCAATCAGAGGAGTTGCTCGGGAAGGCGCTCGGGGCGCGCCGTTCGGATGTGATTGTGGCGACAAAAGTACGCGGACGCATGGGAGAGGGGCCCAATGAGATTGGTTTGTCGCGTGTGCACATCATGCAGCAATGCGACGCCAGCCTGCGTCGGCTGGGGACGGACTACATCGATTTGTATCAGATCCATGGCCACGATCCGGTAACGGACATTGCGGAAACGCTCCTGGCGCTGACGGATTTAGTTCGTACCGGTAAGGTGCGATACATCGGATGTTCTAACCTGACCGCCTGGCAGCTTATGAAATCGCTCGGTATCTCCCGTCAGCACGGCTTGGCCGAGTTCATCAGCACACAATCCTATTACTCGATCGCTGGGCGAGAACTTGAACGCGAGATGCTCCCCCTGGTGGAGGACCAGGGTCTCGCCGTGCTTCCCTGGAGCCCGCTGGCGGGAGGATTTCTTACGGGGAAGTTCACGAGGGACCACGAGACCGACCCGAATGCTCGGCGAGTGACGTTCGACTTTCCACCCATTGATAAGAACCGGGGATTCGACATTGTTGACGTGATGGCTGAAGTTGCCACCGCACATGGAGTCTCGGTGGCGCAGATTGCGCTCGCCTGGCTACTGCATCGTCCTGGAGTTACCAGCGTCATCATCGGGGCCAAACGACTCGATCAGCTCGACGATAACTTGAACTCGGTCACCGTTTCACTCTCTGATCAGGAACTCGACCGTCTGAACAGTGTGAGCGCGCTGCCCGTCGAATATCCCGAGTGGATGCAAATCATGCAGACCGATCGTGAACCAGGTACGGCCCGTGACTGGGATCGGTTCACCAAGAA